>JARRNO010000073.1:0-9148 GCA_037384885.1 Acidobacteriota bacterium
CGAAAACCGTCTCCTCCCATGCCTCCCGGTTTCTCAAGGCCGTTGCGCCGCTTCCTGCGGACGGCCTCGCCCGGGTAGCGAGGAAATTTATCAAAGCATAAGTTGTTAGCCCATTGCAAGAGCAACCCCCGTTAAGGGTGCGAAAAGAGACGGCGTGGGGGAATTGGCGCAGTTGAACGCCCGGATCAGGCACGCCGTCGCCTCAGGTCGGGCCATTGACCGAGAAACATGCCGGAGAGAATCATGGCGCCTCCGCAGAGCGCCGGCCATCCCAGGGATTCGCCTCCGATCATGACGGCGAAGATGCCCGAGAAAACCGGTTCCATCGTAAAGATGATAGCGGCCTGGGATGCCGAGACGTACCTTTGAAAGGCTGTCTGCACGAAATAGGCGAGACTGGTCGCTAAGAATGCGGTATAGAGGATACCCTTGATGGCCGCCCGGGGCACGGGAAAGAGCAAATGGAGATTCGGCGCGGCAAAGATCCAGGACAGAAGGGCGACGACCGCAAGTTGCACCACGACCAGCCCGCGGACATCGGCGCGCCGGGACATGTGGGCCGTGATAAGAATGTGGGCGGCGTACATGAACGCGCAGCCCACGGTCAGGACATCTCCCAGATTCATCGCGCCGCTGTTGCCGGTGCCGCTCAGCAGCCACAACCCGCCGGCGGCGCAGCACGCGCCCAACAAGACAAGGCGATGCGGTAAGCGCCGTACGAGTGAAGTTTCGAGGAGCGGTGTGAAAATCACGTAAAGACCCGTGATGAATCCGCTTCGTGCGGCGGTCGTGAATCGTAGGCCCTCGGTTTGGAGTGCGTATCCGGAAAACAGGGCGGCACCCATGACCGCGGCCCCAAGAAGATCCCGCCTGGACAGTTTGAGGGCGGAACGGGGAAAGATGGCTAGGACGACGGCGGCGCCCAGGCTGAAACGGAGAGCGAGGAAGAGGAAGACGGGGTAGACGGCGACGGCGTCCCGGACCACAACAAAGGTAAATCCCCAAATTGCAGTGATAAAGACGAGGGCGGCAGGCGCGCTCCGTTTCAACGTGCTTCCGGGATCAGTCATCCGGCCTCCCGGTTTAAGGGACGTAAAGGGCCGCCTTGCGGCGGCCCTGTCTTTCGCGTCCTGTTCCCGTCAGGCCAAGGCTTCAGCGATGCGGTCCATGGCCCAGTCGATTTCCTCTTTTGCGATAATCAACGCGGGGGCAAAGCGAATAACACTTTCATGTGTCTCTTTTGCGAGGATTCCAAGGTTCATCAGTTTCTCGCAGAAGGGACGGGCCTTGCCGGAGGCGGCCCTTATGACGACTCCCACAAGAAGGCCCTTGCCGCGGATTTCTTCAATGTGGGGACTTTTCAAATCGCGAAGGCGCTCCATGAAGTACGCTCCGGACTCGGCGGCCCTTTTATCGAGTTTTTCATCGCGAAGGACTTCCAGGGACGCCCTTGCTACGGCGGCGCCCAGGGGGTTGCCCCCGAAGGTCGAACCATGGTCGCCTGGGTGGAAAACCTCCATGATCTCATCGTCGGCGACGATGGCGGATACCGGGTAGCAGCCGCCTCCGAGGGCCTTGCCGAGAATCATGATGTCGGGTTTGATACCCGCGTAATCGCAGGCGAACCATCGTCCTGTCCTGCAGAAGCCCGTCTGGATTTCGTCGGCAATGAACAAGACGCGGTTTTCACGGCAGACGGCGTAGGCCTCCTTCAGATATTCCTCGGGTGGGACGACAACCCCTCCTTCCCCTTGGATGGGTTCAACGAGAAAGCCGACCGTGTTTGGTGTCACGGCGCGTTTTAACGCGTCCGCATCACCATAGGGAACGACCTTGAATCCGGGGGTAAAGGGACCAAACCCGTCTCGATATTGCGCTTCCGTGGAAAAGCCGACAATGGTCGTAGTCCGGCCGTGAAAATTGTTGGCGCAGACGATGATTTCCGCCTTATCGTCCTCGGCGCCTTTGATTTTGTACCCCCACTTTCGGGCCGTCTTAATGGCGGTTTCGACCGCTTCGGCTCCAGTGTTCATAAGGAGCGCTTTTTGATAGCCCGTGATGTTGCATAACAGGTGCACGAGAGGCCCCATCTGATCGTTGTGAAAAGCACGAGAGGTCAGGGTGATGCGATCGGCCTGAGCCTTAAGGGCCTCGACGATCCGGGGATGACGGTGTCCCTGGTTCAGGGCCGAGTAGGCAGTCAGGCAGTCCAGATATTTGTTTCCGTCGACATCCCAGACCCAGATTCCTTCGCCCCGGTCCAGAACAACGGCCAAAGGGTGATAATTGTGAGCGCCATATTGTTCGGCTTCGTCGATGAAGCCCATGGTGAACGCACTCGTCATTCTTCCCTCCTGGGCGCTTTAAACGCCTGTTAAGGCACGGATACGGCCGTGCACTCCACCGCCGCTGCGAAATTTAGCAGAAGCCCTTTCCAAATACAAGAAGGAAGTCGACCTATGCGGTGCCGTGGCGCATTTCACCTTCCTTAAACGGGACGAGAGGTTGATGCCTTGAACGGGCGCAGCGGCCTGATCGTAGAACAAGAGTTATATTGACAGAGGGCGTGCACCTGCAGCACCACCCTGTGAATCGATCCCACAGGACAGTGTTGGAGGCGGGCGACGCCTGCGTACCTTTAGAGCCTATCCGGGAATCGGTCATGGTCGCGACGGAAACAGCCCTGGATGCATGGCGCGAAAGTGAGCGAAGACCGATGCAGCGCCATCGGATGAGCGAGCCGGTAAAGCCGGGCGGCGGGCCCCGCCCTGTGTGCGGATCTGCTCTAAATTGACGCTCTCAGGGTGGTCCGTTATAATGCCTCCCTTCAGCCCGTCAGGGAAAGAGGTTATCGATGTCGAACAACTATATATTTACCTCCGAGTCGGTGACGGAGGGGCATCCGGACAAGATCGCTGACCAGATCAGCGATGCCGTTCTTGATCGCGTCATGGCCGAGGATCCCTCCGGCCGTGTGGCATGCGAAACACTCGTTACGACAGGCATGGCACTGGTCGCCGGTGAAATTACCACCCATGCCTACGTGGATATCCCCAGCATCGTGAGGGAGACAATCCGGGAAATCGGGTACGTCAAGGGCGACTATGGTCTGGATTACAAAACCTGCTCCGTGCTGACAACCATCGACCCGCAGTCTCCGGATATCGCCATGGGCGTTGATCCGGGAGGGGCCGGAGACCAGGGGCTCATGTTTGGCTACGCCTGCGACGAAACCCCCGCACTGATGCCGTTCCCGATCTTCGTGGCCCACCGGCTGACAGAACGTCTCGCCCAGGTCCGGAAGGACGGCACCTTGAAGTTTCTCCGGCCCGACGGGAAAAGCCAGGTCAGCGTCGTATACAGAGACGGCCGCCCCCAGAGGGTCTCCGCTGTTGTTCTTTCCGCGCAGCACCACGAAGTTGTCAGCCAGAAGGACCTTAGGGAAGCGGTTATGGAGGAAGTCATCCGGAAGGTAATCCCGGAGGCCATGCTGGACGCCGGCACACAGTACCACGTCAATCCCACGGGCCGGTTCGTCGTAGGCGGCCCCCAGGGAGATACGGGACTGACAGGCCGGAAGATCATCGTCGACACCTATGGGGGCATGGGGAGACACGGAGGCGGCGCCTTTTCAGGAAAGGATCCGACCAAGGTGGACCGTTCCGCCTCCTATATGGCCAGGCATGTGGCCAAGAACATCGTGGCGGCCGGCATCGCATCGAGAGTCGAAGTTCAACTTGCTTATGCCATCGGCGTTGCGGAACCGGTATCGGTCATGGTGGACACCTTCGGAACCGGTAAAATCGACGAAGTCCAAATCGAAAAGACAGTCAGGAAGGTTTTTCCCCTGACTCCGAAGGGAATCATGGACTATCTGGATCTCCGGCGTCCGATCTTTAAAAAGACGGCAGCATACGGCCACTTTGGTCGCGAACTCCCCGAGTTCACATGGGAGCGTTCCAACCAGGTGGAAACCCTTTGTGAAGCAACCGGCGTAAAGCCACAGGAACGGAGCCAGCAATGGAGTGCGATGTAAAGGACAAGTCGCTTGCCTCTCGGGGCAAGGACAGAATTTTATGGGCGGATCAACACATGCCCGTGCTTGCGGCCATCCGCGAGCGCTTTGAGAAGGAAAAGCCCTTGAATGGCGTTCGAATCGCGGGCTGTCTCCACGTGACGACCGAAACCGCCAACCTCATGAGAACGCTTGCGGCGGGGGGCGCAGAAACCGCCTTGTGCGCCAGCAACCCACTGTCCACGCAGGACGACGTGGCGGCGAGCCTGGTGGAGGATTTCGGCGTGGCGACCTTTGCCGTGAAGGGCGAGGACAACGAAAGCTATTACAGCCACATCAACTCCGTGCTGGACATCAAGCCGGTCCTCACCATGGATGACGGTGCCGACCTCGTGTCCATGGCCCACAGCAAACGGAAGGACGCGCTTGAGGGAATCGTTGCGGGTACGGAAGAGACGACCACGGGCGTGATCCGTCTTCGCAGCATGGCGGCGGAAGGGGTGCTCCAATACCCGATCATCGCCGTGAACGACGCCATGACCAAGCATTTCTTTGACAACCGGTACGGGACGGGGCAATCCACGATCGACGGGATCGTTCGCGCGACGAACATTCTGCTGGCGGGCTCCACCGTAGTGGTGGCCGGGTACGGATGGTGCGGCAAAGGCGTGGCGATGCGGGCCCGGGGGATGGGGGCGCATGTCATTGTCACCGAAATCGATCCGGTGAAGGCCCTCGAAGCCGTGATGGACGGCTTCCGGGTCATGCCCATGGCCCAAGCCGCCGGGATCGGGGACGTTTTCGTGACCGTGACGGGCAACAAGCACGTGATCAGAACCGAACACTTCCTTGCCATGAAGGAAGGAGCCATCGTCAGCAACGCCGGGCACTTCAACGTGGAACTGGAGCTGGAAGGCGGCCTTTACGATGCGTGCAAGGCGAGGAAGAAGGTTCGCGACTTCGTGGAGGGATTTACGCTGCCCAGCGGAAAGACGGTTTATCTGCTGGCCGAGGGCCGGCTGGTTAATTTGTCGGCGGCGGAAGGCCACCCGGCCGTGGTGATGGACATGTCCTTCGCCAACCAGGCGCTTTCGGCCGAATGGCTGATCGCCAACCGTGAATCCCTGGACAGGAACGTCTATGTCATTCCCGAGGAGATCGACCGGACCATCGCGAGCATCAAGCTCGAAACCATGTCCACGAAAATCGATACGCTGACGCCGGAGCAGGAGCGTTATCTCGCCTCCTGGCAGGAAGGGACCTGAGTTCTCCGGGCCCCCGGCGGGGCCCTTTATTTTTCGACCCTTGCCGTTCGGGACGCAGGAGCTTGAAATGGGAAAGAAAGTCGTTCACGTCGTGGGAACGGGAACCATCGGCGAACCGCTGATCGGCCTGCTCTGCACGATGCGGGAAGAACTGGGCCTGGATGAAATCACCTTCCACAAAAAGTCAGCCTTGCTGGAGGACCGTTCGAAGGTGAAAGGGGTGATCTCGATGGGCGCCAAGCTGGCGGCCGACGACCAGGCCTGGACAGCCTTCAACGAGCTTGGAATTTCGCCCACCCTCTCCGTCAGCGCCGCCCTGGAACAAGCGGCGGTCATCATCGACTGCACGCCGGTTGGGAATGAAAACAAGACCTCCATTTACGCCGGCCTGGCGGACGGGCAGAAGGGCTTCATCGCCCAGGGGAGCGAATTCGGCTTTGGAAAGCCCTATGCACGGGGCATCAACGACGACGCGCTCACGCCGGATGACAAGTTCATCCAGGTCGTGTCCTGCAATACGCACAACCTATCGGTCCTCATCCATACGCTCGGCATGAACAACGGCCAAAAGCCTGGGAACCTGTAAGAGGGGCGTTTTGTCTGCATGAGGCGGGCCAACGACATCAGCCAGGACGGCTCCTATATCCCTTCTCCCCAGGCCGGCAGGCATGCCGACGAGCGTTTCGGGACGCACCATGCGCGAGACGCGTGGCATGTTTTTGACACCCTGGGGTACGATCTCGATCTCTTTTCTTCCGCCATTAAGTTGAATACCCAGTACATGCACGCCATCTGGTTCCAACTCAAGGTCAAGGACCCGGTGACACTGGATTCACTGAAGAACCATATCAACGAAAATCCTAGGGTGGCCGTGACCTACAAGAAATCCGCCAACTCGGTCTTTTCCTTTGGGCGCGACCACGGTCATTACGGCCGCATTCTCTCTCAGACGGTCCTTCCAGTGCGATCGCTCGTTGTCAACCAGGGAAGAGAAATCATGGGATTCTGCTATACGCCCCAGGATGGAAACGCGCTGCTTTCGAGCGTGGCGGCCACGATGCACTTTCTCTATCCGGAGGAAGTGGACCGGCGGCTGAGATGCCTGCGTCCCTTCATGTTTCAGGAAGTATAGGCCGCTCGAAGCGAGGGCGTCCGGCTCTACGCAAGTGCAAAACCTCGAAGCAGTTGGACTGACGTGATGAAAATCACTTTACACGGCTGCTTTTTGTCGGGTATACTCGCGGTGTAGCCAAAACACGACGGAGGTGAAAATGTCTGAGGCGGGAGCGGTGAATACCGGCAAACCTTACAGCGATGATGACAAGATCCATCTTTTTCTGGCCTATTTCGGTATCTTTGCCTTGATCCCCTTTTTCATGTTCCGGGACAAACGGCAGGATCCGCAGAAGGAATATGTCTACTGGCATGCGCGCCAGGGCTTGGCTCTTTTCATCGTAGCGATGGTTATATGGCTGGTGGGCATGGTTGGTATGGTGATTCCTTTTCTGAATATCCTTGTGGGCCTTTTGCTCTGCGCATGGTGGGTCCTGATCGTAGTCATGATGATCGTGGGCATGGTCAAGGCCTTCGGCGGGCAGAAGTGGGAAATGCCGGGCATCGTCAAGGTTGCCGAGATGTTCAAATAGGCCTGCTCATCGCGGGCTAGGATGAACCGGAAGAGGGCCTGCGCCGCAGGCCCTTCTTTTTTGGCGGGGGACCATGAAGACAGAGTGCTTCCTGGGGATCGATACGTGCACCGCCTGGCTTAACCTCGCGGTGGTCGACCGTTCAAGGCATGTGCTGGGCGAATGCCACCAAGAAGTGAAAACGCATGCCACCCGCCTGATCCCGAACGTGGAAACTCTCCTGAATGCCGGACCCGAAAGGCTTGTCCCTGCTGCGATCGGCGTGGTGCATGGGCCGGGGTCCTTCACGGGACTCCGTGTGGGACTGGCTGCCGCGCAGGGATTGGGCCTCGCCTGGGGCGTACCCGTCTACGGAGTCGGTTCCCTTTACGCCCTCGCTCTTGCGTGCGGGGTGCGGTCTGGAAGGGGCGCCGCTCTTCTCGATGCAAGGCGGCGTCAAGTTTATTTACAGTGTTTTGAAAAGGATGGAGACGAGGCAAGAGCCTTGGGACCGCCGGTCGCCGCAGCGCCGGGAGATGTCTCAACGGAGGGTCTCGATTGGTGCGCCGGAAATATTTTGGATTCCGTCGGCGGCTGGCCGGCCGGGTGCCGGCGCTTCCCCGGTGTTCCGAATCTGGCCGTTCCTGCGGCGTGTCAGGCTCTGGCCGCCTTGGGTGAAGGACGGCCGGCCCCCGTTCTTGAACCGGTCTACGTGCGCCCGCCCGATGCCAAACTTCCCTCGAGGCAGGTTCGCAGGTAAGGCGTTTCGGCGGCCGTTTTCTCAGCCGGCGTTTTCTCTCCCCGGGGTTCATTGACCCACCAGAACGTGAAGGATACAATAGCCTTTTCGCGCAGATCCATTGGGTCAGCAAGCGGCGTACGCTTGGAAGGCGCCGGGGCGAACGACGATGGGAAACTTGGCCCAAGGCGCCTGAAACGGGTTCAGGGCCGGTGGTTTCATACACGACAGGGGATGCCATGAGGCGAACGAAGGGAGCGCTGTTACAACTCGGAATCCTGATCCTTGCGGCATCTTTGCCGCTGGCGGCCCGAAACACGCTTCAGAACCGCCAGGCGCTCCTGCTTAAAGATGCATTGAAACACCGGGGGGACGCGCAAGCCGTGGTGGACATCTACCAAGCTTTCGGTCTCCGGGAAGATGTCCCCGATAAGGCGCTTTTGCGCAGCACATTGGAGAAAATCGCCCAGTCACCGGGCAGCAACGCCGAGGTGGCCGCCCACGCGGAAAACCTTTTGGCCTTCTTGGACCGCCAGGCGGGATTGTGGAACAAAGCCGCCGGCCGGTACCGGAAACTCGGGTTGGTTCGCACATGGGAAGTGATCGGTCCGTTTTCCGATGAAAACAAGTCCGGGTACGACACGAAATATCCGCCGGAGAAAGATCTCGATTTGAAGGGCGCCTGGGAAGGAAAGACGGAAAAGGTCTCCTGGCGTGTGTACCCGCAATATCCATCGGACCCGGTCATTCGGCTGGGGGCGGTGCTTGATCCCTCTGACAAGGCGGCGGGTTATGCCCTCGCATTCGTTCAGGCGAAAAGAAGAACGTCCTGTGTCATACGGGGCGCCTATGACGAAGCCTATAAATTGTGGGTGAACGGAGAGCAGGTCGGGGGCGCGAAGGACTACAACGGAGCGTCCTTCGACCAGTATGCGGATGCCTGCACATTGAGTGCGGGATGGAACGTCCTCCTCGTCAAGGTTTGCAACCAGGAGGGGAATTGGGATTTTAGCCTGAGGTTAACGGATGCACGGGGGCGGGCGCTCAGGAATATAAAAACCGCGGCGATACCTGAAGATGTCACGGAGCATCTTTCCCATATTCTGAAAAAGGACGGCCGGGCGCCGCAGGGTTTCCGTTTCTTTGATCCGGGACGAGTGCTCGAGAAGCGGGCTGCCGTGGGTGGTTCGGGCAAGGCGGAAGAGCTGCTTGGCCTGTACCGCTATTACGAGAGAAACTTCGACAAGGGGGCCGCGCTTGACTCGGCGGCCCTGAGGAAAGCAGCCGCGAAGCTTCCGAAGGACCCGCAGGTCTGGATCGAACTCGGCGATGCCGAGGCAGACCACAATCATCGCAGAGCTGCTTACGCAAAGGCCCTGGATCTGGCCCCCGGCAGCGCGCAGGCCCTTGAACGCATGGGACAGTATTACCTGCGGCGCCGTATGACGCTCAAGGCCATGGAATACCTGAACAAATCCGTCCAGGCTTCGCCCGGCTGCCTGGC
>JARRNO010000074.1:0-12581 GCA_037384885.1 Acidobacteriota bacterium
TGGGTCATTCCGCCCCCGCGGGGTGCGTTTCAACCCCGCCCCCTCGGGAAAACGCCCCGTTTTGTGCTATAAAATCAATCTGCCCCGCGAACGCACTGCCGGACCGGGGTTCCCAGACGGGCAACGCCTGTGTCTCGATTCTGAAAGGGGGCCGCCTTGCACGCACTCAAATCACTCATGGTCAACGCCATTCCCGGACACTTGGTGAGAACATTCGCCTCGCCCTACGTGGCCGGGGATTCCCTGGAAAAGGCTCTGGAGACGGCGGACCGCTTTCACAAGGAGCACGGTCTTCACAGCACCATGGATGTTCTCGGCGAAGCGGAAGAAACACGGGAAAAGGTCACGGAAGCTCTCCAGGTCTACATCAAGACGCTGGACGCCATCGCATCCCGGCCCTACTGCACCCTTTCAGCCAAACCGAGCCAGCTCGGTTATTACATCGATCCCGGTTTCTGCCGGGAAAACCTCGAGCAGCTGGCCCAGATCTGCCAGGAAAGGAAGATCGGCCTGACCGTCGACATGGAAGACGTGGATCTGACCGAATTCACTGTTCAGACGTACAGCGAGTTGAAGCCGAAGTATTCGGTACTTGGAACGGTGCTGCAGTCACGCCTGCACCGGACCGAAAAGGACGTGGACCGCCTGGCGGGGCTCCAGGCCCACATTCGCTTGTGCATCGGAATCTACCCGGTGACGCCGGAACACGGGCTGCAGAAAAAGAGGGACATGAAGGAACGCCTTCTCATGCTCCTAAGAAAGCTCCTGGATGGGGGCCATTACGTCTGCGTCGCGACCCACGACGAAGCGTACATCCGAAAGTCCCTGGCCGTCTTCGACGAGTTGAAGGTGCCAAAGGACCGGCGTGAATTCCAGATGCTGATGGGTGTCCCGCGGTCCTCCATTCAGAAGGAACTGGTGGATCGGGGCGAAACCGTCCGCCTCTATGTCCCCTATGCAACGCACTGGGACGATGCGCTCGCCTATCTCAGGCGGCGGATGATCAATAACCCGCACATGGCCGGCCTGGTCCTCAAGAATCTTTTTTCGCGAAGCTGACCCGTAGTTCGCACCCCGCTGCACCGCCCGGGCGCCACCCGCGGCATCAGCCGTCTGAAACGGGAGGAAGGGGTTCGAGATCCCGGTGCGCCTCCAGAAACCGGATGTACTTCTTGCGCCGGGTGCTTTCCGCCAGCTGGGAAATGGTCACGGGTGTCAGACCACGCGCCTCGATGCCTTGAATGATCGCCGGAAGAGCGGCGACCGTCTGGCTCCGGTCTCCCCCGTGAATCGTGTTGTCCCCGTCGTGCAGAAGGATGATGTCGCCGGGCTTCAAGTGTTCCAGTGTCCGCTTGACGATGACTTTTGTTCCGGGACGCGTCCAGTCCCTCGGCATGTTGGACCACTCCACGACCCTCAATCCCTCGCGGTGTGTCTTTGGAAAGAGCCTTGGATCGCGGAATCCATACGGGGGACGGAACCAGATGGGCCGGACCCCGCTGATTTGATCAAGCACGTCTTCGGTATGGTCGATCTGCCAGAGAATGGCCGATCCCCGCTCATCGGGAAGGTGGGGATGCGAAAAGGTGTGATTGCCGATTTCGTTTCCGTCCGCCAGGATCTGCCGAACCGTTCCGGGGTATGTCAGTGCGTTCTCGCCGATCAGGAAAAAGGTTGCATGGACATGGTAGCGCTTCAGAACGGCGAGGATTTCCGAAGTGTAAGGCTCGTTCGGCCCATCGTCGAAAGTGATGGCCACGTAAGGGCTCTTGCGGGAGGCGTGATCGAAAATGGGCCCCCAAAGATGGGAACGCGGGGACATGGTGGCTCGCGCCGCCAGGAAGATCAGAAAGATCCCGATGCCAATGGCGTGGAACCTGGTTTGTTTTTTCATACACCTCCCCGAAACTGCTCGGGCTTCAGGCGGCATCGCTTCAGAATCCGGTAGATCTCCATCCGGTGGAGCCCGGCCTCCTTGGCGACCCGATTAATATTACCCCTGTGCTTCCTCATGAGCAAGGTCACATAGTTGCGCTCGAACTCCAGCTTCGCCCTCGCAAAGCTCCCCAGCTTCTGATCCGCGGGATGCTGAAGTTCGGCGGGAAGATCTTCCACGCTCAAGATGGGGGCTTTCAGGTAAAGGGCGGCGAAACGCATCCTGTTCTGCAGTTCTCTGATGTTCCCGGGCCAGGGATAGTACATCAAGGCATCCGTTGCCTCGCGGTCCAGTCCTTCAAAGGGCTTACCCAGGTCCTCACAGTAGTGCCGGAGAAAGGAAACGGCCAAAACCGGGATGTCGTCAACCCTTTCCCGGAGCGACGGCATCCGGATCGGAAAAACCTGAAGACGGTAATAGAAATCTTCCCGGATCCTCTTGGCCTTCAGCTCTGTTGCAGGGTCTTTGTTCGTGGCGTAAATCATCCGGATATTCAGCGATCGGATCTGCGTGTCGCCGACCCGGAGATACTCGCTTTCCTGCATGACCCTGAGGAGCTTGGCCTGCAGCGGGGGCGGAAGTTCGAAGACTTCGTCCAGAAAAAGCGTCCCTCCCTGGGCCGCCTCCAGCAATCCCTGCCGGGTGTCTGTGGCCCCTGTAAAGGCCCCCTTGACATGTCCGAAGAGTTCGGTTTCGAAGAGGGACTCGGAAATCGCCGCGCAGTTCACCGCCAAAAAAGGGTTCTCGCTCCGGCTGCTTCGCGAATGGATCTGGCGCGCCACCACTTCTTTACCTGTCCCGGATTCGCCCAGGATGAGGACGGGTAGTTCGGTCCTGGCCACCACATCGATCTGCTCGCGGACCTCTTCGAGCAGCGGCGAGTCTCCTGAGAGGATGAGGCGCTCCGCGGCGGATAGGCGGCTGGGTATTTCGCCCGCCTGGCGCGCCATGGCGCCTTCCACGCGGCTCCTGAATTCCTCCGGCGACAAAGGGAAAGACACGAGATCGGTGGCTCCCTTCTCCAGGAACCCGCCGCTGGATACTCTGGTGTCCTCAGAAACTGTCACTAGAATAGGAGTCCACGGGGCCAGGGTTCTGAGACGCACCAGAAAGGCTTCGCCTTTGACTCGCGGCTGCCTGAGATCGGCCACGATCAGGTCTGGACTCCCCTGGGACAGAATTTTCAGCCCCTTTTCCGAAGTGGAGGCCCACTCGACCTTCCATTGATCCGACAAAGCCTTGCGGACGGCGGTGGCTTCGGTTTGAAACGGAACAATGATAAGCGCTTCCTTCACCACTCCACCCCGGTTCTATGGAAGCCGGCGGCAAACGGACCGCCCGTTCGACGTCAGAGGGCGCTCCCGCCGTTACCCGGCCGGCCGCCCCCTTCCTCCTTCCGGCCAAGGACACGCAGCCTGGCGAGCAGGGAACGCCAGACGCCGTCAACCTGCCGGCGCGTCTCTTCCTGCGTCCCGCCGTTGTCAACCACGTAATCCACGAGGAATACCTTGCGTTCGTCCCGCCACTGCGCCTTCATCCGCCTTGAAATTTCCTGGTCGCTCCATTTTCCGGCAAGGCGCTGCTTACGAACCGGCTCCGGCGCCTTGACGAGCACCAGCGCATCGAATTCGCCGGCCGTTCCCGCCTCGAGAATGAGCGCCGCTTCCGTCACCACAATCGTCCGTTCTCCGTGCCGGCGCCGGATGTCCTCAAGGACCTCCCGCCGCCGCGCCAGTATTTTGGGATGGAGGATGGACTCCAGCTTTCGCCGGGCCTGGCGGTCCTTGAAGACAATGGCGGCAAGCGCTTCTCTGTCCACCCCGCCGGCGCCGTCTCCGACTTCGGTCCCAAAGGCGCCAAGAATATCCCCAACCGCTTTTCCGCCGGGTTCGATCAGTTCCCGGGCGAAACGGTCGGCATCGAGAATCACGGCCCCCATTTCCTCAAGCATGGCGGCCACCGTGCTTTTGCCGCTGCCGATTCCCCCTGTCAATCCCACGTGAAGCATGATCAGTCCGCTCCGCCCTCCCGGCGCTCGTAGGCGGTCAAGGTATTCCTCATCAGCATGGCGATGGTCAGCGGCCCGACGCCTCCCGGCACGGGCGTATAAAGCGATGCACGCTCCTTCATGTCCCTTGGATGCACGTCGCCGACCAGCGTGTATCCCCTTTTCTCAAACCCCTCTCTGCGAACCGGATTGTCGCCGAACAGCCGCTCGACCTCACCCGCGTCCGCAACGCGGTTCATCCCCACATCCACCACGACGGCGCCTTCCCGGATGAAGTCGCGAGTAATAAAAGCCGGCCGGCCCATCGCGGCCACAAGGATGTCTGCCTGACGACAGACTCCGGCGAGGTCTTTCGTCCTCGAATGACACACGGTGACCGTGGCGTGTTCCCGGATCAGGAGGGCGGCCATGGGCTTTCCTACGATATTGGACCGTCCGACGATCACGGCCCTCTTTCCCTTCAATTCGACTTCGTTTCTCTTCAGCAGTTCGATGATGCCGGCGGGCGTACAGGCCACGAAGCCCTCGCGCCCCAACCACAGGTTTCCCACGCTCACGGGATGGAACCCGTCCACGTCCTTGGAAGGGGCGATGCGATCCAGCGCGGCCTTCTCATCCACCTGCGGCGGAAGCGGGAGCTGCACCAGGATCCCGTCGATATCATTGCGGGCGTTCAGTGCCTCGACGATGGCAACGACCTCTTCCGTCGTGGTTTCCTCCGGCTTCTCGATCCTCTCCGAAAAAATGCCGAGGCGCTCGCACGCCTTGTGTTTCATGTTGACGTAAACCCGGCTTGCGGGATCCTCTCCCACGCGCACCGTGGCCAGGCCCGGCGGCCTTTGCCCGTCCTTCACATACTGCGCCACGCGCCGCTTCACTTCTTCCTGGATGTCCTGGCCGGTCTTTTTCCCATCTAGTATCTGTCCGGGCATCAACGCTTCTCCTTGGTGAATTTCAGCTTGAATGGAAAGGTCACGTCGAACCGGTTCCGTCCGGTGCTCAGGTTCCCCAGCACCAGGTCCATGTGCCGCGCGGGCCGGTTCTCCTTGTATTCGAACAGCATCAGCCGCTCGAACCAGTAGCCGGGCGGCAAATTCAATTCCTTGAAATAAAATGTCTTTCCCACTTCGACCAGGCGCTTGTTCCCATCGCTCAGCTTGTACATCATTTCGTACAGCTGGGTTTCGTCCTTGGGCATCATGGACCCCATCATGGTATTGGACGGGATGAATTCGAGGGTTTCGTGTTTGTCCAGGTTTTCGAGCCGGAGGCGAATGAAAATGTAGTTCATCTCCGGCGGAAAATCCTCGAAGGGATTTCGCAGCCCCAGTGTCCTGTAATAGCGGCCGATCCCTTTCAGGAGGATCGGCGTGACCTGGATGTCGACTTTGTTTGCACGGTAATGATAGGTGCTCCCATCCACCGACATGATCTGCTCTTGCTTCCGGCCCGGGTCCGGTATGACCGAATCCAGCCGGTAGAGCGTCATGGCGGAAAGGGAAAGCACCACCGCCCCGGCCGCAAATGCGACGGGAAGACGGAAGAGGCGTTTCTTCGTCATGCTCCACTCCCCGAAGCGACAGTCTATCGGAGGGCGGGGGCATTGGCAAACGCCCGGCCCCTTCATGGGCAAACCTTCAGCGGGCGGAGCGCGCCTTTGATGCCTCCCGGCGCGCCGTCAGAACAAGCAGCCAGAACCGTTCGTCCTCTCCCAGCGGTTCGAATTGCTTCTCGCGGCCCAGCATGGCGATCTCGACCGGCGGGGCCACCTTGGACATCTTTTCCAGCATCTTGATGGCGGCGTCCTTGTTCCCGCTTTTCAACGCCAGCAGCGCCCGGAGCTTATACGACAAGCCCGATTCCGGCGCAAGGGCCGAAGCCTTGTCGAGATAGGTGCGGACCTGAGCGCTCTCCGCGCCGGAGCGGTACAGGGCCCAAGCCATCAGGACGTGGATCCTTCCCCGGACGTCCTCCACATGTTCCAGCGCCAGGTGACCAAGCTGAAAGGCCTGTTTGGATTTTCCCTGCTCCACCCAGAGCTGGATCAGCCTTTCGTAGGCCTGTTGGAAGGAAGGGTTGAACTGGATGGCTTTCTTGTAATAGCCCTCCGCCCGGTGCAGGTCCACTTTTTCATAGCAGTTCGCCAGGTAGTAATAGAGAACCGGGTTGCTCGAGTCTTCCTTCACCAGCTTGTCAAAAATGGGGGCGGCCGCCTTCTCTTCACCGCGCTGAAGCAGCGTGACTGCCTTGGTGTAATCCGACAGCATTCCGACCATGTCCTTGGGATCACGGTAGCCCTTGCCGGACTTTCCCACGGCGCCCCCGATATAGCCGAGGCTTTCCAGGCTTTTCAGCTCTGCATTGTCGAGGTGGATCGCCTTCTCATGCGTTTCGACGAAGGTGGAAATCTCCGTCTGCAGCGCCTTTTTCATCATCGAGGCGCGTTGGGGATCCTGCTGCACCAGGTTATGATGCTCGCCCGGGTCCGAAACGACGTCGTAGAGTTCGGGTTTGGGGGCCAGAATGTACTTGAACCGCCCTTCAACCAGTCCGTAGAGCGGCGCCCAGCCGAAATTGTAGAGTCCGTTCATGCTTTCGAGGTAAACCGGGCGGGGCGTCCAGGATTGTCCCGTGAGCGCGGGCAGCAGCGACTGGCCGTCGGTGGGGACCGGCGCGAGGCCGCAAATCTCGCGAATGGTCGGAGCCACGTCCACCAGCCCGACGGGGGCGGCGATCCGGCGTCCCTTTTGCTGTCCGGGCAGGCGGATGAGGAGCGGCACGTGCATGGTGGCCTGGTAGATGAAAAGCTTGTGGGTTTCCTCTCCGTGGTCCCCCAGCGATTCGCCGTGGTCCCCGCAAATCACCACAAGGGTATTGTCAAGCTTGCCCGCCTTGGCCAACGTCGAAAGCATTCTTCCCATCTCGTGGTCCATGAATGCGATTTCGCCGTCGTAGGGATCGTGGGCGTACTTGGCCGCATAGGGAGGCGGAGGCGTGTAGGGGAAATGGGGATCATAGAGGTGCACCCAGCAGAACCACCTCCCCTTCTGCTTCAGCAGCCAGGGAATCGCCGCATCGACCGTTTTGTCGGAGGTCCGCTCCACGACATCGGGATGCCTCGGATCGTAAAAAGACTGGTTGTAAACCTGGAAGCCTCTTCCGATTCCGTATTCTTTGAGCAGCACGAAGGAACTGATGAAGGCGGCCGTTGCATAGCCGTCTTTTTTGAATTCCTCCGCCAGTAGGGGCACCTTGGGTCCGACACGGACGTCGAGATTTTCGCGGATGCCGTGGCGCGGCGGATCCCAGCCGGACATGATCGTCGTGTGCGAAGGCATGGTCTCCGGCACCGCCGAGTCGCAAAGTTCGAAGACCGCCGCATCCCGGGCGAAAGCGTCCGTCCGGGGTGTCAGTGAGCGCTTGCTCCCGTAACAGCCGAAACGGTCGGCCCGGGTCGTGTCCAGCGTGATTAGAAGAACGGAGGGCGTGGACCGGGAAAACGACCGCACCACGTACCACCCCCCCGCGCCAAGAAGAGCGGCGCCGAGGAACGAAACCAGGAGAATGTAACCCTTTCGCCGCGCGGTCATGGGTTATTTCCCTCCACCGGCGCCGCGCATCTGCTGCTGTTGCGCATGCCGGGCCGCGAAGACCACTTCCCAGAATTTCTGCTCTTCCCCGAGCGGTTTGAACCGCGCGTCCTGCGCGAGTTCCGTGATGTATTTGGGACGGGCCACTTTCGCCATCTCTTCCACGTACTTCAACGCTTGTCCGGTTTTGCCGTGCTTGAGCGCCATCAGAGCCTGCAATTTGTAGGCAAAGGCCCTTTCCGGCCCGATCTTCCTGGCGGCGTCCAGGTACTTCATGACGTCCGCATCAGGCTTGTTCTGGTTGAAGAGCGCCCAGGCCATCAGAACGTGCACGTCCCCGGTCAGATCCGGCGCCTTCTGCAAGGCGATCCGGCCCAATGCGAAGGCCTTCTGTGCCTGGCCTTGACCGAGCCACAGCATCATGAGTTTGGGGTAGGGCTGGGGGAAATCCGGGCGGGCCTTGATGGCCCTTTCGTACAGTTTGGCCGCGCGTTCCGGCTGGTCCGGTTCGATGCAGACCGCCAGGGAATAGGCGGTAATGGGATTGTTCGGACTTCTCGCCAGGACTTTCTCAAAGAGCGCGGCAGCCTGCCGGTTGTCGCCCAGCTGAAGCTCCTCGATGGCCTGTGTATATATTTCAAACAATCCAACCATGTCCTTGGGATCGCGGTAACTGGCGGAGGGCTTGGCCGAGCCCATCCCCCCTCCGATATAGCCCAGGCTCTGCAGGCTTTCCAGCTCCTCGTTGCTCACCGCCACGGCCTTGGACGAAACCGCTGTCGTGTCGGTGATGATTTTCTGAAGCTGCGTGCGCATGGAGGACGCCCGCTGAGGCTCCTTTTTCACCAGATTATCTGTTTCGTCCGGGTCGGTCTTCAAATCGTACAGCTCCGGCCTCGGAGCGAGGATGTACTTGTACCCGTCGTCCACCAAGCCATAGAGCGGCGCCCAGCCGAAATCTTCCAACCCTTCGAGGCTTTCCATGTAGAGAGGCTGTGATGGCCATTTCCCGCCGGACATCAGGGGACGGAGCGACCGGCCGTCGGTCTTCCATGCGGGAAGACCGGAGTAATCGAGAACGGTCGGGGCGATGTCCACCAGGCCCACTGTTCTTGTCACGTTGCGCCCCGCGGTTTCACCCGGCAGGTGAACCAGAAGCGGCACATGGATCGTAGAATCATAGATGAACAACGTGTGCGTGTCCTCCCCGTGATCCCCAAGCCCCTCGCCGTGATCGCCTGCGATCACCACCAAGGTGTTCTTGAGCTTCCCGCTTTTCTCCAGCCTCTGAAAGAAATAACCCAGTTCCTGGTCCATGTAGGCGATTTCGCCGTCGTATGGGTCTTTGGCGTATTTCGCGCTGAAGGGAGCGGGAGGGCGATAGGGAGTATGCGGATCGTAGAGGTGCACCCAACAGAACCAGGGACCCGCCTGCCCTTGAATCCATTGCCCGGCCAAATCGAGAGTTTCGCCGGCCGGCCGGCGGTTTTGACTGGGATCGCGGGGATCGTAGAAGCTTTCGTTGTAAGTCTGGAAGCCCCTTCCAAGTACCCCGCCTTTTTGAATGCCGGCGCCAGAAGCGGGACCTTTTTCGACAGATAGACTTCCAGGTTTTTACGAGCGCCGTGGTGGTTGGGCGTCCACCCGGAAAAAATCGTCGCATGCGAAGGAAAAGTTTGGGGGATCGCCGATTCGCAGTGGCTGAAGCGGTAGGCCTTTTTTGCAAAGGCGTCCAGATTGGGCGTTAACCCCTGTTTGTTTCCCAGAAATCCCATGCGGTCGGCGCGCGTGGTATCCAGCGTGATGATCAGGACTGAAGGTTCGGATGACTTTTGCGGTTCGGAGCGCGTGGAGCAGCCGACCAACGCAGCCAGACCCAGCAGCACGGCGTAAAGAGCGAATTTCCGCATGGCGAGCATCCCTCCTGGTGGCACGCCTATTGTAGCAAAAAATAGGCCCCGGCGAACCGGGGCCTTTTTTACCAGGTAAAAGCCTGGATTTTTAGAACGTCCACCGCACGGCGACGCGAATCTGCCGCGGGAACTGGTGGGCGGTTTCCATCTTGTAGTACGGGTTGTTCTGGACGTTCTGGGTGTCGACGGTGTTGTAGATCTGGTCGACAGCCGTGGCCTTCTGGTTGTCCGTGATGTTGAAGATGTCGAGGCGCAGGCCCAGGTTGCTCTTGAAGAGCTTGAAGTTGTACTGGGCGCCGATGTCCAGGGTCCAGGTCGTCGGGGTGCGTCCGTCCGTGCCGCGGGGATGACCGTCCACGAAGCCTTCGCCGATGCCGTAGAAGTCGTCCGAACCGAGGGCGGAAATCGGCCGGCCGCTCTGCAGCTGGAAGTTCGCGGAGAGGTCAAGACCCCAATCGAAGTTGTACCCGCCGAACAGCTTGAGCACGTGGGTGCGGTCGTTGGGAAGCAGGCCGTACCCGTTGATGAGCAGCTGCGGCAGGTCATACTTGGACGTGATGTTGGGGTCGAGCTGGTTGTTGTCGTTGGAGTAGAGTCCTTCGTAGTTGCCCTGCAGGCGGCTGAGCACATAGGAACCCGCCATCTGCCAGTGGTTCGAATAGCGCTTGACGAAGGTGATTTCCAAAGCCTAGTAGATACGCACCGGCCTCGGGAAGGTGTAGAGGCCGACCACACCGTTTCGCTGGCCGTACGACCACGTGCCGGCCCAGTTGCCCGGGTTGGTCACGATGTAGGTCTGGCCACCGTCAAAGGACAGATCCTCAATGATCCTGCCGAGGTCGCGGTAAATGGCGCGGGCGCCCAAACGGAAGTTCGGGGCCACTTCGTACTCGTACCCGAGGATCCACTCGTTGTTGTAAGAGCCCTTGATGGACTGGCCGGTGGGGCCGCCCACGATCTGAGTCGGATGCAGCCCGAGAACGTAAGAGAATTCCTTCGGATACCCATAAACGGCTGGAACAGGGCTTGCGGGGATGGTTAGCCCCGGATCCTCGTAGTACTCGAACATGAAGTACTCGTCCGTCAGGGCGCGGATGGCCATGTCGTTGGGCACGCGTTCATAGTACTGGCCGTAGAAGCCGTACAGCTTGCTCTTGCCGTTGTGGGCGACGTCCCACGTGAAGCCGATACGGGGCGCCAGCTCGTCGTTCACGTCGAAGGTGCGTGGCTGACCAGTCGCATAGCCCTGGCCGGGAGCAAGCACGTTGGGCACGTTGATGTTATTGCCGCCACCCTTCATGTGGATCTGGTCGAGGCGGGCGCCGAGCTTCAGCATGAAGTAATCGGTGATGTTCCAGTTGTCCTGGATCCAGTAACCGTAGTACTTCTGGGAGGTCTTCTTGGCCTGGTCGTTCATGAAGTACTGGGCGCGGTAAAGGTACCCGGTGTTTGTCTGCGCTCCGGGATTGTATTCCCAGCGCACCACCGCACCGCCTGGAGAGGTCAGGCCATAGAAGGGATTCGGCACGAAGTTGTAGGTGTAGAGGTCGTACAGATCGGGCGACTTGTTCGTGACGCCGGGACCCGTGTAGTTGAAGTTGTAATCGTAGGTGATGTCGTAGTACTGCATGCCGTAGGACAGCTCGTGGTGGCCGGCCGCATCGAACAGATTCGTGAATTTCACGTTGATCTGGTCGTTGTAGTCCTTCGTGTCGGCATCCACGCCGCCGCCGAGGGACGCCATCCAGCTCGACAGGTCGATGTGATGGCTTGCCGCGTCATAGGAGTTCGGTGTTCCCTGCGGGATGATCTGGTAGCCGCCGTAAGTGCTGCTGCCGTATCGGTAGTAGTAGCGGTAGTTGTCTTCCGCCGACTGGTTGCTGGGGTGGTTGTTGATCCAGGTGCGGCGGGTGCCCACGGAGATCTGCGTGAAGAAGTTCGGCGTCCACGTGGCGTTCCACTGCAGGTTCACGGCGTAGTTGTTGGTCTTCCCGTATCGCGGGGAGGCCGTCTGGGCGATGTTGGCCAGGCTGGCGTAGTAGTTCCGCCGGTTCGCGTTTCCGAAGAAGCTCAGCTCGAGGCGGTGGTTGGAGTTGATGTTGTAGGTGAACTTGGCCGCGTACTGGGGATCGCGCGTGTCATTCTGCACGCCCGTGGCCCTCGCCCAGGAATAGGACGGGCCGCCGTTCAGTGAAACGTTGGCGTCCGTGCCGTCCGCGCTGCGGTTGGTCTGCGTCTTGTTGTAGTCGTACGACGCGAAGAACCACAGTTTGTCCTTGACGATGTAGCCGCCCAAAAAGCCGCCGATGTCGTAGATCTTCTGCGACGTGTTGTAGTCGACGATCGTGGGGTTGTTCAGCCTGCGGTAGCTCGGGCTCAGGCCGTCATCCCAGTAATACGCGAACACGCCGCCGTGGAACTCGTTGCCGCCGCTCTTTGTGATGGCGTTGATCTGGCCGCCCATCAGAGCGCCGTATTCGGCGCCGAGGCCGCCGGTCTTCACTTCGTAAGCCTGAATGAAGTCGAAGTTCAGGTTGAAGTTGTTCAGGGCGTCGCCGGCGCCGGTGATGTCGATGCCGTTGACCGTGTACTGGTTCTCAGGACCCGACGCACCGCCGATGGAGGGCGTGTCAGCCAGGCCCGAGGTCACGGCGCTCGGCGCCAGATAGGCGATTCCGGCCGAGTTCCTGGGCAGAGGGATGCTCTGAATCATGTTGTCGGACAGGTTGGCGCCCACCGTATCACGTTTCAGGTCAATCAAGGGGGCGGCCCCCGTCACGACGATTTCCGTCTTGCCTTTACTGAGGGCAAAGTTCACGGTGATGGTGGTGTTGAGGGGAACATCGATCCCCTTACGGACGACCGTGTTGTAACCTTCCGCCGTGACCTTGATCTGGTAATTGCTGCCCTGGGGAATGAACGGGATGTGGAAGTTACCGCTCACGTCGGTAACGGTTCCCTGGGTGCCCTGCAGGGACGGGCCCGTCACGTTGATGACAGCGCCGATAACCGGCTGGCCTGCCTCGTCGGTGACCCGGCCGCTGATCGCGCCTCCGGTCTGGGCGAAAACCCAGCCGGCGGACACAGCAAGGGCAAGGATGAACAGGGCACTCCTTTTGAGTGCTTTTTTCATG
>JARRNO010000075.1:0-9073 GCA_037384885.1 Acidobacteriota bacterium
CATTGCAGAAGATACAGCCCTTTTCCCGTTCCTTCGATTGGATGTATTCCATGCGCCACGGTGTGTAGACGATATCCATGTCTTAGTGCCCCGTGGATGTGATGCTCCAACGGCTCCAGCCGGCTATTAAAAATAGAGGCCGGGTACCGCTTTGCGGCCCCGGCCCCATCCATCCACACGCTTTACTTACGGTTGATTTTTTCTTTGAGTTCTTTGCCCGCCCTAAAATAGGGAACATGTTTCTCGTCCACGTGAACCTTTTCGCCCGTTTTGGGATTGCGGGCCACTCTGGGCTTTCTCACCTTCATGCGGAAGGACCCGAAACCGCGGAGTTCCACCTTGTCGCCGTTGTCCAGGGCATCCACGACGGACTCGATCACGGTGTTGACCACGAGTTCCGCTTGCTTTTTTGGCAAATCGGAGCGCTTGGAGACGAGTTCGATGATATCCGCCTTCGTCATTCTTTGCTCTCCTCTTGGTCCTCTTTCTTGTCGCTCTCCCGTTCCTGCGCCGAAGTCTGAAGATCACCGAAGTCCACGATGTCGCCCAGGCTCACGCCGCCTTCGCCGCCGCCCTGATAGGTGGAAGCGAAGTCATGCTCCTGCGCCTGCCGCTCGCGGCGCTTTCCTTCGCGCAGAGAGAGTCCGATCCGTTTTTCCTCTGGCTCCAGGCGGATAATCTTAAAGGGGTACTCGTTGCCGATTTCCACCACTTCGGAGCATTCGCTGACATGCTTATCGGAAAGCTCGGAAATGTGAACGAGCCCTTCCACGCCCTCACCAAGATCGACGAAGGCCCCGAAGTCAACCATCTTGGTCACCGTTCCCTGAATGACGTCCCCGACGTAGTGGGATTTGAAAAACTCTTCCCAGATATCAGGCTGCAGGGCTTTCATGCTCAGAGAAAGGCGCTGGTTTTCAACGTCGATATTGGTGATCACCGCTTCAACTTCATCGCCTTTCTTCAGCATCTCGGTCGGATGGTTGATCCGCTTCCAGGACAGGTCAGAAATATGAACCAGGCCGTCCACGCCTTCCAGCACTTCGACGAAGACGCCAAAGTCGGTAATATTGCGGACTTTGCCGGAGACCGTATCGCCTTCCTTGAAGGTCTCGGTGATGACGTCCCAGGGATTGGGTTCAGCCTGTTTAAGACCGAGCGAAATTCTCTGGGCGTCGACATCCATATCGAGCACGACAGCTTCCACTTCTTGGTCCACGTCGAGTACGGCTGAAGGGTGTTTGACCTTTTTGGTCCACGACATTTCCGAAATGTGAATCATTCCTTCGATGCCCGGTTCAAGCTCGACGAAGGCTCCGTAATTCGTGAGAGAAATCACCTTGCCCGTGACCTTCGTCCCGATGGGGTAGCGGTCCTGTACGCCTTCCCAGGGAGAAGGTTCCTTCTGTTTGTAACCGAGCTGGAGCTTCCCGTTTTCTTCGTCGTAATTCAGGATCAGCACCTCGACTTGGTCGCCGACTTGGAACATTTCGGAGGGATGGTTGATCCGCTTCCAGGACATGTCGGTGACATGGAGAAGGCCGTCGATGCCTCCCAGGTCGATAAAAGCGCCGAAATTGGTGAGGTTCTTGACGATGCCCTTGATGAGCTTGCCCCCTTCGGCGGCTTCGACGATGACCTCGCGGCGCACAGAAAGCCGCTCCTCGAGAAAGGCCTTCCTGGACAGAACGATGTTGCCGCGCTTGCGGTTGACCTTGATAACCTTGACATCCACCTCCTGGCCGCGAAGGGCCCGAAGGTTGCGCACGGGCTGCAGGTCAACAAGAGAGCCGGGCAGAAAGGCGCGAACGCCCACATCAACAGCGAGGCCTCCCTTGACACGGTCCAGGATGACGCCTTTGATGGGCCGGTCGTCACGGAAAGCCGCTTCGACCTCTTCCCAGGCTTTCATCTTCTGGGCCTTGATCTTGCTCAAGACCACGTGGCCTTCCGCATTCTCGAGCCGTTCGAGGAAAACCTCCACCTCTTCGCCGGGCTCGACGGTCACGTTGCCCCTTGCATCGGTGAATTCGTCAATGGGAACGATGCCTTCACTTTTCAGGCCCACGTCTACGAAAACGTCGGTGGGCGTGATGGATAGCACACGCCCACGGATCAGCTGGCGTTCGGAATATTCTCCGACGCTTGCATTCAAAATCGTTTCCATGTCGATGGAAGTGTCTTCGCTGATGTTTTCTGATGTGAGCTTGAGCCACTCTTCGGGGATTTCCGCAGTGGTGGACGAATCCTGCGGAAGCTTGTCTTCAGATGCCGCCATATAGTTCTTACCTCCTGATTTTGGATTTGTTGTCGCTCAAGGCGCAACTTGGGCGAGTATAGACCCATATAGAAGGCGTGTCAATAGCCAACTTCAATGATCTCAAAGTGTTGCGTACAAGGAACCGGGTGAACCGCTTCAAAATCGGCAAGGACTTCCCGAAACAGCAGTACTGCGGGAGCCGGCCGTATGGATATCTGGTTGGTGAAACAAACGCTATTCGTTTGAAGGCCTTTGAAGGGGATGGACGCCCACAAAAACGAGCCGCTGGCCCACTTGAAGATGATGGTCTGCGGCAAGCCCGCCCCGGACTTCAAGAACGTTCCGGCAGGGCGCCTGCGGAAAAATGTTGGGACAGGGGTCCTCCCGGCATGGGGGCTCGTCGGCGGAAATTCCCACGATGGTTCCGTTCGCGTCCAGCCAAATCATGTCGAGGGGAATGAGACAATTTTTCATCCAAAAAGGACGCTTTGCTTCCGTCTTGAAGAGGAAAAGCATGCCCCGGTCGTCCGCCAGGTGCTTGACGAACATCAAGCCACGAGCGTGCTGCTCGGAGGTAACCGCCAGCTTGACCTGGACGGTCCATCCGTCTGGAAAGACGACTGTCGGCGGTGCTTGGCTCTGGGCGGCTTTTTGGGGGGTGCATGCGCCTATGAGCAGAATGCAAAGAATAAACAGGTACAGAATGCTCTTTCCGGTTGTATTCATTGGACTCCCTGGGTCATCGTCCGAATGCGCCAGAGATAGTGCAGTCCGGAGAAGACGGTGAAGACGGCGACGGCCCACATGAGCGCTCCCGCCACCATGCCTGGAAAGCCGAAGGCGTTCTTGATAAGAGCGGCCGCCGCATAGACGATCTGGAAGAATGTCGTGCATTTCCCGGCCCAGCTGGGGGGGAAACGGCTCACGTCCAAAAAGAGATTGAGAAGAAGCGCAAACAAGACGATGATGACGTCCCGGCTGATCGTGAGGACCGGCACCCACATGGGAATGGAGTAGGGAAGCCCGATGTTGGGAAGGGCCAAAACCACGTAAACGGTGGTGAGCATCAGCTTGTCAGCCATCGGGTCCAGAATGGCGCCGATAGAGGTCTTCTGATGGTAGAACCGGGCGACAAAGCCGTCCAGACCGTCTGTGACCCCGGCCGTAACGAAAACGATGACGCCGAACACGTAATGGCCATATATCATGGCCAAGAGGAAGAAGGGAATCAGGATGATCCTGATGATGGTCAGAATGTTGGCGACTGTCACGCGCTCCCCTCGGGTGATTGCGGGAGACCCGAATGGACATCAGGCGCCGGAGCCCCGGCCCCGGCGCCTTGGTGTCCCGTTACTGCTTGCTTGGTTGAACGATATCGCCCACCTGGGCTGTTTGGCCGCCTTCGACGACGCCGATGGCCAGGTGATCTCCCATGACCTTGGTGACCGTAAAGGTCCCAATGCGGGTCTTGTCCTGTCCCAGCACCTGGCCGGTGTCCGGGTCTGTAATGGGCTGTCCGGCCCGATAAAGCACAAAGGTCTGGCCTTCTTTGACGCCGTCGATACTCCCGAGATTGATATAGGCTTTTCCGCCGGATACTCGGGCGACCTTACCTTCCACCGACGCCACCGATCCCAGACTGTCCTTTATTTCTTCGGAGCGCTGGGCAATGTTCTCGGCGATCTTTTTGACAGCGGGCTCGAAGATCTGGCGGGCCTGGGATTCATCCCAGTCCACACCACCTCCAAACCCGGCCACATCGACCTTGGCGAAAGTGTGAGAGCCTTTTTCTGACCCGGTGTAGACGATTTCGGCCGTCTGGACATTCACCAGTTTGACGTTCAATGTCCCCTCGGCGGTTGTTTTCCCAACGTTAAATCCAAGGCCCCACACGCCGTGCGCTCCTGATTTGTGTCTGGAGAAGTCGGTCACGGCGCCGAGTACGACGAGCTGGCATCCCAGAAGCTTGCCGACCTGGACTGCTGTCTTGGCGTCGACCGCGCCGCTCAGGCTCAAGCTCTGCTCCGCCAGGACCTTATCGAGATCTTTCCGTTCCATGACGCGAAACTTGCCGCTCTGCACGAGATCCTGCACCAGCCAATCGGCGATGGCGGGTCCGAGACGCTCCGCTCCATAAGGCGAATCGTTGGCGATTTTAATCACTGCGATTCTCGGCTTCTGAGCCCACGTTCCCACACTCGCGGCAAACAACAGTAATGCGGTCATCAAGCACAGTGTTCGTTTCATCGCAAAGCCCCTTTACCTAAGTACCGGTAGATTATTCGATCTACGGGACCACTGTCAAACTGTTCGCTGTTTGCGACTGGATCTGGATTCCAGGATAGATCTTACGGAGTTCCTGCGCCAGATCTGACGCATCGCCTTCCATGGAAACTTCAAGCGTCGCCGTGCCGCTGTTGTCCACGTCACGGATGACGGCGCTCTTGACGCCCCGGGCCTCGGTTTCCAGACGGTGGGCGATATTGGTGGCCTGTTCAGGCGTTGTTCCCTGGATACGGAGCACAAGAAATCGGGTGGATGTCAGCTCCTTTTCCCAACTCTTGGTCAGCTCGGTGACGAGACGATTGGCAGCGACGGTGGCGGCCTGTCTCAAGGCGTTGTCCATACCGATTTCGCCCGTGTGTACCGCCTTTCCAGTTCCGTTCGCCGTGGCAAGCAGCTCGTGCGTGTCCGTTTTAAGAGCCTTCAGCGAGACGCTGGCCTGGAAGGACTGGAGTTGGGAATTGGCGATAGATCCGCCCGACGATGCCTGCGCGTCGCCAAGGATGACGACCTCCGCCCCGTACTGCTTCATGAGGTTGGCTTGGCCGTTTTCGTCCATGGCCCAGAATTGCTCACCCTGGGCCTGCTGTCCCGTGTCCACGACGTGAAAACCGCGATCGTGCAGAATTTGAAGAATTCTTGACGAGGCGGCGTTCCCCTGTTCCTGGAGCGCTACGGCGACTCTGGGCATTTTGAGACGCCTCAAGAGAATGCCCAGGCCTTTGAGGTCATTCGCCAGGTCGCCCTGCTTGACGGCGGCGTTCACGGTGACCTGATAGATGTTGGTGTCAGGGTCGGCCTTTTCGGACATAATGTCGTAGTGGGAAATGTAGCCTTTGGTCTGCGTGTAGATCTTATCGCTGAGAAGCTGGTTGTTCTTGACCAGGCTTTCCGAATCGACCATCGTTCCAACCACCTTTTCCACCGCTGCGCGCAAGGCGGAGTCTAACGCCCTGTCACGCGCCTGGGCCTGGTCGCCGTGGAGAATCGCGGCGCTGCCGGTGGCCGTTACCGTTTCCTGGGCGCCGACGGCGAACGCGGCCGCCATTGCCAGGAGTGCTGCCAGAGTCATGACTGTTCTGCGCCGGATCATGAGCGTTCCTCCTCTTTTTTCTCACCAAGAACCCTATAGATTCTAACAGGTTCGGACCGTCCTTTAACCTTCATGGATTGTGGTTCCGAGACAAGGTAGAGCGCTTGAAAGCCGGGGATGCGCCCGGCCGTTGATTCCGTAACGATCACTTCGTCTGAACGCGCCGATCCCTGGAGGCGCGACGCCAGGTTGACGGCGTCTCCAATCACCGTGTAGGTCCAATTGTCACGCGAGCCGTGGTTTCCGACGACGACGGGGCCGGTATGCACAGCGATCCCGATGTGCAGCGGCGGGAGACCGCTCTCTTCGAATTCGCGCCGCAATTCTGAAGCCTTCGCCTGCATGGCTTGGGCGCAGGCGACCGCTCTCCCGGCGTGATCGGACTGATCGACGGGGTCGCCGAAGAAGGCGAGAAGCGCATCGCCGATGAACTTGTCGTAGGTGCCGTCGTAACGGTAAAGAATATCCATCATGGCGGTGAAATAACGATTCAGGATGAGGGTGACCTGTTCGGGGGCGACCCCTTCCGAGAGGGCTGTAAATCCACGGATGTCTGAAAAGAGTATGGTGAGAGTTTTCTTTCTGCCGCCTGCGTGCACCAGCGAGGGGTCCGCCAGGAGCTGTCTGGCGATGTTGGGGGACACGTAGCGCCCGAAGAGCCTCTCCACTGCTCTACGCGCGCTGAAATCGCGATAACGGTGATAGCCGAAAGACGCCGAGGCGTATAATGCCCAGCCCACGAGAAGGCTGAACAGGGGGAGAGCAATCCCATGCCTGATTGCCCAAACGGCGGAGCCGACGGCGCCCAGTGCAAAGACAGCCCAGGTCGGAATGGCGTGAATGGGCCGGAGCGGCACGAGGGCGACCACGGCCCAGAAGAGGAAAAGCAAGAGGAAGAGGATATGTTCGGACTGCGGACGCAGCGTCCGGATCGACTTTCCTGCAAGCATGGCGGCCAGGGCTTGACCGTGGATCTCGACCCCGGCCATGGTGTTGCTTGACACGGCTTTAAAGTCTTCGAAGCGGCCCGTTTTCGCGGGAAGAGGAACGGAGAAGAAATCGTGTTCCGTAGGGCGCGTATACCCCACCAGAATAATTTTCCCGGTCAGATCGGGAAGAGCCGTGGGTTTTTGAAGGGCGTCCATAAAGGAAAGCGTGGGAAGCGTGCCGGCGCCCCCTTCGAAGGGGATGAGCCAGCGGCCGTGGCTCAATGCATACCGGTGTCTTCCGAGGAAAAGGTCCCCACCCTTGAAGTGGGCGGGCGCGTTTCCCGAGGGAAACCAGACGAGTTTCGCGCACTCCAGCGCAAGGGGAAGGCTGGTGATAACGAGATGACCGTTGCCGCTCCCCACGTACGGGGGCGGCAAGCCGCGAAAAATCCCGTCCGGATCGGGCTTGAGGTCGGCGGAGCCCACGCCCACCGCTTGCGAGGCGAAACGCTGCAGGGGATAGAGGTCTTGCGCGGGGCTGCAGGCCAGCACGCACTGGGATTCTTGAAGCGCCGACTGCAGCGAGCGGTCTCCGGAAGACGTCTTGGTAGAAAGAAAGAGGAGATCGAGAACGATCAAATCGGCGTGCGAGGACCAGAGATGACTCACGACGGCGGCAATTTGGGCGCGATCGGGATTTCGTCCTCCCAGCGCCTTGTAAACCTTGTCGTCGATGGGAAGGAGAACAACCCTCGAAACATGTCGCGTGCCCCTCGTTCGTAAAAGCCAATCGTACATGGGACGGTTGCCGGAGCGAAGGAGCCCGGCCGCGCTTAGGAGCAAGAACGCCGCCCCGGGCACAAGAATTAAAAGCGCCCGTCCCGCCCAGCGTCTGCTTGAGGCGGAAAAGAGGCCGCGCTTCATTTTCTTCCAAGCAGGAGGGCCTCGCCGTCACGATTCAGGCGGCGGCTCTCCACTCCACCGACGTCGCTTCGGAGAACAACGACCACTTTGCCCTTGGAGAGGAGCCCTTCCTTCTTTTCGAGTTGCCGGATTCGGCGGGCAGCTTCTTCTGTGATGACGATGTCCGCGTGCAAGCGTCCTTCAGCTTTCAGAGCCTTGACAACAAGGGGGTGATCTCCGCGCGGCCGGGCCGGGCGGCCCGCGTTGGCGGCCAGAAGCACGCCGATGCAGGCCAGGGGGCTCCGAAGGGTGTCCATCATGGAAATGGTTTTCCCTCCTCCCTCCTCGGAGGGAGCGACGTAGCGGGCGATGGTTTTCTCGCGGGCCACTTGAGGGTCCACGCTGGAAGCGGAATAGACCGTCTTTCCCGTGGCGTCCTTTACTTGCGGAAATAGGGCGGGTTTGGCGGAGGTGCCGCTGGCGTCGATCTCGACATCACTGAAAGAGGCCAGGGGAGATTTTTCGGAGGGTCCTCCTGAAGTGGCCCCCGCACCTTCCGCCTGTCCCTCTTGCGCTTCGGAGCCCGAGGGCGCGGGGGGCGGCGTTTGGGCCTGGGGCTGCTGAGGTTGTTCTTCTTGTGCTGCGCTCGGGGACTGGTGAGTTCGCGCCGTGGGTGCGCTTTCTGGAGGCTGGGGTGGAGGAGGCGCTGTTTGAACATAGACGGGATAGGCGATCGAAACGATGCCCTTCACGCCCGAAACGGGAACGCGATAGGTGACGTCGTACGCACCTCGGGAGAGACCTTCCTTGGTGACTTCACCCCCTTGGACGATTCCCCTGACCTGGACACGGAGCGCCTGGTTTTCGCCCAATGTCCGGCTGCTGTCCAGCGGAATCTTCATGGCCAGCCTCAAGGCCGCCGCCTGGGCTTTGATGACAGCGACTCTTCTCGCTTCAAGCCGGGCTTGGGCGGCCGGTCCCGGCCCCAGTGGAACGCTGATGTGGGTTTCAATCCACCCTCCATACCAGTCGACCGTTCCTTCTGGGAAGGACTGCCGGTAGGGCTGGACGTTTCCGGCATCCTGGGCGAGCAGGCACAGCATGGCTGCAAGTAAAGCGGTCATGACCACAAGGGCCTTCTTTCGATTCATTTCCTCCACCTCCTGCGATGTTCACTCCATACATAAGCACCGGAGCCGCCGGGCGACATGACGGGCGTCACAAACAGACAGATCAAAATTCCGGAGATCCTCCTCCGGCTCGCGTCCGTAAGGGTGTGTCGCAGTGATCATGCCCGTATTGCGGCGGAAGGTCAAGGGACAACGGGCGCGACAAAGGCCTTCTTCGCGGTGAGCGGAGTGTTCCGGACAGGAATTCTCCTTTAAGGAAGTCAGGGGTAAATACCCCGAAGTTTATAGGCCGTGTAGACCCGGTTAACGGCCAGCATGAAGGCGGCCAGGCGGAAATCGATGTCGCCGTTCGCCTTGGCTTGGTCGGACACTTCGTGGTAGGCCCTTACCATGGCTCTCTCTAGCCGCAGATTGACGTCGTTTTCATCCCAGAAGAAGGATTGAAGGCCCTGAACCCATTCGAAATAAGAAACGG
>JARRNO010000076.1:0-12021 GCA_037384885.1 Acidobacteriota bacterium
GACAGGATTCCAGGTTATCCATGGACACCAGCCTCATCTCCGGATCGTCGCGGCCCGCGCCTCTGCCGCAGGAGGAGCAATACCAGGCTGGGATCTGGTGGCCCCACCAGAGCTGCCGCGAGATGCACCAGTCGTGGATGTCAGCCATCCAATTCAGGTAAACCTTCCTCCAATGTTCGGGAATGATGCGAATCTCTCCCGACTCTACGGCCCGGCGCGCCGGGCTGGCCAGGGGTTCGATCTTCAGAAACCACTGCGTCGAGACCCTGGGTTCAACGACCTCACCGCATCGCTGGCAGTGCCCGACCGCATGGGTGTGTTCCTCCGTGCGTTTGAGCAGCCCGTTTGTTTCGAGCCGCTTCACGACGGCCTTTCGCGCTTCGAATCGCTCCATTCCGGCATAGGGACCGGCATTTTTGTTGAGCGTCCCGTCCGGGTTGAGAATCTCTATGGACTCCAGGTTGTGCCGCTTGCCGGCCTCGAAGTCGTTTGGATCGTGAGCGGGGGTGATTTTGACTGCTCCCGTGCCAAATTCGAGATCCACCATCGTGTCTCCGACAACGGGGATGGCTCTCCCAAGAATGGGCAAAACGACGCGTTTCCCGATCCAGCCTCTGTAGCGGGGATCGTCCGGGTGGACGGCCACCGCCGTATCCCCCAACAAGGTTTCCGGCCTCGTTGTCGCTACCGTTAATCCCTGCTCACCGTCCCCACCCTTGAGCTTGTACAGAATGTGCCAGAGATGTCCTTTCTTTTCCCGGTGGTCGACCTCGAGATCGGAAAGCGCCGTCCCGCACGCCGGGCACCAGTTGATCATGTACTCACCGCGGTAAATCAAACCCTCGCGGTACAAATCGACAAAGACTTTGCGCACGGCCTTGGAAAGGTCCCGGTCCAACGTGAAGCGAGTGCGGCCCCAGTCACAGGAAGCCCCGAGCTTCTTCATCTGGTAAAGAATTGTGTCGCCCTTTTCTTCGCGCCATTTCCAAACCTCTTCCACGAACTTCTCTCTGCCGAGCTGTTCGCGACTCCGCCCCTGCTTCGCCAACTCCTTGGCCACGACCATCTGGGTCGCAATGCCGGCGTGGTCCGTCCCTGGAATCCAAAGCGCGTCAAAGCCGCTCATGCGCTTCCATCGGATGAGGATATCCTGGAGGGTGACAAACATGGCGTGTCCCGCATGGAGCACCCCGGTGACATTGGGTGGGGGGATAACGATAACGAAGGGCTCTTTTCCGCTGTCCGGACGGCCCTGGAATGTCCCGTTCTCTTCCCAGGCGCTGTACCACTTGTCTTCGCAGGTTTTGGGATCAAATTGCTTGGGGATATCCATGCTCTGATTCCTCTCGGTTGACGATCTCGCTCCCGCGGCGCCGGACTGCTTGCCGCCACCTGTCTGCCGGTCGATCCCCCACATAGCTGTGCGGATCCTCGTGGGGGCCCCGGCCAGTCCCCTAGATTACAACAAAAAATGCAGGGAAACAGCACCCCTGCCTCATGGTACGACCGCTCCCTCTTCCCCAGGCCGAGGAAAGGGGACGGACGTCCTGTCCTGGAACCTACTGTGGCGGCGGCGCCGCGAGTTTAAGCACCTCAGGGGTGCTACTCTGTCTCCGACTCCAATTCTTGGATCCGCCTCCTGATGATGCTCTCCGCGAGTTCGGGGATGACTTCCCACGCCACCTGCCTGAGGATCTCTTCCGCCTTCTCACCAAGCGCCTTGCGAACGGCGTCTTGGAGCTGGTCCAGGGTGATCGCCGGCGCCGGCGACATCGAAGGCGCTTCCCCAGAAGACTCTTCCGTCAAAGCGGCCTCCTCTTGAGGAGCGGGTGCTTCAGCGTCTGCTTCGGAAGAAACGTCCGCTTGAATTTCCCGCTCTTCGCCAGTATCCGGTGACACAACTTCAGATTCCCGTCCGCCGAAGGCCGCGTCGGCCTCCGTTTCGAGTTTGTCTTCGTCTTCGTGCGCCGCCTCCGGCGTGAATTCCGGAAGCGCTTCTTCGCCCGGACGCTGCTCAAAAGCCTCTTCATCGGCAAGGGTCTGGGCTTCCTCCACAGAAGCCTCTGAGGCCTGGGCCTCCGAGATCATCTGCTGCTGATCCGTCATGCCGTGAACGAGTCCCTCCACGGCTTCGACAGCCTCATCGGGACCTTCGGTCTCGTTGGGCAGACCATGTTCAACCTGCGGCGCTTCGCCCTGCGGTTCTTCAAAGCTCTGTGCACGCCCCCAGTCCTCCATTCCGGAAACACTGGCGGACGACTCACTCTCTTCGGGATACCCTAGCGATTCGGCAGGGACACCCCCTTCATCCTGAGAGGCGAAGGCCGCTTCAGTTTCCTGCCGGGGAGGCTCTTTTTCCGGCTCATCGAACGAGGCAGGTTCTAAAGCATACTCCTCTCCAGAACGCGGCGCCTGGGGCTCTTCCCGCTCCGCCTCCTGGGCCCAATCCATTTGCGGTTTCTGCTCAGGTTCCGGTTCCTCCACCGGCTGCGGCTCCCGCTCAGGTTCCCGGCCGGGCTCGGACCACGACATCGCATAGGACGATCCCGTGTCCGTATCGGATTCCACCAATCCTTCTCCGGCCGTCGCTTCACTCACCTCCGGAGCATCGGACTCTTCCGAAACCCGGGCGGCGTCTTCCGGCTCCAGAACTCCTTCGAAAGACCCCTCAGGAACACCTTCGTCCACTTGAAGGAGGCTTTCATCGATGATTTCGGACTGCTCGGTTTCGTCAAAAGCAGGCGTCTCCCCGACGCCTCCCGCCGGACCGGCCTGAATGGCCGGTTCCACGCCCTCTTCGGGGGTGATATCGGCGAAAGAAGTCTCCCGGTTTTCCGGTTCGCTGGACTCCGGTTCTGCTTCGTCCCGCACCGGTTCACCTTCGAAGGTGCGCGTGCTGGATTGATAAGGAGCTTCGCCGGACAGCCCGCTTTTTTCGGCCGCATCCTCAAAAGCTTGGGAAGCGGATTCCGCCTCTTCGCGGACGTCTTCCTCCTCCGTCCGCTCCTCTGGTGTGGATGTCCCGACGGTAAATTCCTGTCTCGACTGGAAGACCTGGGCCGTCTGAGGCGCTTGGGTGGGATCCAGCACAAGCCTTTCGTTGAGAAGTGTGTCCACCTTCTCCACGAGCATTCGCGAATCGAAGGGCGTGGTGATGAAGGCATCGGCGCCCGATTGCTGCACGCCCGTTGGAAACGGAAATGACCTCATAGTCACCTTCGGCGAAAGTCAGTTCGACCACTTTCTGGATGGTGACACTATCATCCGCTAAGAGAATCTTCTTCGGCATTTTGGATCTCCCTATCCAGCCTTTATCATTCTACTGGATGCCCAAAGCTCTGTAAAGCGCGGGGACATCCACGCAGCGGGCGCCTGACCACGGTCCCTCTGTCACGATCGCTGTAGCGGGCAGTTCCGGAGCATTCTTGACGTCCTCCAGGTCTTTCGAGCACACGCCCTGCCACCAATCGGCCCGCATGACGGGGCATGCGATCTTTCGGCCCGCATATTCCAATACAATCAAGATACTGCCTTCTTTCTCAGAACACCAGTCCCGGCTCCCAAGAACGGGAATCATCGCCCCTCGAAAGACGGTCCATCCCGCAACCCAGGACTTGGCCCCCGGCAGCGGGCGCAGCCGATGCTCAGCCAGGATTGCCAGAACAAACTTCCAGTCAAAGGCCGCAAGGCTTCCCTTGCCCATATCGGCGACAATCCACTTTGACTCAGTCACTTGCGCTCCCTTCAAGGAACTCGCGGGAGGCGACGAAAGCCCATTTGTCACCCGCCAGGAGGACGGCGGTGCACCAAGGCGGGGATGTTTCAAACACCCAATCGGGAACCACGCAATAAGCCGCTTTACGATACTCCTCCAAAAATGAGGCGAAACCGACTTTCCAGCAGGTGGAATTCTGGAATTGCACGAGTGCGCCCGGGAAGGACGGATCAAGCTCCACCCCCAACGCCTCCGCCAGAGAGAAGGCTCTCTCGGCGTGGCTTCCGTAGTCTTTCTCGTCGACGTGAATCACGCGGTGAACCGAATCGAACGGTACAGCCACATCCCAGGCTTTGGTGACGCCCAGAAAAAGCCAATTGATACCCACGAATTCCTCCTTCGGTCAGACTATTCTGCGTAACGGCGCACTGTCAAGGTTTTTGCCCCCACCGGCCCCATGCCGCACCAAGCTCGGCAGGCGTTTTATGCACGCCGCGCGGTGGCCGGCGGCAGGGATCGGGTCTGTCTGCCGCCCTGATGATTGGGGACCGGTCTATCGGAATCCTGCGAGGGGAAAGCAGACGATTCCCTGCCCCGGCGGATTTCTTGACATCCTTCTCTGAGGTTGACAGGGGCGGGTGGGTCATAAGCACCAATTGCTCCCGGACCCTCGCAGCCCCCTGGAGATGCCGTTCGGCCGCTCCTATAATTCCACTCTGGAAGCTTCCAGTCCTGGAATCGGTTTCCCGGGCTCGAAAGCATCCCAGGCGGGAGCGATCGCCGGGAAAGCCCCCGACCCGCCGCTTTTTCCAGAGGTTGTAAGCACCCGAACACTCACCACAAAGGGGAGATTCTCATGGAGAGAAGGACTGTCACCATAGACGGCAACGAAGCGGCCGCCTACGTGGCGTTTCATACCAACGAAGTCTGCGCCATCTACCCGATCACACCATCTTCGCCGATGGGCGAATGGGCTGATCAATGGTCATCGGAGGACCGCAGAAATATCTGGGGAACCAGGCCGACTGTCGTCGAGATGCAGAGCGAGGGCGGCGCTTCCGGCGCTGTTCACGGCGCCCTCCAGACCGGCGCCCTGACCAGCACGTTCACCGCCTCCCAGGGCCTGCTTCTCATGATACCCAACATGTTCAAGATCGCCGGGGAACTGACCTCGACGGTCTTCCATGTATCAGCCAGGACCGTCGCTTCCCACGCCCTGTCTATTTTCGGCGACCACAGCGATGTAATGGCGACGAGAAGCACCGGGTTCGGCCTCCTGGCCTCCGGATCGATCCAGGAAGTCATGGACCTCGCTTTGGTCGCCCAGGCTGCGACCTTGAAAGGGCGGGTTCCGGTCGTCCACTTTTTCGACGGCTTCCGCACATCGCACGAAGTTCAGAAAATAGAAGAACTGGCCCTTGACGATATGAAGGGCATGATCGATGACGAGTTTGTTCGCGCCCATCGGGCCAGGGCCCTAAGCCCGGACCATCCAGTCCTTCGGGGTTCGGCCCAGAACCCCGACGTGTTCTTCCAGGCCAGGGAACGCATCAATCCTTATTACGACGCCTTCCCGGGAATCGTCCAGGAAGCGATGGACCGGTTCGCTTCGATCGTCGGCCGTTCCTATCACTTGTTCGACTACATCGGCGCCCCGGACGCGGAGCGGGTGGTGGTGCTCATGGGAAGCGGCGCCGAGACGGCCGAGGAAGCCGTGGAGTATCTCGCCGCCCGGGGTGAGAAAGTCGGTCTCATCAAAGTAAGGTTGTACAGGCCCTTCTCCAGACAGCACTTCATCGAGTCTCTTCCAAAGACTGTCAAGGCCGTCACGGTGCTCGACAGGACAAAGGAGGCGGGCTCAACGGGTGAACCCCTTTACGTGGATGTAGTCACGGCCCTCAGCGAGGCCCTGGGCGAGGATGCGCTGCCCTTTGCCATGCCCAAGGTCACCGGCGGCCGATACGGATTGTCTTCCAAGGAGTTCACACCGGCCATGGTGAAGGCTTGCCTGGACGAGATCGCCAAACCCTCCCCCAAAAATCACTTCACCGTGGGCATCCATGACGATGTCACGGGAACAAGCCTGGAGGTCGATCCGGAGTTTACGACCGAGGCGGACGACGTGATCCGTTGCCTTTTCTACGGGCTGGGGTCTGACGGCACGGTGGGCGCAAATAAAAACTCCATCAAGATCATCGGTGAGGAAACGCCCAACTACGCCCAGGGCTACTTTGTCTACGACTCCAAGAAAGCAGGGTCCGTCACCGTTTCCCACTTGCGATTCGGGCCCCGTCCCATCAAGTCGACGTATTTAATCAGCAAAGCCAACTTCATCGGCTGCCACCAGTTTTTGTTCCTTGAAAAATTCGACATGCTCGAATACGCCGTTGCGGGCGGGGTCTTCCTTCTCAACAGCCCGTACGGTCCCGATGAAGTCTGGGACAAGCTGCCCAGAAGCGTCCAGGCGAGCCTTATCGAGAAGAAGCTCAAATTTTACGTCATCGACGGCTACAAGGTGGCGAGAGAAACGGGCATGGGCAGCCGCGTCAACACCATCATGCAGACCTGCTTCTTCGCGATCTCCGGCGTTCTGCCCAAGGATGAAGCCATCGCCGCCATCAAGCGCGCCATCAAGAAGACTTACGGCGCCAAGGGCGACGAAATCGTCCGCAAAAACTACCAGGCCGTGGACGGCACGCTCGCCAACCTGCACGAAGTCAACGTTCCCGCAACCGTCACCAGCACGATCGATCTTCCGCCGGCCGTTTCTCCCGAGGCGCCTGAATATGTCCAGAAGGTGGTGGCCTCGATCATCCGGGGCAAAGGCGACGAGCTGCCGGTTTCAGCGCTGCCCGAGGACGGGACCTTCCCCACGGCCACGGCGCAGTGGGAAAAGAGGAATATTGCGCAGGAAATCCCCGTCTGGGACGAAAATATCTGCATCCAATGCGGGAAGTGCGCCATGGTCTGTCCACACGCGGCCATCCGGATCAAGGTTTACGATCCCAAGCACCTCGAGAACGCTCCCTCCACTTTCAAGTCCACGAAGTACAAGGGACGCGAGTTTGAAAACATGGTGTACACCATCCAGGTGGCCCCTGAAGACTGCACCGGCTGCGCGGCGTGCGCATATGTCTGCCCGGCCAAGGACAAGTCCAACGCCAGCCACAAGTCGCTGGACATGGCCGACCAGATCCCGCTTCGCATTCCCGAGCGAGAAAATTACGAGTTTTTCCTGGGGCTGCCTGAGGTGGACCGGACGCTTGTCAAGCGTGACACCGTCAAAGGTTCGCAGTTCCTACAGCCTCTCTTCGAGTATTCGGGCGCATGCGCCGGCTGTGGAGAAACCCCATACGTCAAGCTGATGAGCCAGCTCTTTGGCGACCGCAGCATCGTGGCCAACGCCACGGGGTGTTCTTCCATTTATGGCGGCAACCTTCCCACTACGCCGTGGGCGGTCAACCACGAAGGGCGCGGTCCGACCTGGTCCAATTCCCTCTTCGAAGACAACGCGGAGTTTGGACTGGGCTTCCGGCTGACCTTGGACAAGCAGAACGAATACGCCGGGGAACTGCTGCAAAAGCTTTCCGGGAAGGTCGGGGACAATCTCACCCGCGCCATTCTGGATGCGGACCAGTCCGAAGAGACGGGCATTTTCGAGCAGCGTAGACGAATCGACCAGCTGCGGGAGGCCCTGAAAAGCATGGACGGGCCGGATGCCCGCAACCTCGAATCGGTCGCCGATTCCCTGGTCAAGAAAAGCGTCTGGATCGTCGGCGGCGACGGGTGGGCGTACGACATCGGCTATGGCGGCCTTGACCATGTGCTCGCTTCAGGACGGAACGTCAACGTGCTGGTTCTGGACACGGAGGTGTACTCCAACACCGGCGGACAATGCTCCAAGGCCACACCGATGGGAAGCGTCGCCAAGTTCGCCGCTTCGGGCAAGCCGCTTCCCAAAAAGGACCTCGCGCTCATGGCCATGTCCTACGGCAACGTTTACGTGGCGCGGGTCGCATTCGGCGCGAACGACAACCAGACGGTCAAGGCCTTCATCGAAGCGGACGCCTATGACGGCCCTTCGCTGATCGTGGCCTACAGCCACTGCATCGCACACGGGTACGACCTGATGGTCGGAATCGACCACAGAAGGCGGCGGTCGCCTGCGGCTCCTGGCCCCTTCTCCGCTACAATCCGGACAACCTCAAGGACGGAAAGAATCCTCTCAAGCTCGATGCCCGGACGCCCAAGATCAGCTACGCAGACTACGCCATGACCGAAACCCGCTTCAAAATGCTGACCAAGAGCAAGCCGGAGCTGGCCAAGAAGTACATGGCAGAGGGACACAAGGACAACCTTCGCCGGTTCCATTTCTACGAACAAATGGCGGCCATGTCCTACGACAGCCCGGCCGGGGCGGAAGGCGAGGACGAATCCGCCGGCCCCCGGGACAAGTGATAGGAGTGCGACGATGGATCTGACGACCACGTATATGGGATTGGAACTGAAAAACCCCCTTGTCCCCTCTGCTTCGACGCTGACGCGCGAGGTGGACAACCTCAGGGCCATGGAGGATGCGGGCGCTTCCGCAGTCGTGCTCGAATCTCTCTTCGAGGAACAGATCCAGCAGGATCTGCACCAGCTCGACCACTACCTCACACAGGGGACGGAAAGCTTCGCGGAAGCTCTGAGCTACTTTCCCGAGCTGGAAGCACACCCCGGCCCGGAACAATATCTTAAGCTCATCGGTGCCGCCAAAAAGGCGGTCGGCATTCCCGTGATCGCCAGTTTGAACGGCGTATCCCGCGGGGGGTGGATGGAATATGCCAAGGAGATCGAAAAGGCGGGAGCCGACGCCCTGGAGCTGAATATCTACTTCATCCCCACCGACCCAAATTTGATGGGGTCTGAAGTGGAGAACATGTATGTGGACGCGCTGAAGGCCGTGAAGGAAGCCGCCGGGATTCCCGTGGCGATCAAGCTCGCGCCGTATTTCAGCAACATGTCCAACATGGCCCGCCGCCTGGACCAGGCCGGCGCGGATGGCCTCGTGCTCTTCAATCGCTTCTACCAGCCCGACATCGACATCGAGAATCTGGAGGTCGTCCCCGATCTGAATCTCAGCTCTTCGGCCGATATGAGGCTGCCGCTTCGCTGGGCCGCCATTCTTTACGGAAAGGTCGAGGCGGATATCGCGGGAACGGGCGGCATTCATACGCCGTCCGACGTCATCAAGATGCTGATGGCGGGGGCTTCCCTCACTCAGATGGCCGCAACCCTTTACAAGAACGGCATCCCCCATCTCAGAACCATTCTCAATGGGATCGAGAATTGGATGACCGAGCACGAGTATGAATCCGTGGCGCAAATGCGGGGATCGGTCAGCCACAAGAATTCCCCGCAGCCCGCGGCGTTTGAACGCGCCAACTACATGAAAACCATCGGCGAGTATCACCCATAATCCGCAAGTCTTCGGGTTTCCGATTCATGAAATCCCGGGAGGGCTGTTTTCCGGCCCTCCCATTTTTATGCGGCCAATCCCTTCACCTCCTGAGGCCGGCAGCCCTCCGCCGCTTGACGGAAGTGATTCATCAAGCATGCTTAATACTGGGAGCCTGGCGTCTCCCTGTGAAAGAGATGCCTTGGGGTACGACGGTTGCTTCGGCCCACCCCTGAAGCGGTAGGTGCTATGATCATTTCCCTTTCGGACGGAACCGTTTTTATCGTCGCCGCCGTCTTGGCTTACTTGACGGGACGGCGCCCTGGGAATGCCCGCGCGCCCTGGTATCTCCTGTCCGGAGTCCTGTGCTTGATGTCCGCGGCCGAACTCTTCAGTGCAGCCGCGGGGGCCCCTCCGGCGGGACAAATTTTTCAATACTTCCTGGGGACTGCGGCGGCTGGCGCCCTCTTGATCACCTTCGGATTGGCCCTGGCCGGCCGTCGCGAGAGATCCTCTCTGTTCCGCAGTTTGGGGGACGACTCGCGCTTCCGCATCCTCTTCTATGAACATCCCCAGCCCATGTGGGTATTTGAGCCGCCCACGCTGCGATTTCTGGAAGTGAATCAGGCCGCGGTGGATCAATACGGGTATTCTCGTGAAGAATTCCTTTCCATGAGGCTCTCCGATATCCGTCCCCCTGAGGACGTTCCGAGGCTGATCGAAGACGTGAGGACCAGCGCCGACCATCACTCGGCGGGATTTTGGCGCCATAGGACAAAGGACGGAAGGCTCATCGATGTGGAAATCAGCACGCATGCCCTCCATTTCTGGGACCGCCCTGCAAGGCTCGTCGTAGCCAAGGATGTCACCGAGCGATGGCGCGCTGAAGCCCAGTTGAAGCAGAGGGAAGAGCAATACCGTGTTCTTGTTCAGTCCGCGAACAGCATCATTCTCCGTCTTGATGGCAAAGGACGCATCACGTTCATGAATGCATTCGGACTTCAGTTTTTCGGATACGAGGAAGCTGACATTCTCGGAAAGCCTGTTGTCGGAACCATCGTCCCCCCCGTAGACTCGGAAGGCAGGGACCTCAGGGACATGATTCGGGCCGCCATACGAGACCCGGAATCCTACGCCGTCAACGAGAATGAAAATGTTTGCAGAGACGGTAGGAGAGTATGGGTCTCGTGGCACAACCGGATGGTGCGTGACGAGTCGGGACAGCCTTCTGGAATGCTCTCCATCGGAGTGGACGTAACCGACCTGAGAAAAACCCAGGCCGCCCTCAGGGACAGTGAAAGACAGTTTCGTTCGCTGTTTGAAAACAGCCCCATCGGCATTTACCGCACCACTCCCGATGGCCGGATTCTGATGGCAAATCCAACCCTCGTGGGGTTTTTAGGATTCTCCTCCTTCCAGGAACTTTCGGCGCGCAACCTGGAAAAGGACGGATTCATCAGCGGGTACCCCAGAAGCCGGTTCAAGGAGCAACTTGAAGAGAAGGGCGAGTTGATCGGGTACGAAAGCCCCTGGGTGAAGCAGGACGGTTCCGTCATCATCCTCCGGGAAAATGCGCGGGTCGTCCGGGCTGAAGACGGACGCGTCCTGTACTACGAGGGCACGACCGAGGACATCACCCAGCGCCGGGAGATCGAAAAGCGTCTCAATCAGACCGAAAAGCTCCAGGCCATCGGCAGGCTTTCCGGCGGAGTCGCCCATGATTTCAACAACCTGCTGCAAGCTTCATTGAACCTGATTGAGATCATGCGGAACAACATCCACGATCGAGGACTCCTCAGCGAAGGTCTGAACGAGTTGGATCAACATATCGAGAGAGGCGCCCAGCTTTCCCGCCAGCTTCTATTGTTCTCCAGGCTTGAAACATCCAGGCGGGAGAGGGTCGATCTAAACGATTCGGTTCGCAACGCCGTCGCTCTGATCAGGAGGCTCTTCCCGGAAAACATCGCAATCCGGGTTTCCCTGGCGGATCAGCCCCTCCCCCTTGAAGGCGATCCGGGCCAGGTGGAGCAAGTCGTCGTTAATCTGGCGGTGAACGCGGCGGACGCCATGCCGGACGGCGGGGTGCTGACGGTCAAAACGTTTTCCCGGGAACCCGGCGAGGTGTGCCTCTGTATCGCCGACACCGGCACCGGCATTCCAAAGGACGTGCAGGAACACCTCTTCGAACCGTTTTTTTCCACAAAAGATCCAAGCCGGGGAACGGGACTCGGGCTCTCGGTGGTCCACGGAATTTTGTCCCAGCACGGCGGCGCCGTCAATTTTCAGACGGAGGAAGGCCGTGGAAGCACGTTTATTGCCAGCTGGCCCCGCATGGTTCAAACCGGGTTGCCGGCGAATCATCAGGAAGAAGAGGCTCCCGGCTTACGAGCTGAGAATATTCTGGCCCGCGTTTCCAGGATCCTCCTTGTGGAGGACGAAGACCCCGTTCGGGAGGGGCTGGCCGAGCTTCTGCGGGTGCAAGGCTTCGAAGTGCTCACCGCCGCCGACGGAAAACAGGCCGCAGAATTGGCCGATTCGGCACCCGACCTTCTGCTTTCCGATTTCATGCTGCCGGACACAACGGGGCTCGAAGTCGCCTGGGCCATGCGGTCGAAGAATCCGGGCCTCCCGGTCATCATCATGTCCGGCTACGCCCAGGACTCCAGCTTCCGGAAAAAAGTTCTCGAAGGAGATCTTCACTTCCTCCCCAAACCCTTCCGGTCCTCCGATCTTTTGAAGCAGGTTGCGCAAGCCTTGGAAGAGGAAGCCTGACTCGCCCCGCCTTCCCGGATGCTCAGGAAAATTCCATGTGCCGCTTGAGCCCTGATTCCCGGTCGTGGCGTTCCACCGCCAACTGGACCAGACG
>JARRNO010000077.1:0-13338 GCA_037384885.1 Acidobacteriota bacterium
CAATCTCGCCTACCGGGAAGGCGCTTTCAACGCCTACCAGCTTCACGTCCGAAAGGCCAAGCTGGCCTGACCTTCTAATTTGTGACCTGCTAAGTCGAGGAAATGAGAGACCCCGGAAAGCCGCTTCAGTGCGGCCGCCTGGATCATCATCCAGCGCCGGCGGCCTCCTTGGATGATTGCCCCTCCATGGACTTGGGCAGTTCCACGACCACGTTGGTGCCCGGCTCCATGTCCTCGATGTGGATCCCGCCGCCGTACTTCGAGAGGACCTCCCTCACAAGAAAGAGGCCGAGGCCGAGGTTGGAATCCTTGAAAGAAGGAACGCTGGTGGGGTGGGACGAGTCGGCCTCCATGAGCCGCTCCTTCTGATCCCTGGGGAACCCCCGCCCGAAATCCCTTACGGCGAAGGTGACCTTGCGGGCGTCTTCTAGAAGATAAACCCTCAGCCTCACACCTTCCGGCGAAAATTTGACGCCGTTATCCAGGATCTGCTTGAAGAGCACCTCGGCGTCTTCAAGGTTCATGGTGACGGTTAATGCGCCTGTATCCTTTTGGAGCTCTAGCTGGAGATGCTTGGCTTCGATCCTAGGCTTGTAAGCTTCGACCAGCTCGTCCAGCACGTCGCCCAGATTGCAGGAGACTCCCCTGGAGGGTTCTTTGACCTTCGAAAAGGAGAGCATGTCGGTGATCAGGCTCTCCAGCTTCTGCGACTGGTCGATGATGACTTCAAGGTAGTCCTTCGCCTTCTTCTCACGCTGTTGTGGATATCTGAGGAGGAGGTCGGCGTAGGAGCGGATATTCGTCAGCGGTGTTTTCATTTCGTGCGACACGCTGTTCAGAAAGGCCCTTTTGAGCTGGTCGAGCTCTTTGAGGCGCTCAAGTGCGGCCGTGAGTTCAGCCGTTCGTTCAACCACTCGCATTTCCAGCCGCTCGTTGGTCTCGGCCAATTCGTTCCGGAACAAGATGGCTTGGAGCCGCGGGGAGACATATCTCTCCAGGAGGGCCATGAAACGTTCATCCTCAGCGGTCATGGCCTTGTCAAGCCTGTATAGGACCAAGTGGGCGAGGGGCGCGCCCTGCACTCCCAGTGGCATGATATACGCTTCCCCTTGTTTGAGACGGGACGCCACTTTCTCATCCTTTATCAGGCTGCCAAGGCCTGACAGTCTGGTAAATGCCTTAGTCTTGATGAATTCGAGGAGCGAGGCCCTGGCCGACTCCCAGAGAGGATCTTGTTTCATGCCGGTACAGGAAAAGGGCTTGATGTCTCCGTTGGAGGTCGTGAAGAGGGAAGCGATCCACGCCGGACGGCTGGTCTGCAGAGTCCTTTCTATTTGCTGGAAGACTTCTGAAATCTCCGTCTGGGGGGTGATTGCCGTACCCATCTCATAGAGAGAGGTCATTTCCTGGAGCCGTTGCTGGTACATCCTCGAAAGGCGCTCGGTCTCCTGGTACTGTTCTGCGAGCTGTGTGGTCGATTCCAGCGCTGCGATGAGCTGATCTTCTTCGGAGAGGCCCTTGTCAGGAATTTGGGATTCGGGCCTTTGAACCGGCGCTTTCCTGAGACGTCCCTCAAAGGGCTGAAAGACCTTGTGTATGCCGTCGAACAGGGTTTCCGGCTTGATTCCCTTTTGAGTTAACTTGAATTTGTCCGAGAATGTGGACACAGCCCCCTGGACGACTTTCTCGAAGGCTGCGAGCACACCTTGTCCCGTCAGAGCTACTGATTCAAATACGGCGACGCGTCCCCGGGAGAGCCGCATGGAGTTCAGGATATCGTCCGCAGCGGCGGCGTCCGGTAGGTCCCGCTTATTCAACTGAATAACGGATGGAATCTCTTCGAACTTCATCTTGTTGGCGATGAGATTCGCCTTCATGTTTTCCCAGGCGGTAAAGTTTTCTTCCAGCTTCCCCGGCGAAGAGTCGGCGACGAAAACAATCCCGTCCGCCCCGGCCAATACCACTTTTCGAGTCGTGTTGTACTGGACCTGGCCCGGTACGGTGTAGATCTGGAGGCGAATCCCGTAACCCTGAATCGCGCCGATGTCGAAGGGAAGGAAATCGAAAAACAGCGTACGATCTTCAGCGGTTTTTAAAGACGTAATCTGGGTCTGGTCTTCGGGGTCGGTGATGTCGTGAATGGCCTCGAGCGTTGTCGTTTTGCCACCCAGGGCAGGACCATAGTAGACGATCTTAAACTGGATTTCACGGTCTGCGCTGCGAAACTGGACCATGCTATCTTGCTCTCAGCTTCTCCATCACCTGAGATGGGACGATGGGCTTCCTGAGGACCGCTTCGGCGCCGGAGGCGGCCGCCTGCTCCTTCAGATCTCCCTCTGCAGAACCTGTTACAAGAAAGACTTTGATCCCGGAAGTTTCGGGGCGTCGCTTGAGCAGCGCAAGAAGCTCGAGTCCCGTGGTGTCGGGCAGATTCTGGTCGAAAAGGCAAACGTCGGGCCGTTCCCTCAGAACCTGCTTCAGCGCTTCTTCGCCGCTGGCGGCTTGGACACACGTCGCCCCTTCTGCGGACAGCCCGTCCGACATGATGGCGCGCAACAACCGGTCATCGTCCACGATCAGAATCTTCATCCCGAATCCCGATTCTCCAAACGGCTTTTACCGCCTCCAACTTGAAAGTTAGTCTAGCATGCACCGATCCGCAGCGGCAAGGAATCTCAGCGGGTAAGTCGTTGGGAAATACTTCAGCACCGCGGACAATCTTCTCTCCCGCCGGCGCTTTTAGAGCCCCAGCACCTCCGCGTTTGCCGCGAGCGCGTCTCTGACAAAACCGATATGGTCTTCCAGCGATACCCCAAGTTCCTCGCATCCTTTCAGGATATCTTCCCGGTTAACACCGCGGGCGAAGGACTTATCTTTCAATTTCTTCTTGACGCTCTTTGTTTTGACGCTGGCGATTTTCTTGTCCGGCTGAACGTAAGCGCAGGCGAAGAGAAAGCCGGTCAATTCGTCGCAGGCGAACAGGGCCTTTGCGAGGTCGGTTTCTCTGGGAACGCCCGTGTATTCGGCGTGGCCGAGAATCGCCGTAATCATGTCTTCAGAGTAGCCGTTTTCCCGCAGCACCGGGGCTCCCTTAGTCGGATGGTCCGGCGCCTGCGGATGCTTTTCGTAATCGAAGTCATGGAGAAGGCCTGTCAAACCGTACAGTTCTTCATCGGCTCCAGTCTGCCGGGCCATGGCCCGCATGGCTGTTTCCACGCCCAGGGCGTGGCGGCGAAGAGATTCCGAGAGGGTCCATTCGCAAAGCAGCTTCCATGCGTCTTCTCTCGATGGCATTGCACTCATTCAAGACCTCCTGTCAGTCGAAGGCCCGTGGGTGCGGCTGAGGCGCCGGTCCTCCGAGCCCTCTTTAAAGTTTCCAGGAATCTATTGTACAATACGCCTCACGGGCGGTTAGCTCAGTTGGGAGAGCGCCGCGTTCGCAACGCGGAGGCCGAGGGTTCGAATCCCTTACCGTCCACCAGAAGTTAAGCCCCCCCGCAGGGGGGCTTTTTCATTTGGGGAGGGGATTCGAAGCCCAAGGGGGCGCCGTTAGGCGCTTCGCACCTGACGGCAGACGGCGGATGACCGACGGCGGCTGAAGACTTGAGGGCCTGCCTTCGCAGGAACGACTACGACGATGCAGCCGGTACGGGGCGAATCCATTCTGCAGCGGCGAGCGGCAGGAATCCTTGCCTGCAACGGCACCCGTTTGAATCTTGAGCGTCCGACTGCCGACATCCGTCGGCCGTCGGGCCGAGGGCCCGAATCGCTTCGCGCCGTGAACCGTGAGTTTTCAAGCGGGAATGCCGCCGGGGAACAAATCCCGCAATGGCCCGCCCCCTTCAATGTTACGGCCATTGTCTGCCAAAGGCCGAGTCCCGCGAAGAGTTCCAGGCAATCTTAGGGGCGCGAAGCGTACCGCCCGCTTCTCCGCTTTCCCCTCTCGCTGGCTGCGAAGCAGCCGGCTTCCCGGTCGCCAAGCGGTTAAACTCGCAGTGAGGCAGTAAGAGATTTCAGGAGCGGGCGAAGGTGTTTTTCTCATCGCCTCGCCGGCTCCTTGTGCGGTCTTTGGCCGCGGGCTGCCCGCCTTGGCCGTCTCTTCAGCCCGTGATAACATATCGGCGTCTGAAACGGCACACCAAGGAGGTTGACATGCGTGTGAGAAAAGCCGTCATTCCTGCAGCGGGCTTGGGGACCCGCTTTCTGCCGGCAACGAAAGCCTCTCCCAAGGAGATGCTTCCGGTCGTCGACAAGCCGGTTATTCAATATGTCGTCGAGGAAGCCGTCGCGGCGGGAATCGAATCCATCCTTCTCGTCACAGGGCGTGGCAAGGCGGCCATAGAGAATCACTTCGACGTCTCCACGGAATTGGAGCATTTCCTGGAGGAGAAGGGCAAGATTCAGGAGCTCGAGGTGGTGAGGAGTATCGCCTCGATGGTCGAAGTGACTTACGTCCGCCAGAAAGAAGCGCTTGGCCTCGGCCACGCCGTTTTGTGCGGTAGGAACTGGGCCGGGAAGGAGCCGTTCGCCGTGTTTTTGGGGGACGACATCGTCGTATCTGAAAAGCCGTGCATCGCACAGATGCTCGACGTGTTTCGTGAAAAAGAAGCTTCAGTCATCGGGGTCATCGATGTTCCCAGGGAGGAGACCAGCAAGTATGGGATCGTCCAGGGAGACCGGGAGACGGACCGGTTGGTGAGAATCCGGGACATCGTTGAGAAACCTTCGCCGGAGGCTGCGCCTTCAACCACGGCCGTTATCGGCCGGTACGTTTTCACGCCCGAGATCTTCGAGGAGATCGAGCGTACCACCCCCGATAAGTCTGGGGAGATCCAGCTGACCAACGCCATCAAGCGGTTGCTGGACCGCCAGGCCGTGTATGCCTACCGCTTCGAAGGGCGGCGTTTCGATGCCGGCGACAAGCTTGGGTTTCTGCAGGCCACGGTCGAAATGGCCCTTTCGCGGCCGGATTTGGGGCCTGCCTTCAAGGACTATCTGGGAAAGATCGTTCGGACGTGGTAAAGCGCCTCCCTTCCGAAATTCGGGACAAAAGACGGCGGACGGCAGGTGACGCCTTCCGGCGGTTCTGCCTGTCCGCAGCGGCGGCGGCTGCCGTCTTATCGGCCGGGATCCATGGGCCGTTCGCGGGCACGGAACGGGGCCTGCTCTGGCCCGTTCCGGTTCACGGCGGATGCACCTCGTCCTTCGGGGAATACAGGCTGACCCATTTCCACGGCGGGGTGGATATCCGGACAGATCAGCAAGAAGGGTGGCCAGTGTCGGCCGTGGCGGACGGCGCCATCGTAAGAGTCCGGCGGGAGCCTGGAGGCTACGGGCGGGTGCTTTATCTGCGGTTGAACGATGGAAGAACAGCGGTTTACGGCCACCTCATTCGTTTCAGCCGAAAGCTGGGTGTGGAGCAGGCGCTCATGAAGGCTTGTGCGCGAAAACAAACCTCCTTTCCCGGCAACGTGGAATTCAATCCGCCCATTCCGGTCAAGCGCGGTGAAGTCGTTGCGTATTCGGGGGAACTGGGCATCGGATATCCGCATCTTCACTTTGAAGTGAGAAGGGGCTACGACTTGCTGGACCCCTTCCTTCAGGGGCTGCCGTTGCCGGCCGGGATCACGGCTCCACGCATCTGGGGGGTGGTATTCGTGCCTCGCGATGCGCGAGGGCGTGTGGACGGGGGCGTCAGCCCACTGCTGGTCCGCGCCGTAAAAAGGGAAAACGGTTACGTCCTGTCTGCGCCTGTCTCCATTTCCGGGAGGGTCGATGCGGAGCTTGTCGCCGAAGACCACCTGGGTGTGGCGAGCAATGCCACAGGAGTTCCCCTCATCCGTGCCTCTCTCGATGGCCGGACGTTCTACAGCATGGATTTGTCCAGGATCAGCCTGGCCCGCTACAAGGAAAGCCCGGACGTTTTCGATCCGGGATGGGGGCCGGGCGGCTATATGGCCTACCGGCTCAGGAAACTGCCGGATTTGGGCGTGCATGGTATCGAAGGCGAGGGTTTACCCTCCAATGCGGTTCCCGGCGTGCGCAACCTCCGTATCATAGCGGAAAACAGGGCCGGCCAGCGCTCAGTACTGTCTGGAAAGCTTCGTTACGGTCGTTGGGGGGATAAGGGCGCCGTTGTGCGTCTTGCCCTGCCGGGCAGCGGTTATCGCCTGGTGTCGCGACGAATCGTTCCCGCCGGTCTCCTTCTCGATCTGCGAAGGACAGACGTGTCAGGAATGACTCCGGTGCTGGCGGATGGGCGGCCCGTTCAAGGCCTGGTGGTTCACGTCCTGGACAAAAACAGGGTCAAGGCTCTCATCCCCGCTGAAAGCCTGGCGCACCGCGCACAGTACATCAAGGTGGGTTCCATGAATGAGCCATGGTGTGTGGGAACGGGTCCGGTCCGGCTCGAGCGCGATGGATGGGTCCTGAATCTGGCGGCCGGCGCTGTGGGGATCATCGAACCACACGGGGGCAATGAAGCGCGCCTTGACGCAGGCCCCTTCCCGGTCGCCGGCCGGTGTTCAGTTTCTTTCGAGGGGAAGAGGGTGGGCCCGGGTTGGGGGCTTTTCGGCCCGGGGAGACGGAATTTTCTTGCGCCGCTGGACCAGCTTCCCGTGCGCTTCCGGACAAGCGGCTTCTACCGTCTAAAGCAGGATACAACACCACCCAGGTGGGGACGGCCATCCTTCCACGTCATTCCGCACCTCGACGAGAAAGAAGCCCGGCTCAGGCTGTATGACAGCGGATCCGGTCCGGATCTCTACAGCCTTCGCCTCTTTATGGATGGAAAGCGCATTTATCCCGACTGGGATCCTACGATTCGGTGTCTCCGCATCGATTTAACCGGCGTTAAACCTGGACACCACGTACTAACGGGCACATGCCGGGACAAATGCGGCAATCTCGCGAACCTGAAAAGTCGATCCTTCACGCTTAAATGAAGAGGATGGGGCCGGTTTTCAGGCGAAGAGCCGTCCCGCGATTCGAAGACCGCCCACATGGGTTCGAAGAGAGTTTCCTCTATTGACTGGAAAGGCGCCGGAGAGATAAAATACGCATTCTGAGGGCGATTAACTCAGCGGAAGAGTGCTACCTTCACACGGTAGAAGTCACAGGTTCGAATCCTGTATCGCCCACCACTTTCACCAAGGGGGCTTCGCCTCCTTTTTTTATTGGCCGAAGGCGCATCCAGGAGTAAACTAAAATCATGCCGGGAAGGACGGTCACGCTGGTGGGTTTTATGGGGTGCGGCAAGAGTACCATCGGCCGGATCCTTGCCCTACGGTTGAAATGGCCGTTCAAGGATACGGACGCGCTGATCGAAGACGAGGAGGGGATGAGCATCGCCGAAATCTTCCAGACCAAAGGGGAACCATATTTCCGCGATATCGAGCGGCGTGTCATCCTTTCAACCCCCGAGGAAGGAGAACGAGTCATGGCGGTTGGCGGTGGGGGCTTCAGCGAGACGACCATTCCATTCCTGAACCGTCTCGGGCCTACGGTGCATCTCGATCTGACCTTCCAGGAAGCCTGCCGGCGCATCGGGAACGACGGTTCCCGCCCCCTGGCGGCCGCCCCGGGTTTGTTTGGGTTGTTTATCAAGAGAAGGGCGTTGTATGGGCGCGCCCACCATCGCATATGGGTCGAAACGCTCACGGTTGACGAAATCGTCGAGGCGATTCGACGCATTGTCTGAAAGGCTCCCGGAATAAGGGCATGCCAAAGCGACGACGGTACCTGATAATTTCTGATATCCACGCCAACCATGAGGCGCTGAAGGCGGTAGTCCAATTCACCAAGCGCCGGCGGTACGAAGGAATTTACTTCCTGGGAGACCTGGTGGGCTACGGCGCCAGTCCGAATCCAGTGACAACGTACATGCGCCGGCACAAGCGCGTCTTCTCAGTCCGCGGTAATCACGACAAGGTCGCCTCCGGACTGGAGACGCCGGATAACTTCAACGCGGCGGCCAAGCACGCGGCGGAATGGACCCTGCAAAAACTGACGCCGGAAAATATGGCATTTCTGAAATCCCTGCCTGAAGGTCCCTTGTGCGTTGATAACGGCGTCGCCCTTTGCCACGGTTCTTATCTTAACGAAGACGCCTACCTGTTTTCGGACTTCGACGGATTTCGTAATTTTGAGGCGGGCGATTTCAAGATATGCTTCTTTGGCCACACGCATTTTCCCTGTGTGCTGGAGGAGGCGGATCAGGGCATGACGCTCTGGCCCCTGAAAGGCGACTTGGTCGAGATCCCTCTGCTGCCCGGCGCCCGCTACATGATCAACCCGGGTTCGGTGGGGCAGCCAAGGGACAGAAACCCTCACGCTTCCTTCGGAGAATACTATCCGGACGCCGGGCGCTTCGTTCTCCACCGTGTGCCCTATGACGTGAAAAGAGCCGCGGAGCGGATTCGGAAAGCCAGGCTTCCGGAAAACCTTGCAAACCGCCTTTTTATCGGGACTTGAAACGGGGGAAATCAGGCGGGCTGGGACGCAAGGATACGTTTCACCCGGTCCGCCAGCTGGTCGTACTGAAAAGGTTTGGAGATATAATCGACTGCTCCCCGCTGCAATCCGAATATCTTATCCTTGATGTCAACCCTAACGGAAAAGATGGCTACGGGGATGTTGCAGGTGCTTTCCTCGGACTTGAGGAGCTTCAGAACCTCCCAGCCGTCCATGACCGGCATGTTGAGGTCGAGAAGGATCAGGTGGGGTTGGAGGTTACGGGCCACGCTGAGCCCGCTTTCTCCGGAGAGGGCTTTGGCGACCATGAAGCCCGATTCCGAGAGCACCGCTTCAACGATGTCCAGGAGGTCGGGATTATCATCGATGACAAGTATCTTGTGCTTTTGTTCAGCCACCTTGGGATCCCTTTTCCACGAGCTTATGAGGAAAGTTTAGGTTACGTAGGGGGCGGTGTCAAGGGCTTCTCAAGCAGCGCCTTTCTGGAGAGGCGAAGTTTGCCCCCGCGCTCGAAATCGAGGAGCTTGACCTCGATCTCATCGCCGAGTTTCAGATAATCCTCGACGCGGTCCACGTGCTTCCAATCAAGCTCCGAGACGTGAAGAAGGCCGTCCTGGCCGGGAAGAATTTCCACGAAAGCGCCATAGGGTTCTACGCGGCGGACTGTCCCTTTGTAGATTTTCCCAACCTCGGGTTCTTCTACCTGGGCGCGGATCATATCCATCGCACGCTGGGCGGAGTCTTCGTCAAGGGACGCAACAGTGACCGTCCCGTCTTCCTCGATGTTGATCTCGGCGCCCGTGGCTTCCTGGATGCCTCTCACCGTCTTGCCTCCGGGCCCGATGAGGTCGCCGATCTTGCTCTTCGGGATGCTCACCGAGTAGATCCGGGGGGCGTAGCGGCTGATTTCCGTCCTGGGGGAAGGGAGCGTTTCTTTCATCAGACCGAGAATGTGGAGGCGGCCCCGCTTCGCCTGCTCAAGCGCGGTGCGCATGATCTCAAAGGAGATACCGCCAACCTTGATGTCCATCTGGAGGGCTGTGATGCCTTCTTCGGTGCCGGCCACCTTGAAGTCCATATCGCCATAGTGATCCTCGAGGCCGGCAATGTCGCTCAGGATGGCGTACCTCTCACCCTCGATGACCAGCCCCATGGCGACGCCCGCCACCGGTGCGGTGATGGGAACGCCGGCATCCATGAGCGCCAGGGTCGCGCCGCAGATCGTCGCCTGGGAAGAAGACCCGTTGGATTCCAATATGTCCGAAACCACGCGGATGGTGTACGGGAATTCCTGGTCGGAAGGCACGACGGGGTCGAGCGACCTTTCCGCCAAGGCTCCGTGACCGACTTCCCGGCGTCCCGGGCTTCGAAGGGGCTTGGTTTCGCCCACGCTGAAGGGGGGGAAGTTGTAATGCAGGATGAAGTGTTTTTCCTGGCCTTCCAGAAGTCCGGAGAGACGCTGTACGTCAGACGCCGTTCCGAGCGTACAGTTGACGAGCGCCTGAGTCTCGCCCCTCGTAAAGACGGCGGAGCCGTGCGTGCGCGGCAGAACGCCTACTTCCGACCAAATGGGGCGGATCTCGTCGAAGAGTCTTCCGTCCACGCGGCGCCCCTCTTCCAGGAGAATCCGGCGGAAGTTCTTGACGAGAACATCGTGCGCGATCGCCTTCGCTTCTTCGGCTCGGCCGGGCTCCTCGTCGGAATACCCGTCCATGAGCATTTCCTCGACCGCATCGATGGCGCGGTACATTTCAAGTTTGCCTTTGACCGCCATGGCTTCTTTGTATGGCCCGGCGACTTTGGCTTCCACCTCGGTGTAATGCGCCGGATCGTAGGCCCGGCCTTCCACTTTCATCTTGGTGATGTTGAGCCGGCCGAAAAGCTCTTCCTGAGCCGCGACGATTTTCCTGAATTCCTGATGCGCGAGTTCCAAGGCCTTGATCATCGTGTCTTCGGGCAGGATTTTCGCGCCCGCCTCGACCATGACCAGCGCATCCTTTGTGCCGGCCACGACAAGGTTGAGAACACTGGACTCCTGGGCCGAAAATGAAGGGTTCACCAGGAATTCGCCGTCCACCATGCCGATGCGGACGGCGGCGATGGGGTCGTTGAAAGGAATATCCGAGCAATAGAGGGCGAAAGACGCCCCGTTGATGGCCATAATGTCGGGCGTGTTTTCATAATCGGCCGACAGAACCATTGCGATGACCTGCGTGTCGCGATGATACCCTTCGGGAAAAAGCGGCCGAAGGGGACGGTCGGTCACACGGGAGACAAGGACTTCCGCCTCTGTGGGGCGCCCTTCCCGCTTGAAAAAACCGCCGGGAATCTTGCCGCCGGCGAAGGTGTATTCACGGTAATCGACCGTAAGGGGCAGGAAGTCTACGCCTTGCCGGTCCTCCTTGGACATGGTGGCCGTGACGAGCACGACGGAGTCCCCGTAGGAGACCCACATGGCGCCGTTCGCCTGCTTGGCCATCTTACCCGTGGAAAACCTGAGCGGCCTCCCCCCTACCTCGATCTCGATTGATTCTTCATGGTACATGCATTAACCTCACGCGCTTTCTGCGCAGATTTGGGAGGCGCATAGCGGAACAAGACAGCTTGTCTGCTTGATTTTAGGAGCTATTTCCGAAGACCCAGCTTTGAAATCAGTTCGCGGTAACGCTCAATGTTGCGGTCCCGGAGATAGTTGAGCAGGCGGCGGCGCTGTCCAACCAGCATGAGCAGGCCGCGCCTAGAGCTGTGGTCTTTCCGGTGCGACTTCAAGTGGTCGGTGAGAGAATTGATCCGCTCGGTAAGCAGTGCGATCTGCACTTCTGGCGACCCGGTATCGGACGCGTGCTTGCGGTACTCGTCAATGATGGTCTTCTTTTTGGTGCTCTCCATTGCCATGTGTCTCCTATCCTTCTAAGAAAGAGCATTTTACCATATCCTCCTCACGCTGTCAAAGCGTGGAGAAGTCCAAATGCCGGACATTTGGGGCGTTTCGGATATGACGCTGAGGTGCTTGCAGTTCATCGGGCCCTTTCGCTATGCTATGGTCCTGAGAGGAGTGTGAAAATGACCGATTCCGGAGGCACGCAAGAGCTGGTCCACAAGCTTGAGGAAAACCCTGTCCTGCCTGTCCTCCCCTTGCGCAATACACTGTTGTTCCCGGACATGATCATCCCCCTCGCGGTGGGCCGGGAGCGGTCGCTCAAGGCGGTCGAGCAGGCCACGCGCCAGGAAGGATACCTCGCCATCGTCAGCCAGAAGAACGCGGACCTGGAGGAACCGGGCCCGGAGGATCTCTTCCAGGTGGGGGTCATGGCGAAAATCCTCCGCCTCATGAGGGTGGCCCCTGACAATTTGTCCGTCATCGTTCATGGCCAGGGGAAGATCCGCATCGAAGAGTTCACCTCGCAGTCGCCCTTCATGGAAGCTCGTGTCAATTTTATCGCGAACACCGAAAGCGAATCACTTGACGTTCAGGCGCTTCGCCGGAACGTCATCATGCAGTATGAAAAGCTGGCCAACCTGTCAAGCGGGGTCCCGCAGGAGCTGATTGCATCTCTCGAGCGCTACGAAGACGCGAACCGCATCGTGGACACCATCGCATTCAACCTCCCCGTTCAGCTGGCGGAGAAGCAGACGCTTCTCGAAGAAACCGACACCCTCAGACGGCTGAAGATCCTGACGGCGATGCTGGCGAGGGAACTGCAGGTCCTGGAGCTGGGTTCCAAAATTCAGTCTGAAGTGGCCGATAAGGTCAATAAGGCCCAGCGGGACTACGTTCTCAAGGAACAGCTCAAAGCGATTCAGAAGGAGCTGGGCGAAGGCGACGAACGGACCCGAGAGATCGAGGAATTCAAGGAAAAAATCGCCAAGGCCAAAATGCCCAAGGAAAGCGAAGAGGTCGCCCTGAAAGAAGTCGAGCGCCTGGCAATGATGCACCCGTCCGCCGCCGACTACACGGTTTCCAGAACGTACCTCGACTGGCTCATCGAACTCCCGTGGAGCAAGTTCACCAAGGACAGGCTGGACGTGGATCGCGCCCAGAAAATTCTGGATGAGGATCACTACGGCCTGGACAAGGTCAAGGACCGAATCCTCGAGTACCTGAGCGTCCAGCAGCTCAAGAAGGATCTCAAGGGCCCCATTCTCTGCCTCGTCGGCCCCCCGGGCGTCGGCAAAACCAGCCTGGGGCGGTCCGTTGCCAGATCGCTGGGAAGAAAATTCGTCAGGATGAGCCTGGGCGGGATCCGGGACGAGGCTGAGATCCGCGGCCACAGGCGGACTTACGTCGGGGCGCTGCCCGGGCGGATCATCCAGGGCATGCGCAAGGCCGGCAAGAACAACCCCGTCTTCATGCTGGACGAACTCGACAAAGTCGGAATGGATTTCAGAGGCGATCCCACCTCCGCGCTTCTGGAGGTTCTGGACCCGGAACAGAATTTCAGCTTCTCAGACCATTACCTGGAGGTGCCCTTCGATCTTTCGAAGACGATGTTCATCGCCACGGCCAACATTCTCGAGACCATCCCCCGTCCTCTGCTGGACCGCATGGAAGTCCTCCGGCTGCCGGGGTACACGCAGGAAGAAAAGCTGAACATCGCCCGCAAGCATCTGCTGCCGCGGGTCATCAAGAACCACGGACTCAAGCGCAGCCAGATCGTTTTCGAAGACGGCGCGGTCAGAAAGGTCATCTCCGAGTACACGCGGGAGGCCGGCGTCAGGAACCTGGAGCGCCAGCTCGCCGCCGTCTGCCGGAAAGTGGCCAAGGAGCGCGTGAGCGGCCACAAGAAGCGCGCGGTCATCAAGGCGGACAAGGTGAGCGACTTTCTCGGTCCCCAGCAGGTCTTTCTCGAAACCCGGGAGCGGATC
>JARRNO010000078.1:0-11499 GCA_037384885.1 Acidobacteriota bacterium
CTGAACCCATTCGAAATAAGAAACGGTGACCCCGCCGGCGTTGGAAAGGATGTCCGGAAGGATCCACACGCCTCTGTCCAAAAGGACCTGGTGAGCGGCTGGAGTGGTGGGCCCGTTTGCCAGTTCCAGGATAATCTGGACACGGTCGCTGATGCGATCGACGTTCGCCAGGGTAATCTGGTTTTCCAGGGCGGCGGGGATCAGGATGTCCACGTCGAGCTCCAGGACCTTTTCCAGCGGGATCTTCTCCGCATCGGGAAATTGGGCGACCGACCCGTGCTCCGCTCTGAAGGCGGCCATTTTCTCCACATCCAGCCCCTTGGCGTTGTAAATGGCTCCGTCCGCTTCTGAAACCGCCAGAATTTTGCAGCCGTCTTCATTCCCAAGCAGCCAGCCCGCATTGCCTCCCACGTTTCCGTACCCTTGTATAGCGGCAGTTGCATGGTCTAAGGAAAGGCCTTTTTCACGGGCCGCTTCGCGCAGGACGTACTGGCCCCCGCGGGAGGTGGCTCTTTCGCGGCCCAGCGAACCGCCTGATTCGAGGGGTTTCCCGGTCACGACTCCCAGCGTCGTTTCCCCCCTCCCCATGGAATAGGTATCCATGATCCAGGCCATCTCGCGGCCGCCGGTGTTCACGTCGGGAGCCGGGATATCCTTTTCGGGGCCGATGATGACGGAGATATTCGCCGTGTACCGGCGCGTGAGCCTTTCAAGTTCGGAGAGCGTCAAGTCCCCCGGGGTGACCTTTATCCCGCCTTTCGCACCGCCGAACGGGATGTTCACGGTGGCGCACTTCCACGTCATGAGAGAGGCCAGGGCCTTCACTTCATCCAACGTCACGCGGTCGTGGTATCGAATCCCGCCCTTACACGGGCCGCGCGCGCTGCTGTGCTGAACGCGGTAGCCCTCGAAGACGCGGTACGTTCCGTCATCCATGCGGATCGGAATCGCCACGATCAGTTGGCGCTCGGGTGTGGTCAGAATCTGCCGGTAGCCCTCATCCAGGCCCAAGCGGTCTGCAGCTTTGGTAAATAAGGCGACCGAATTGGTGAAAAAGTCGAGTTCTTCCTTTCGATTGTTCATGAGAACGCCCTTTCATCAATCAAGTCATCAAGGTTCTGCGTTTTTCCCGTCCATTTTCAGGTGACCCGGCAACAGCATACCAAAGGAGCCTTGCCGGATAAAGGAATAACTTCGGACAGGACTGCGCGCCCTGACCCTTCCAGATTTTCTTCATTTCGACCGGCTTGACCCTTTCTTCGCGGCGGTGTTACATTCAGTCCCTGTAGTGCGGCGAATATCTTTGAAACGAAGCCCGCCGCAGGTTTCAGGGGGGAATTTCACCCGAGAAACATCCAGTCGATTCGGGGGAGCAGTATCAGTAGGTCAAAATCAACCGCATCTGAACTATTGAGGTCGCCGGCGGGGGGAGCTTGCTCCGCCGCGTGAAAAGGAGAGTTTCAAAATGGAAAAGAAGCCTTTCAACGCGTTTGAAATGGCTCAGCAGCAGTTTGACGCCGTTGCCGGCAAACTGGGCCTGGACCCTGCAGTGAAGGGGCTTTTGCGGCAGCCGCTGAGAGAATACCAGTTCAGTATCCCCGTCAGGATGGACGACGGCAGCTACAAGGTGTTCAGAGGCTTCCGCGTCCAGCACAATGATGCGCGAGGTCCGTGTAAAGGCGGTATCCGATTCCACCCGCAGGAAACGATCGACACGGTCCGCGCCCTGTCCATGTGGATGACCTGGAAATGTTCCGTGGTAGACATTCCTCTCGGCGGTGGGAAGGGTGGCGTCATCTGTGACCCCCACAACCTGAGCGACAGGGAGCAGGAAGGCATCTGCCGCGGATGGGTCAGGCAGGTTGCGCAGAATGTGGGCCCGCTTCAGGACGTTCCGGCGCCCGATGTCATGACACACGGCCAGCACATGGTCTGGATGATGGACGAATACGAGAAGGTGCACGGCGCGAAGTATCCGGGCTTCATTACGGGTAAACCCGTGGGAATGGGCGGCTCGCTCGGCCGGACCGAAGCAACGGGATTCGGTGTAATCTACACGGTGCGCGAAGCCATGAAGGCGCTCGGCATCGACATCAAGAAGAGCACGGCTTCCGTACAGGGCTTCGGCAACGTCGCCCAATATGCAGTTCGCCTCTACCGGGAACTCGGTGGAACGGTTGTCGCCGTGGCCTGCTGGGACCAGAAGGACCAGATGGCCTATACCTTCAAAAAGAAGAGCGGCGTCGACCCTGACGAACTGGCCGGAATTACGGACCGATTCGGCGGCATCGACAAGGACAAGGCCAAGGAACTCGGCTACGAAGTGCTGCCCGGCGAGGTTTGGATCAAGGAAGATGTGGATCTTCTGATTCCGGCCGCCCTCGAGAACCAGGTCACGGGGACCACCGTCAAAGAGATCAGCAAGCAGGTGAAGCTGATCGCCGAAGGCGCCAACGGCCCCACCACGCCAGAGGCGGACGCGGTGTTGAAGGACCGGGGGATCTTCGTGATTCCCGACTACCTCTGCAACGCGGGGGGAGTAACTTGCAGCTACTTCGAACAGGTCCAGTCCAATATGAATTACTTCTGGTCCCGGGAAGAAGTGCTCGAAAAGCTGGAAGGCAAAATGACCTCGGCGTTCAAGGCGGTGCACGACCTTGCCGAACGTAAGAAGCTTTACATGCGCGACGCCGCCTACATGATTGCAATTTCACGTGTGGCTGAAGCCTGCCGTATGAGGGGATGGGTGTAAAGCCCGTCCGCTTCGCCGAAGCAGCAGGCGCGGGAGGTCCCATGGGCCTCCCGCTTCTCTTTTGTGGAAAACAGCCAGGTTATTCCAGTCCCTTCTGGGGCGCCCGGCGCTGGATACGCAGCCACGAACGTGGAAAGACCTTGAGGAAACCGGTAAACTGAAACAAGTCCTGTAGGCCCGGCCTCGAAAGCCGTTGCTGAGCGCTTACCCGGAACGGGCACGAAGGAGCACCGGAGAAACGGGAGGAAACGTCCATGATGAAATCGAAGCTGAAGGCCGCTGGCGAGGGGCCGTCTCAAGCGACCGAACTCTCTCGCGAATTGAGGTGTCTTTACAGGGCCTCGATACTCATGGAAGAAGTGGGAAGCTCTCTCGACGAGGTGTTCCGCCAGGTTTTGAAGATCGTGCCAGAAGGAATGAGCGAGGGCGATTCGTGTGAGGTGCGGATTGAATATAAGGGAAGGGAGTACACGCAGCGCGCATTTGTAGAAAAGCCGTGGACCATCAAGGCCCCTATCGTTCTCCCGGGAGGCCGGAATGTGGGGAGCCTCGATGTGACGCTCCCGCCCTCCGGAGATTCCTCCAGCTCAAGTTCCGCCTTCCATACCGAAGAAGCCAAGCTGGCGAAGCACCTGGCCCTAAAATTGGGACGGCGCATCCAGCAAGAGAAACACCGCAAGTCGGAAATCAAGAAAGGGCGCTCCAAGGAGGGCGAGGTTCAAAGGGAGCCGGGCAAAGCGGAGTGGCGCGTCATTCTCGACGTGTTGCGCGAAACGGACGGCAACCTTTGGAAGCGGATTCTCCGCCGGCTGATGAACCATCTCTCGAAGATGGGAGTGCCGGGGGTCCACCATCTCATCCTGCAATTTGATCCGGGAAGCTACACGGAGCAAGACCGCGAAACTCGCGGCGCCAATCAGCCGCTGCCCAAGCGTGATCAGGAAATTATCAACCGGTTTTTCGAGTCGATCATCAGCATTGCCGACATCGTGCTCCCGGCGGATGAAATTCCGGGGATGCTCAAGCAATGGATGAGGCAGGACAAGCTGGGTTTCTTCGCGCTGGCCACGGAGAAGCGGAATATTTCCCTGATCGAGACCCGGGACATCGTCAACCGGGTCTGCCGCGCGTACCAGGAAGGAGAACCGGCCCTGTCGCCCTCCGACGACCGAAACGTGCGGGTGGCACTTACTCGGCGCTTCCTAACGGACCGGCTGTCGTTCATCCAGGTGGCCAAGGAACACCTGACCATCCACGATTTCGGCCGGCTCTTCGAACGTGTGGCCGGGCCTGCAAAAGGGTACGGAAAGCTTGGGGGTAAGACGTCCGGCATTTTCCTGGCGGAACACATTCTGAAGCGGGCCGCTAAGGACATCCCTCTCCTGGCCAACATTAAGGTTCCGAAGGCTTGGTACCTGACCAGCGACGGCCTCTTCGACTTCGTCCAGTACAATTCCCTCGAAGACACCCAGAGCCTTAAATACGCCACGCTGGAAGAAGTGAGGCAGGGGTACCCCTATCTTGAGCAGACCTTTAAACACTCCTATTTCTCCCCGGAAATGCTCGGTCTCTTGAAGATCGCCCTGGATGATCTGGGCAAAGGTCCGTTGATCGTCCGTTCGTCCAGCCTCTTGGAAGACAATGAAGGGTCGGCCTTCTCGGGAAAGTACCGGAGTCTCTTTCTCGCCAACACCGGCAGCAAAAAGGAACGCCTCGCGGCTCTCACGGATGCCATCGCAGAAGTCTACGCCAGCATCTTTGCTCCCGACCCCATCCTGTACCGGCGCGAAAAGGGGCTTCTCGATTTCATGGAAGAGATGGGCATCATTATCCAGCGCGTCGTGGGGACACGGGTCGGGAAGTATTTTTTCCCCGCCGTGGCCGGTGTGGCCTTCAGCCAGAACGAGTTCCGCTGGTCGCCCCGCATCAAACGTGAAGACGGAGTGCTCCGGATCGTGACGGGCCTTGGAACCCGCGCGGTCGACCGGGTGGGGGATGATTATCCTCTGCTGGTCAGCCCAGGCCAGCCGGGCCTCCGCGTGAACGTGACGCCGGAACAGGTTCTGCACTACGCGCAAAGGTATGTGGACGTGCTGAACCTTGAAACCGGCAAGTTCGAGACGGTGCCGGTGAAAAACGTCATCCAGGAGGTGGGGGAGCGCTATCCTATCCTCAACCGCATCTTTTCCGTCAACGAAAGCGGGACCCTAAAGAAGGCGGTGAGCCCGCTCCTCGATCCCAGCCGCGACGACCTGGTGGTGACCTTTTCGAGTCTGGTCGAAGACACGGACTTCGTCAAGGAAATGCGTGAGATCCTCCGCGTTCTCCAGGAGGCTGTGGGTGTGCCTGTGGACCTGGAGTTTGCGCACGACGGGCAGCATCTCTACATTCTCCAGTGCCGTCCTCAAAGCCGCGCCAAGCAAGAACAACACGTCCCTGTGCCCTGGATTCCGAGAGAGCGAAAGGTCTTTTCGACCAACCGCTTCGTGAGCACCGCCCAGGTGAAGGGAATTCGATACGTCGTCTACATCGATCCGGACTCGTATTCGTCCCTGGAATCCATGAGAGCCATGGGAGCCGTCGGCGAAGCGGTCAGCCGCCTGAACGCCGCCCTGCCGAAAAGATCCTTTATTCTCATGGGGCCCGGGCGCTGGGGAAGCCGTGGCGACATCTCCCTGGGCGTGAGGGTGACCTATGCGGACATTTCCAATACCCTCATGTTGATCGAAATGGCCCGGAAAAAGGGCGACTACGTTCCGGATCTGTCCTTTGGCACGCACTTCTTTCAGGATCTCGTGGAAGCCGATATCCGATACCTTGCGCTTTACCCGGACGAGCCCAACGCCGTGTTCAACCGCAAGTTCCTCCAGGAATCACCGAATCTGCTGCCCGAACTTCTGCCGGAATATGCGCACCTTCAGCAGATTGTCCGCGTCATTGACGTGCCGGCTGTCTCTGAAGGCCAGGAGATGCAGATCATCATGGATGGGGAAAAGGACGAGGCTTTGGCGTTTCTGGCCCAATCCGAATCGGCGGGCTGAATCCACAGGGGTTGCTGGGCGGCGCGCCTCAGCGGAACGTTTATACGTCCGCCGTCATAGCTTCTGGGAGCGCAGCGGAGCGAGCTGGCTGTGCCGGTATCCGTAAATGAAGTAGAGCGTCAGCCCGACCACCAGCCAGACGGCGAAACGGATCCATGCGAGATCCGGCAGGCCGAGCATCAAGTAAAAGCAGGCGGCGATCCCGAAGAGGGGAAGCCAGGGAACAAGGGGCGTTTTAAAGCCCCTGGGGCGGTCCGGTTCCCGGTAATGAAGAACGATGATTCCCGCGCAAACCAGGATAAAGGCGGAAAGAGTTCCTATGTTGCAGAGATCGGCCATTTCATCCAGGCTGGCGATGGCCGAACCGCCCGCGACGAAGACGCCGGTAATGATCGTCGCCACATAGGGCGTCCTGTACTTGGGATGGATTTTCGAGAAGGCCTTGGGAAGAAGACCGTCGCGGGACATGGAGAAGAAGATGCGGGGCTGGCCCATCTGGAATACCAGAAGTACGGCGGTGTGCGCGACGACCGACCCAAAGGCGACGATCCCGGCGGCCCAGTTCTCATGGACGACCCGCATGGCCACGGAAAGCGGCTCCGAGGTGTTCAGCTTGTTCCAGGGCACCATGCCGGTGAGGACCAGGGCGACGAGGATGTAAACGATCGTGCTGATCACCAGAGAAACCAGGATTCCGATGGGCATGTCGCGCTTCGGGTTGCGGCATTCTTCCGCCGCCGTGGAGACCGCGTCGAATCCGATGTAGGCGAAGAAGATCACCGCTGCGCCGGCCTGGATGCCATGCCAGCCGTTGGGGGCGAAGGGCGTCCAGTTGGCCGGCTTGACGTAGAAGCATCCGACGATGATGAAGAAGAAAAGAATGATAAGCTTTGTGGCCACCATCGCCATGTTGAAGCGGGAACTTTCCTTGATGCCCACCACCAGGATCACGGTGATGGCGGTCACAATGAAGACCGCGGGCAAATTGAAGATGATGGGAACGCCGAAAACATGGGGGGCGCTGTGAAGAATCTCCGGACTGTGAAGCGCCGTGCGAAGATCGACTGAAAGCCACCGGGGGAAATTGATCCCGAAGCCTTTCAATAATTGGACAAAATAGCCCGACCAGGAGACGGCTACGGCAATATTGCCGACGGCGTACTCGAGAATGAGGTCCCACCCGATGATCCAGGCCAGCATTTCGCCCAGCGTGGAATAGGAATAGGTATAAGCGCTGCCGCTGATGGGTACCATACTGGCGAACTCGGCGTAACAGAGCGCCGAGAAAGCGCACGCCAAACCCGTGAGAAGAAACGAAATCACAAGGGCGGGGCCGGCCCCCGGCCGGCTTGCGTCCCCCGCCGCGGCGGTCCCCACGATGGCGAAAATCCCCGCGCCGATGATGGCGCCGATCCCCAAAGCCACGAGATCAACAGCGCCGAGATCTTTTTTCAGGGTTTTGCCCGAAACGGAGACGTGACTGATCAGGTCATCGAGGTTTTTTGTCCGGAAAAGCGCGCGCCAGTTCTTCATCTCCACTAAAATACTCGAAGTGGCCGGTTAGGGCAAGGACTCCCGCGGGGCGATGCGGTCACGGTTGAAAAGAGGCCGCCCCTGCCTTAAGCTTATCGTCGTTCGCCGGTGTATAATGCCTCTGGAGGTGAAATTCATGCGTTCAAAGTTTTTTCTTTCGGCCGTCGCTCTTCTCATTGCCGTTTCCGCCCTGGGGTCCGTCGCCGAAAAGGGGCAGTTCGACCTATACCGAAACGGCGTTTACAAAGGAAGGGAGCGCTACAAGGTCGAAATCAAGAAGAAGAAGGACCTTAAAATCATCTCCTCCGAGGTGCTGTACAAGTACCCTCTGCAACAGGCGAAGCGGGGTTACGTGGATCTTTCGCTCTACCCGGATTATCGAACCAACCTGCAGACGGGCCGTCTGGAGGTCTACAAATACCGGTTGAGCGTCAACGATTTTACGGACATCAACATCGCTCAGGCCCAGAATTCCGCCACCGAAGTCATCGATCAGGACTGGCGGATGTACAATCCCATGATCGCCGATCAACAGCGTACCGAAGACAATATGAAGGACCGCATCAACCTTGGCGTTAATTCGGGATACCTGATGAGAGACGGCAAGGCCCTTCATTTCAGTCAGACTCGTTTCTCAGCAACGCGCCGCATGGATGCTGATGTTCCCAAGAATCTCCTGGTGCTGGATCCGTACGCGTTTTGCCTGTACCTTCCTCTCGCCAAGCGCCTCGAAAAGGGCGGTCCAACCTGGCATTTCAACATAGCCATGCCGCAAATGATGCGCCTCCAGAAAGGAAAGGTTGAGTATATGGGCGTGGAGCCCGCCTCGGTGAACGGGGAGCGTTACCTGTTGAAACACTACAACATCTTTGTGGGCAAGACGCTCTATTCGAGTTTTTGGACCGACAAGACGGGACACGTGGTTCAAATTTCTGTTCCGCCCCAGGGTGTGGTTGCCACGCTTCACGATTACCACGTCAAATCCTTCTCCAAGGCCGCGCCCCGGATCATGAGCACCACCATTGCGGGTAACCAGGGCAACTTTACGGAAAAGAGCGTGCAGATTCAATCGGGAGGGATTACGCTCGGTGCAACTTTGACGCTGCCCGAGGGGCGGGGTCCGCATCCGGCTGTCCTCCTGGTACAGGATCTCGGCGAAACGGATCGTGACGGCAACTATGCGAATCAGCAGGGGGCCGGTATCGGAACGTGGAAACAAATGGCTTATCTCCTCTCGAGAGAGGGGCTTGCTTCACTCCGTTACGACGCGCGAGGCGTGGGAGAAAGCACCGGAAACGGCGCCAAAGAAACCTTGGTTGACCGTGAATCTGACATCAAGTCCCTTTTGACGTGGCTGAGCCATCAAGACAACATCGAAAAGAATGGAATTTTTCTGATGGCCGAGGGAATGGGATGTTGGCCGGCCGCCAAGGCGTCAGCATCATTTTCGCTGGCGGGTTTTGTCGGAATCGCTTACCCGGCGAAGGCAGTGTTGAGACTTTGGAAAGAACAGGCGGGAATGATTCAGGATCCTGAAGCGCAGCAGCGGGCCTATGCCGAAGTGGACCAGATCTCCTCGGCCCTGAACCCCCGCCCTGTTCGCCTACCCTCAGCACGACAAGGTCATTCTACCCTTTCACCGGGAGATTATAGAGAGCGATCTGGGCCCGGACCAGAAGAGCATCCTTTTGGACGGGATCGGGCACACGCTGACTCCTGTTTCCAACGGCCACATCACCAGCGCGGTCATCGACAAGAATTCCCTTGAGCCGGTCCTGAGGTGGCTGAAGGACCACGAGCCCCGCGAAACCGGCTCAAAAGAGGCGGCCACGGGATCGTGACGGGTGGCGCGGATTCCTTGTTCAGGCATGCACTGCGCCGTATACTACAACCATGAGAAGAATCGTCAGCCGCGCACCCGCCCGTGTGGATCTTGCGGGAGGGAGCCTGGATCTTTGGCCGGTTGGGCTTCTCGTCAAGCAGAGCATGACCGTGAATGCCGCCATAAGCCTCGCCGCCACGGTGACGCTCGAAGAGAGCGGGGGAGAAGGTGTTCTCCTCAAATCAATAGACTTGAATAAAAGCTACCGATGGTTCGAGGACAGCCCTCCAGGAAAGCTGTCGCTGGTTGAACGGCTGCTCGGGCATTTCGGCGTAACGGGAGGGTGGACCGTTGTGACGCGGAGCGACGCCCCGGCGGGATCGGGACTGGGCGGGTCCTCCAGTTTGGCGGTTGCATTGAGTTTCGCGCTTGCAGTAGCTGCCGCACGTCCACTGGGGGAAGAGGCCGCCGTCAGCTTGTGCCGGGACATAGAGGCCATGGAGCTGGGAATGCCGACAGGAGTCCAAGATCATTGGCCTGCCGTCAAGGGCGGCATTCTGGCGCTTTCCTATGCAGCCGGCGCCACATCGGTGGAAGTCCTCGATATTCCGCTCAAGGAGCTTGCAGAGAGGCTGGTCGTGGTGTACAGCGGTAAATCGCGTCTTTCAGCGAATTCGAATTGGTCGCTCTACCGGTCCATCATCGAGAGGGAGGGCGGCAGGCTCAAGGCATTGCAGGGCATTGCGGAGGTGGCCGTTCAGATGCGCCACGCCTTGCTTCATGCAGATTTTGACACGGCAGGCCTGCTTCTTGGAGAAGAGATGGCCCTGAGGAAGGGCCTTTCCAAGGAAATCAGCACTCCCCACATCGAACATCTCATCTCTGCGGCGATGGAAAGCGGTGCGGTGGGCGGCAAGGTGTGCGGCGCAGGCGGAGGCGGATGTCTTGTTTTCATTGTCTCCCCGGGACGGCGAACGGCAGTCGAGGAGGCGCTGGAACGGCTGGGAGCTACGATTCTTGCGGCCCACCCAGTGGAGCGCGGCTGCCAGGTGGAGGTTCAAAATTGAAGCGAACCGTCCTGGCCGCGTTTCTGGCGTTGTTTGCCGTATCGGCGGGCCTTTCCGTACATGCGGGCGATGTGGCCGTTTTCAGAGATCATCGATCGTTGAATATTGATGGATACACGGTTCGCGGAAAGTGGATGGTTCTTCTGGTCCCGGGTGGAAAGATGGCCGTGCCGATCAACCGGATTGAAAGGGTGCGGGATGCCTCATCGGGACGACAGCTCTATCCGGCCGCAAAGAAAGAATCGGTAGGGACGGCTAAGAAGGGAAAGCGCTCCAAGAGAGCTTCTGCAAAAAAGAGTCCTGATAAGCCGGGGAAGCCGGTCCGGAAGACCCGCAGCGATCGCGAATGAAAAATGCCCAACGCAAAGCGCCTGCACCGGCGGCCCGGTCTTCATCCGTTGAAGCGGCTGCCGGGATCTGTCTTTCGGTGGATGTGGAAGAATGGTTCCATGTTCCAGGCCATCCCTTTGCGGCGCCGGGAATGGACTGGTCCCTTTTTCCATCGACAGTGGATGAGGGAGTTGAACGCGCCCTTCAATTGATGGACGCGCTTTCTGTTTCCGCGACATTCTTCGTTCTGGGCGAGGCTGCAAGGCGTTATCCGGGCATTCCAAGACGAATTGTAAGCTGCGGGCACGAACTAGCGTCCCATGGTCTTTCACACCGCCCCATGGATGAACTCGAGGATAGGGAAGCGGCTGTGGAAGCGGGGGAGAGCCGAAAGCTGCTCGAGGATTCCGCCGGCGTGGCGGTGAAGGGGTTTCGGGCGCCATGCTGGCGCGTGGGTTCTCGTCAGGCCTTTTACGCCACGCTTGAGGCAGCGGGGTATGAGTACTCCAGCAGTCTTCTGTGGAGAAAACCTGCGGCGGTTCAAGCCGGAATCCGAGGCAAAAGGGTCGTAGAAATTCCGGCTCTCAGGTTCCATCCCCCCTTTCCGCCAGTGCCCGCTGGCGGCACAGTGGCTCTAAGAACCCTGCCCCTGTGGCTGCTCCGGCTGGCCAGGGACACGGCATTGACTGCCGGCCGGCCGGCCGTCTACTGGTTTCATCCCTGGGAACTGGTTCCGGAGGGCCCCCGGGCCAACAAGGGGCCGCTTTTCAATTGGGCGCGTTTCCACGGTCTCGATAAACTGGCGCCCGTCCTGAAGAGCTTGGTGCCGCGCGGAGACCGGACCCTCCGCTCGCTTTGGGCGCTTTCTTCTGAGGGGGCGGCCGCTCAGGCGCCGCCATAGGGCTGAGGGGTGTGGTCATTCCGCCCGTGGACTTCAATCCGCAGGGCTGTCTA
>JARRNO010000079.1:0-8812 GCA_037384885.1 Acidobacteriota bacterium
AAAGCCGATGGCAAAGCGGCTAACGAACTGCATCCTCCCGCGATGAAACTTACGCCGAGCCAGTGGGCCACGGGAAGGTACTTCGTCGTGGTGGCGGTGCTCTTTCTCCTGCAGGTGCTTGTCGGGGGGGCGATCGCCCATTATCGGGTGGAGCCCTTCGCGTTTTACGGCCTGCACCTGGCCGATATTCTCCCCTACAACTTGCTCAGGACATGGCATCTCCAGCTGGCCATCTTCTGGATCGCCACGGCATGGGTAGGCGGCGGTCTGTTTCTGGCGCCCATGATCGGCGGACGGGAGCCGAAGCATCAGAAATTCTGGGTGAACATACTGCTGGGTGCGCTGGCGGTGGTGGTTTTTGGAAGTTTGGCCGGGGAGTTTCTGGGCATCAACGATAAGCTGGGTAAACTCTGGTTCTGGCTGGGAGACCAGGGATCCGAGTATCTGGATCTGGGACGCTTCTGGCAATACCTCCTGGCGGCGGGCCTGGTGCTTTGGCTGATATTGATGTACCGTGCGCTCAAACCCGCCATCAAAGACAACGCTAAAAAGCATCTCTCCTCGCTTTTCCTGTACGCCGCGGTGGCCATTCCCCTGTTCTATCTCCCAGCCCTGTTCTACGGTCCCCACACGAACTTCACCATCATCGACAACTGGCGGTTCTGGATCATCCATCTCTGGGTAGAAGGCTTCTTTGAGCTGTTTGCGACGGTCCTGGTGGCGATCATGTTCAACAAAATCGGGGTCGTCACAGCGAAAACGGCGACCCGGTTGGTCTACCTCGACGCCATCCTGTACCTTGGAGCCGGAGTGATCGGAACGGGGCACCACTGGTATTTCACGGGCGAAACGACCGTCAACATGGCTCTGGCGGCCTGCTTTTCCGCCATGGAAATCGTGCCTCTCACCCTCCTGACCCTGGACGCCTGGGATTTCATCAAGCTGTCGCGGTCGAAATGCGCCGAATGCGGCGTAGATTTAGCCGCAGGCCAGAAGTGGGCCATCTATTTCCTGATCGCCGTTGGGGTTTGGAACTTCATAGGCGCTGGTGTATTCGGCTTTTTGATTAATCTTCCCATCGTCTCCTATTTCGAGGTGGGCACCACCCTCACCGCCAACCATGCCCATGCCGCCATGTTTGGGGTGTTCGGTATGCTCGCACTCGCGGTGCTGGTCTTTTGCCTGCGCAGCATGCAGTCCGATGAGGCCTGGAAGAAGACCGCGAAATTGGTGAAGATAGGCTTCTGGGGCCTCAACATCGGACTGGCCCTGATGGTGCTGCTCGATCTCTTCCCGGCAGGCCTCCTGCAACTCTGGGACAGCATTTCACACGGGTACTGGCACGCAAGGGAGCTAACGTATCTGATGAGCGGAACCTTCCACAAGCTGGAGTGGCTCAGAATCGTGGCGGACCTGACCTTCATCATCGTGGGCGTTGTCCCTATGGTTCTTGCTTCGCTGAGGTCGTACCGGAAACGGGATGTCGCCCATGACTTGGCTTGACCCCGAATAAGGGAGGAATGCCTTCAGGCGGGGCGGATGTTCCGCCCCGCCCCCCAGGGAAAAGGTGACGGTTCCGACACTGGCTCGCATCAATCCAGAAAGAGATCCAAGGTGCTTCTTGAATGGACGGGACATCGCTCATGGGGCTTTGCGAATTCATTCCCAAGAAAGCCCGCCGCGGACAGAGCACCCCGGCCTTCCCCTTGGTTTTGCCCCCAACCGGGGCGCCGCCCCTGGCAAAGCCCGTTCTCGACCCGCTGGGCCGCTCATCCGCACGAAGGATATAAACTATGACAAGATGCCGAAGGGATGGGGAGCTGCCGCCACATTCCGCCCGGCCAACTCGGAGAAGCGTTTCTGCGCTTTCCCCGATGCCAATAAATCGGCAGACCAACGATTGCGAACTGAAGTACAAGGGGGAACTCATGAGAAAGAAACACGTGCCCATCCTTATGATTTTACTATCAGGCCTTACACTACCTCTCTGGGCGAGGGCACAGCCACGCGGGTCTTCACTGAAGACACTGGCCGATAGCGCTCCAGCCAAAAGCAGAGCCTGCATCGCCTGCCACGAAAAAGCGGCCGCGCCCGTGATTGTGCGGCAATGGGCCCTCAGCAGGCACGCAAAAGCTGGGGTGGCCTGCTTTGACTGCCATGCCGCAGATCCCCAAAAGCCGTGGGCCATCAAGCATCACGGTTTCTATATCACGGCTCTTGTCACCCCAAAAACATGTGGCCGCTGCCACCCATCTGAAACCCGGCAGTTTGAAGCAAGCCACCACGCCCAGGCGGGGGAAATTCTCGGTTCGCTGGACAACGTACTCGGCGCGAGCGTTGAGGGAAAGGCTGCGGTAGATTCAGGATGCGCGCAGTGCCACGGGAGCCGGGTTAAGCTTCTCAAAGATGGAAGACCGGACCCCTCCACATGGCCCAACCAGGGTATCGGACGGCTCAATCCCGATGGTTCCAAGGGAACCTGTACGGCGTGCCACGGCGCCCATTCCTTTTCCGTTGCCATGGCCAGGAGGCCCGGAAGCTGCGGCCTGTGTCATCTGGGGCCCGACCATCCCAACTATGAGGTCTACCGCGAAAGCAAGCACGGCATTGCCTACCGCGCGCTTAAAAGCCGCATGCACCTTGACGGCGACTCGTGGGTTCTGGGCAAGGATTACGACGCGGCTCCGACGTGCGCCACCTGTCATATGGGCGCAACGGGTGGGCTCGAAGAAACCCACGACGTCGGTGCCCGGCTGTCGTGGAATCTCCGCCCCGCCGTTTCCGTCAAGCGAAAAAACTGGGAAAACCGGCGTGCGGCCATGGAGAAGGTCTGCCTCAATTGCCACACCAGCGACTGGGTGGGAAACTTCTACGAGCAGTACGATTCCGTGGTGGCGCTCTACAACAACAAGTTTGCAAAGCCCGCGGCTCTGATCATGAAGCGGCTGCGAGCCGCCCACAAGCTGACGCCGGAACCGTTCGACGAAAAGATCGAATGGACCTATTTCGAACTCTGGCACCACGAGGGACGGCGCGCGAGAATGGGCGCCGCCATGGGCGGCCCCGATTTCGTTCAGTGGCACGGGTTTTACGAGGAGGCGAAGGTTTTCAATACGGAATTCTTGCCGGAGGCGGAAAAGCTGCTTCCGGGCGTGACACGGGGCCTCCACCTCGGAAATGAACCCGTTCCACCACAGGGCCGACGAAACGACAAGCTCCCACAAGAGCACTGAATATGGAGACAACCAGCGCCATGCACCTGAAATGGATCTGGAGCGAACATGGAACCTGGGCGGTCTTGTGGACCGCCTTCGGCTGCGGCCTGCTTTTGGCTTGGCCTCCGACCTGGATTACGCTTTGCACCCTCGTGGGGCTGAGCGCGGTGGCGGCGGCCAAGGTTCTTGCGCTCAGGATGCACAAGGGGCATGTCAGTCTCCGGCTGGTTGGGGCGTACCTCATTGCAGGAGGGGCGGCACTGCTGCCCCTCCTGCTCGCCGCGCCGCTTCCGTTGGTTCTTGCAGGGGCGGTAGGAGCCCCTTTTATGGCTGTCTACCTCCGTCGTTCAAAATCGCCGCGTTGGACCCGGCGGCTGACCGTGGAATACGCAGGAGTGGGACTTATGGCGTTGTCCGCCGGATTGGCCGTGCTCTCGGCCCGGCCCGGAGCGATGGGGCAAGCCGTCTTGGCATCCATCCTGGTTGCGTCTCTCTTTCTACCGGGTGTGCCGAGAGCGAGACTGCTCAAAACCCGCGAGTCCTCCTTGCGCTGGACTCTCCTCGCCACGTCGCTTCTGGGGGCACTTGCCTTTGTTCTTGCTGCGGCGGCGGGCTTTATGCCTTGGTGGGGCGCCCTGGGTGGACTCGCATTCTCGGGAGACTTGCGCGCCGGGCTGCTGGCGCCCCGCGTCACCGCACGCCATCTCGGCCTGATTCTCACGCTTCGAAACGCCGGCGCAGCTCTACTCCTTGCACTCGCCTGGAAGCCCTTCTGAGAAAGCCGGGGGGGAATCGTTTCTCTCTATCGCCTTTTTATGTTAAAATTTACCAGAACAGACAGGGTTGCGTGAAGTCTGCGTCGGATTGCATTCTGTTTCGTCTTGCCGTTCGTCGGCGCGTGCCAAAATCCCAAGAACCTAAAGTCGCGGACTTCGCATTCGTTCGATGAACGGGCGGATCAGGCGGCGCACTATGTTAAATGATGAGGGAGAGATCTTAATGGACCAGACCGCGAAGAATGAAGCCGAAGGCCTTCCGATGGAAATCAAGCGGATCGACCACGAATCCGAGTTTCCGTCCTGGCTGAACCTCCAGCAGTTCGCCGAATTTATGCACGAAAGCCTGAAACCTTACGAAGACACGGTTCCGGATATCTTGAGCGGCGTGAGGTACGCCCTTTCGGGCGACGCCGACAAGGGCGGCTATGTCATCCTGGGGATCAGTGGCGACAAGCCCTTGGGAGCGGTGGTGATGCTCGACACTCACATGAAGGGCTATATTCCCTCGACGCTGCTTCTTTTCGTCGCCGTGGATCCCTCCATGCGGGGAAAGGGACTCGGGCGAAAGCTGATCGAGAAGGCGCTCTCCGAGGCGCCAAGTGACGTCAAGCTTCACGTGGAATACGAAAACCCCGCCAAGCGTCTCTATGAACGGATCGGCTTCACGACCAAGTACGCTGAGATGAGGTATCACAAGTGAACCGGATCACCCTGGACCTTGAAGCGCTTCGCCACAACCTCGACGTGGTTCGAGGTTGGGTTTCGAACCACGGGGCGTCCCTGACCGTGGTGACGAAGGCGCTTTGCGGGCACCGGGAGTCGATTCTTGCGCTTCGCCGGCTGGGCGTGCGCTCCATTGCCGATTCCCGGCTCCGGAACCTCGAAACAGTAAGCAGGGAGCTTAGGGACACGGAAATCTGGTACCTCCGCCCGCCCCACCATTCAGCGGTTCCGGAGATTGCCGTCCTGGCTCAGGTGTCCCTGAATTCCGAACTGGAGACGCTGCGTGTCCTGGATGAGGAATCGCGCCGCCTCGGCAAAGTCCACCAGGCCATCATCATGATCGAACTTGGTGATCTTCGGGAAGGCATCCTTCCCGGATCACTGGTGAAGTTCTACAAAGAAGTCTTCGATCTGAAAAACGTGGAGGTACTGGGTATCGGGGCCAACCTGGGATGCCTGTCAGGCTCGGTTCCCAGCGTGGACCAGTTTATGCAGCTCATCCTTTACCGGGAACTGCTTGAGCTGAAGTTCGGGAAAAAGCTCCCCCTCATTTCCGCGGGCTCGAGCGTCGTCCTTCCGCTCTTGCTGGACGGACGGCTGCCTAAGCAAATCAACCACTTCCGGGTGGGCGAATCCATCTTTTTGGGGACGGACCTTGTCAACGGCGGGGTTCTGGACCGGCTGCGCAACGACGCCGTAACGCTGGAAGCGGAGGTGATCGAGATCAAGGAAAAGGGTCTCGTTCCCCTCGGAGAAACAACGGATCTTTCACCGTTCACTCCGATCGAAACAGAAACCCCGGCGCCCGGCCAGCGCGGATTCCGAGCCCTGATCGCGCTCGGACAGCTGGATACCGACGTGACGGGCCTTACGCCCGTGAACCCAGACTACCAGATCGCCGGCGCCAGCAGCGACATCACCGTGGTGAATATCGGGGACGATTCAGGAGGACTGAAGGTCGGGGATACCATACAGTTCAGGCTGGCCTATTCCGCCTTCGTCCGGTGCATGGCCAACCGGTACACGGAAAAGCGGGTTCTTCCCCTCCCGGGCGATGAAAAGAGTCTTGAGGAAGAGCTGGAGAGCGGAAACTGTCGCGTACCTGCAGTTCTATCCAAAGTGGGCGGCCCCGCGGGTTCGAAACACAGATAACCCGCCGCGGCATGCCTGCGGGCGCGCCTGTTTCTTGGCCTTGCGGGCCCGCGAATATGTTAAAAGGAATCTCTTCAATCGGAGTGCGGTCTACTTCCCGCCGGTCAGCAGCTTCAGGCAGCGCTCCTCGACCTTTTCCCGATCCATCTCTTCCACAAGGCTGACTTCGGAACAGAAGAGGAGCAGAACCTTCTGGTAGAGCTTCTTCTCTCGGAAGGAAAGCGGCTTTTTCTGGTTGAGGACCCAGAGCGCCTTGAGGACCTTGGCCAGCGACAGGAGGTCGCCCTCGGCCACCATGCTCGTATGCACCGCAAAACGATCCTTCCAGGAAGAAGGGATGTCCGGTTCTCCCGAGGACAGGAAATCCAGCGATTCCTTGACGCCTTTCTTCGTGGCCGGTTTGCGCAGCCCGACCTCTCCGATGTTGGTCATGGGGATCATGACCTTGGATGCATTTCCCAGTTCTTCGAAGGAAAGAACGATCAGCGTGCGGTTCTGTTCGTTGATGACCTGCTCTTTGATGTCCTGGACGATTCCCACCCCGTAACCGGGATAAACCACCTTGTCGCCGACTGAAAACCAGAGCTTCTTCTTATCCGCCATAATCTTATTATAGCATGTTCCTCCAACGCGCAGAACAAGTTGTCCAGGGGGCTGGGTCGTGCCCCCCGGCCGGCCTTGCCTTCGCTTGACCGGGGCGGGAGCGCGGCCTATTCTAAAGACGATGGATAGAGTGAGGGTTTGCCTGATTTTTGCCGTTCTTGCCTTCGTGCCCGCCATCAGGGCCGTTGAAAAGGATGCGCCCCCAAAGTCGGTGAAAGTGGGGCTCCAGCTGCTGGCAACCGGGGACTCGCAGGTCATGCACGAAATCGGTGCCTTCCAGGCGGTGCTACCTGTAAACCGGGCGGGAAGCCTGACCCGCCTTGTGGAGTTCAGCAACGCGCAGGCTCATCAAAGAAGCGAAGTGATTTTGAAAGTGACAGTGACTGCGAGCATTGATCATGATAAGCGTCTCCATTGCGTGGTTCAGTCCGACGCGGCCCCGAAGGGGGGCGCCGTCGACAGCCGGGTCAAGGATTTCATTTTTGATCATCCCGGAGCCCAAGTCATGCAGCTGTTTATGGATCCGCTTACCGGCACGCATCTTATCCTGTCCATCACCGCCGCGATTTCAAGGACGGGAAAGGAAGACACCCAGTGGCCCGACCTTGTTTTCGACGTGAAGACGGAGCAGTGGGAGGGCGTTGACCACCAGGAGATTGAAAATCTCCAGCTGCAGTCCCTAAACGGTGTCCCTGTCTCCCATGACTACAGCAAACAATTTCCAAAATGGGCAAAGGAGTCCGCGGCGGGGCAGACTGACGTGAATTCGATCCCGGTTTTGGATCCCAAAGAGAAGAAACCGACGGTCCAGGCCGGGCAGAGCTTTTCTATCATGTTAGATTCGGGGAACAAGAAGGCGAAGGGAAAGAATTCATCCAGCAAGGACGAAGGCAACGCGGCGGCTCGAAAGGGAACGAAGAAAAAGCCCCAGCGTATCCTGACCTGGGAGAAGGTTTATTACCACATCAACATTATCCCCCTGGCCATGGAACACCGGAGAATCAGGATGAAGGTTGACATGGAAGGTGTCATCCGGGATCCCAAGACTCATAAACTCCTTGCCCCGTTCAAGCAGGACCAGATTCGAGAGGCCATGTGGGGACAGGCCGTCCCCTTTTATCTCACCCGGGAAACGCCGAACGGCCCCGAAGGATACGTCTTTTGGATCACGCCCCGCTGGAAAGAACAGGGCGGGGATTCCGGCGACAGTGGGAGGAACCCATCGTGAAGACAATTTTCCACCGAATGCGGCGCCCGGCGGCTGGACTTTTCCTGGCCGCGTGCATCATGGCCGTCGGGGCTCCGGCCAAGGAGGCCGCCCCAGCAAATGACTCCACGCTTTGCGAGAGGGGCATGAATCTGCTGGAAAGGGCCTACGCCTCTCTGCATTCTCTTGAAGCCCACTTCAAACATTCGCTGGTTTCGAAGACCCTCGGCCAGAAGACGGAAGAGGAGGGAACGCTCTACCTCGCACGCGGGGGGCGAATGCGGTGGGACTACTCCTCCCCCAAGGGGAAGGTCGCGCTGTCCGATGGCCGCAAGACCTACCTTTACCTTCCTTCCGAGAATCAGCTCTACGAACAGCCCCTGCCAACCGGGCCCTCCGCTCCCATTACCTTCCGCCTCCTCAGCGGAGAGGCCGACTTGGGACGGGAGTTCACCTGCGGCGGGGCGCGCGTGGAGAAAGGTGAAATCGTGATGACCCTGGATCTCCGCCATCCGGCGGCGCAGGTCAAAGCGGTCACGATCGCCTTGGACGCTGCCTCGGGCTTGATTCGGGAGGTTCGTTACCAGGACGCCCTGGAAAACCGGGTCACACTGGTCTTCTCAGACATCCGGACAGGAAAAGCCCTGCCCAAGGGGATCTTTCAGTTCAAAGCTCCACCGGGCGTAAGAACCTTCAGGAATCCCCGCTCCTGACGCCCCAGGAGCGCGCCAGATGGAACGGGAGGCCGGCTTGAAGCATCCCGCGACGGCCGAAGAGGTGATGTCGCTTTTGAACCTGGAACCGCACCCTGCCGAAGGCGGCTGGTTTCTGGAGACCTACCGGAGCCGGGAATCCCTTCCAGCCGGAGCGCTGCCGTCCCGCTACCGCGGAGAGCGATCCTTCGCCACCGCCATCTATTACCTGTTGGCGCCCCGGAACGTGTCGCCGCTTCACCGGCTTCTCAGCGACGAGGTGTTTCACTTCTACCTGGGGGATCCGGTGGAACTGACGCTGCTTCACCCGGGTGGAGAGGTTGTCCGCCGGATCCTCGGAAGCGACCTTGCGGAGGGGATGAAGCCGCAGGAAGGGGTTCCCGCCGGCGTTTGGCAGGGGCTGCGCCTATTGCCGGGGGG
>JARRNO010000080.1:0-12610 GCA_037384885.1 Acidobacteriota bacterium
GTATCCCGGGCCATCTGGAAGGTCACCGATCCCGCGCCGGCGTTATAGCTGGCGCCGGTGAGCCGGCGCGGAAGCACGAGCCCCGTCCCCGGATCCGTCCTGGAGAGATCGAGGATGTAGGGCGCCGAGGGATACCCTGTGGAGGTATAAGTGGCGACGGCGTTGGACGCGGTGAAGTCCAGCGCTCCGGAGGATGCCTGGAATCCCCTTGTATAGGTGAAATCGAAGGAATCGGGCACGTCGAAATCCGTCCCCGAAGACGGGGCGCTGACGGTGAGGGTCAACATATTGGCCCCCGCCTGGATTCCCGTGCCGAAGGTCCAGGTACCGGTGCCCAGGACCTTACCCGTCCAGGAGAGCGGGTTGCCGGACGTCGGCGAAACCCCGTTCAGGGAGGCGTTGATCGTATGCGTGCCCGAATCCAGGCCCGCAACCACACCGGTGACGGACACAGAAGTTCCCGAAACCGGATCGGGCAGAGTGACCGCGTAGTTTCCGGTGGGCACCTGGGAAGGCCCGGCCGGCGCCTGGAGGACCGGCCCCCAGAACCAGACGTCTCCGTTCGGCCGGAAATGGTCCGTGGCGTCGAACTGGTTGTCCACCTCGGCGTGCACGCTCGAACTGAAGGACGCCACCGCCGGGTAACCGCTTCCAGGTGCTGCGGAAACATTCGTCATCCGAAGCCCCGGGCTGCCGTCGGCGTAGAGCCAATAAACATTGGCATGTGTAAAATTACCGCCGTTCCACATGTCCCGGGACTGGATCGGCAGCTTCTGGCCGTAGAAGACGATCGAATCGCCCGGATCGAAGCTGCCGTCCGAGGCGCCTTCAACAACGATGGGAACTTCCACGCCCTTGCAGACGAGATGGAAGTTCCGGGGATCAACTCCGGACGCGTTGAGCCCGTGGGTCGTAAGATAGTTGTAGGTCAACCGGAAAACTCCGTCGCGGCTGACGGAGATGCGAAACCGGGGCGTGGTCAGACCCGACGCCGAGATGACCGGATTGACGCTGGCAGCAGCGCTTAAGGGTCTTACCGGCGTTGTCGCAGGCTTTCCCTGCTCGCGGGAAGCTTGGGAAGGGTTGAGAAAAAGCGGGCTGACGCCTCCAGGCCGGACACGCTCGGTGGACGGCGCAGCGGCGGCAGAGACAGATTGCCCGCCGCTTTCCAGGTTGAAGGCAACATGGGTCAGCAGAAGCGCCTCCCCTTTCACGGAAGAGGGCTTGAGCGCCGTCAGCAGGATCTCCTGGTAAGAAATCCCCCTCCAGGAGGACCGTTCCCCCAGACACACCACCTGTTTGACCGACGGCACGGGGGCGCCCTGCCAGGGCACAGCCGTCCACGTGGGAGACACGCCCACCAGGCGGCAGGCGCCAGAACCCTCTGGAAGGGCAACCTTCAAAGACACAACCGGGACTTTGAAGGGAAGCCCCTTCGGTTGGGCTTTCATCCAAGATGTGATCTGTTGGGGGGTCGGGGTCCATTCAAAGCCGCCTCTTGAAGGGGCGGCTGCGCCCGCCGGTACAGACGAAAGGCCTGTTAGAAAGGCAAGAATCAGAGAAGCGGCAACCTTGAAGTCTTTTCGCGTCACGATATCCCGATGTTTCGCCTCCCACGTTGGGTTCCCGGCCGCACGAGAAACGGCGTACCGGCGGACCTACCCCTGAATGGTGTTTAACTGACGTAAGGCCCGGAGGTCCCGCACGCGCCGGTTCCCGCTTTGCTGCATGCGCCGGCGCGGGCTTCGATCTTCTCTTTGTATATCACTGCCGGCTTTTCATATCTCTTCTTCATAGATGAAGCCTCCTCATTTGGGGGCCCACCAGCCCCTTGCCCAAGTGATGACCAGTGTCTTCCATTATACTTCAACATCAACATGAGTCAAGGGATACGCGGCCCACTAATCTTTGGAAGTTTTCACTTTTGTAACCGGCGTCACGATTCCGAGGCCCTTCTCCCGGTCAGCGACTTCACTCCGGATCTTGGCCACACGGAGATACTGCTCATCCAGGCGGGTGGCGTCTCCATATCGGAGTAGAGAAAGTCCCGGGCAGTGATGGCAGAACGCGTGCTTGTCCGTCCCGGCTTTGATGAGTCTGGGCATGGCCTTGGCGACTTCCCTCGCGTGCTTGACGATGGGTGAATCATTCCAAATCTCTGCCAGGCTCCTATCTCTGATATTCCCCGCACTTTCCTTCCACTGCGTGCAGGGCTGGACGTCCCCGTAAGGGGTCACGTGAAGCGTCCCCGTACCCACGGCGCAGTTCAGCGAATCCGGCTCTCTCTCGAAGGGCGAATTGCCGATATTCAGCCCATTCCGGCTGTACAGCCGCCGAATGGCGGCGTCGGACGCCTTGAGATCAAGAGGATAGTCCTGGCCATCGTCTGAGAGTGTCAGAACCGGGTCAAAAAACACGGGGTATCCGAAGCGATCGCCGATGGCTTTGATTTCCTCCAGCTCGCTTTCCACCAGCCGTGTGACAACACATTTGAGGTACACCCGTATTCCGCGTTCACTCAGCAGAGCAAGCGCCTTCATCAGACGCTGGTGGGCTCCGGGGCGCTGGTTCAGAGCCTGCGCGGTTTCAGGTGAGGCACCGTGGATGGAGATTTCCAGGCAGTAAGGCGCGAGGTCGTAGAGGCGGTCGGCCGTGCGCTCGTCAATCAGGGCGCCGTTGGTAAAGATCCGCAGTGCGAAAGTCCGTTCCCTCGCCGCCCGCGCAATGTCCCAGAATCTTGGATGGACGAGCGGCTCGCCCCCGGTCAGGGTCAGGTAAAGCGTCCCCATTTTTCTCAACTCGTCAAGTAGACCCACGATCTCGTCGAACACGAGCGGCGTCGCCGGTGGCGCCGGGGCCGGCTTGGCTCGCTCCTGGTTGGTCCTATCCACCGGGTTGTAACAGAACCGGCAGGCCAGGTTGCACTTGTACGTCAACTCGATGGATGCATAAAGAGGCTGGAAGGTATGGACCGCCTTGTTATAAAGCTCTGAAAGGGATGTGGCCATGGCTCTCTTCCATCTTCAAGCGGGACCGCCCACAGGGTCCGAAGGTTGGAAACTCGCCGGGGTCGATTTCATTCATTGAACATCACAGCATGAGGGAGATATTTCCAACCCAGGCGCCGGGCGCTGCTTCTTCCACACAAGATAAGCGGGCAGACTAGCAGACTCCCAGCCTTCAGGCAAGGCGGCCCGCTAATTTCGCCTTCGTCAAAGTTTGCCTATTTTGCCCCGGTGAGGGCGGAGAATTGCAGGTCATTCGGCTGGGGACCGCCGGAGCCGCCCCCAGCCTTTCAGGCCAATTCAGGAAAAAAGAACGAAACCTCTCTCGCGGCGTTTTCGGCGCTGTCCGAACCGTGGACGGCATTGTATTGAATATCCGTGCCGAATCGTCCCCTGAGCGTGCTTTCTGGAGCCTTCCGGGAATCGGTCGGACCCATGAGCTCACGGAGTCGCGCGACCGCATTCTCCCGTTCGAGACATGCCACGACAACCGGCCCTGAGGTCATAAACGCGATGAGGTCCGTGAAGAAGGGGCGCTCTCTATGCACCTCGTAAAACGCCTCTGCTTGTTCGCGGCTGAGGATCGTCTGGCGCATGGCCACAACGTCGAAGCCTCCGTCCAGGATCTGCTGGAGCGCCGCACCCTGCTGCCGCGCGGCGAGAAGATCGGGCTTCAAGATGGTCAGCGTCCGTTCGGACATTTAAGCTCCTCAAACATTCAGAACCGAAGCGCCGTATTCCCGGGCGGCTTCCCGGCCGAGATTCAGTGCTTTCTTGTTCAATTCCTCCGTCCCCTTGGGAACGCGGTTCAAAACAGCCTTTTCCAGAGATTCGTAGGTCACGATGTCGGTCAGTTCGCGAAGCGAATCAGCCCAAGTGCGACGATATTGGCCACGAACTCCCGGCCGACCTTTTCCCGGGCGATCCGGGTGATGGGCGCCTTGACGGCCGCCCTGAAGCCGGAAGGGATTTCCGTTTCCACCAGGTCGCTGTCCGACACGATAATGGCCGTCTTGGGGCAGTCGCCAAGGTATTTTTCTGCGGCCTTGTCGGTGAAAAGAAGCATGAGATCCAGGTTCGTCACCTTGGGGTAGTCGATGTCGCCGTCTGAGATGATCACTTCGGATTTGCTTGCACCACCTCTGGATTCCGGCCCGTAGGACTGGCTCTGCGTCGCATTCTTGCCGTCGTAGATCGCGGCGGCCTCAGCGAGAATGACGCCGCCCAGCACCAGCCCCTGGCCTCCCGACCCCGCCAGCCTGATTTCATATCTCTCGCTCACGACTAATCCTCCCGGCCTTGTACGCGTTGGATGAGGGCCTCGTACTGTTCGCTGAATTCCTGGCGTTCCACCTGGTGCAGGACACCGACCGGGAATTTGCCGGCCTTATCCTCATCGGACATCTTGGCGGCCAACCGGACATTGTACGACATGTCCTTGTAGCGGTCCATCATGTCGGAGGCGCTCCCCCACTTGTTCTGGCGTCCGAAATAGGTGGTGCACTGGGTCCAGGCGTCTACAACCGAAAAGCCCTTGTTCTTGAGGGCTCCCACGATCAGCCGGTCCATGGCGACCGCGTCCAGATCCAGCGCGCGGGCGACATAGGTCGCACCGGAGGCGATGGCCAGGTTGCAGACATCGAAGGGATCTTCAATCGCGCCGTATGGGGCCGTGGTTCCTTTGGCACCCTTAAAGGTGGTGGGAGAGGCCTGTCCTCCCGTCATGCCGTAGATATTGTTGTTGTAGACAATCAGCGTCATGTCGATGTTGCGGCGGCAGGTATGAATAAAGTGGTTGCCTCCGATGGCGAGGGCGTCTCCATCCCCCGCAACTGCGATGACGTGAAGTTTTGGGTTCGCGACTTTGATTCCCGTACCAAAGGCGAGCGAGCGGCCGTGGGTGGTGTGCAGGGTGTTGAAGTCAAGGTAGCCGGGTGTACGGCTGGAGCAGCCGATCCCCGAAACCACCACCACATCGTTCTGGTCCCATTCCAGCTTCTTGATGGCTCTCAGAATGGATTTGACGATGGTCCCGTGGCCGCAGCCCGGGCACCAGATGTGGGGCATCTTGTCGCCGCGAAGATACTGAAAATAATCCATGCCCATGGTCAGTCTCCCACGATTGCCTGAAGGATCCGCGACGGCTGGATCGGTTCGCCGTTGACGAGGTTTACGCCCGTCACGGGGAGTTTTCCGCCGACGATCCGCTGAATCTCCAGGATATACTGTCCCAGATTCATCTCCGGGACAACGATCTTTCGGGCCTTCGAAGCCGCCTTCAGCAAGGCCTCCCCGGGTTGGGGAAAGAGCGTGATCGGCCGGAACATGCCCGCCTTCACGCCCTGCTTACGGGCGTCTTCTATGGCCCTCCGCGCCGAGCGCGAAGTCGATCCGAAGGCCACGACAAGCACTTCCGCGTCGTCGGTGTGGACAGATTCGTACTGGATCAGCTTGTCGTGATTCTTGACGATCTTTTCCATGAGCCGCCGGTTTCCCGATTCGAGCAGATCCGGATTTCCGGTTGGGAACCCCGTCCGGTCGTGGTTCAGCCCGGTTACGTGGTACCGGTAGCCCTCGCCAAAGTTCGCCATGGCCGGGACGAGATCCTCGCCCGCCTCGTACGGATAATACGTTTCACCGGGTTTCAGGTTCGGCTTCTTGCGGTCGATGACTTTCAGTTCGCCCGGAGCGGGGAACTCGATCTTCTCCCTCATATGGCCGATAATCTCGTCCATTGCCAGTATGACGGGAATCCGGACCAGTTCGGAGAGGTTGAAGGCGGCCACGGTCATGTCGAACACCTCGCGGACGGTCGCCGGAGAAAGCACCACGGCCGGGTGGTCGCCGTGTGTCCCCCAGCGCGTTTGCATGACGTCCGACTGCGAGGGCCCGGTCGGGTTGCCGGTCGAGGGCCCGCCGCGCATCACGTTCACCACGACGGTCGGGATCTCCGCCATCATTCCGAAGCCGATGTTCTCCTGCATCAGCGAGAATCCGGGACCTGAGGTAGCGGTCATGGATTTTGATCCCGCCAGCGACGCTCCCAGGATGACCGCAATGGAAGCCAGCTCATCTTCCATTTGGATGAAACGGCCGCCCACCTGGGGCAGGCGTCGCGACATGATTTCCGCGATTTCAGACGACGGGGAGATGGGGTAGCCGCCGAAAAAGCGGCAGCCGGCGGCGATAGCGCCTTCGGCACATGCCTCGTTCCCCGACAGGAATTTCACGATTTTTTCTGCCATGAGGCTGTCCCTTCAATCCACGAAGATCGCAAAGTCCGGGCAGCGGATTTCGCACAGCATGCAGCGTGTGCAGGCATCCACGTCCGTCACTTCAACGTTCTTGAAACCCATGGAGAGCACGTCTTCCGGACAATAGGCCACGCAGATGTTGCAGAGGTGGCCTTTGCAGTGGTCAGGAATGACCGTGATGGTCACATCTTTCTTGACCTTTCTGCCGTGCCCGGCGACGGCCATCTTAGGCCGCTTTATATCCTTCAGGCGGGGGGATCCTACGTCGGTTCCTTCGGCGAAGGTCCCGCTCTGCCTTTCCAGCGTTGTGGACATGATGTCCCTCCTCTTGAACCCAAGCGGAACCGGCCTCAGGCCGGCCCCTTCGGGCGACACTTCATGGAGGCGGGGATCCCCCCGGGATCTTGACCCACCTCCCGCTTAGGATTATTTCAACAAACGCGACATGGCGTCGCCGATCTCCACCGGAGATTTGACGACAGTGACGCCGGAGTTCCCGAGCGACTCCATCTTTTCGGCCGCCGTACCATGGCCGCCGGAAACAATGGCGCCGGCGTGCCCCATCCGGCGCCCGGGAGGGGCGGTCTGCCCGGCAATAAATGCCACAACCGGCTTGCTCATATGCTCCTTGACGAAGCGCCCCGCTTCTTCTTCCGCGGTGCCCCCGATCTCGCCGATCAGGACAACGCCCTCGGTCTGGGGATCGTCGTTAAAGAGCTTCAAGATGTCAAGGAAACTGCTGCCGGGAACGGGATCACCCCCGATTCCGATGCAGCTCGTCTCTCCCAGGCCGCATTCTGTCAGCTGCCAGACCGCTTCGTAGGTGAGGGTTCCGGAACGGGAAATCACGCCGACGCGTCCTTCCTTGTGAATATGCCCCGGCATGATGCCCATCTTGCATTCTCCAGGAGTGATGACGCCGGGGCAGTTGGGACCGATGAGGCGCGTGTTCGTCCTGACCAGTCCAGCTTTAACCCTGGCTTCGTCCCTCGCCGGAATGCCTTCGCTGATGCAGACGGCCAGATCCACGCCGGCGTCCGCCGCCTCGAGGATCGCATCGGCAGCAAAAGCCGGGGGGACAAAAATCAGAGAGGCGGTCGCTCCTGTTTCCGCGACAGCCTCTGCGACGGTATTGAAAACGGGAAGCTTGTCCTCCCACGTCTGTCCCCCCTTGCCCGGGGTCACGCCGCCCACGACCTTTGTGCCGTATTCAAGGCACTGGAGCGCATGGAAGGTTCCCTCTTTACCGGTGATTCCCTGTACGACGACACGTGTGTCCTTATTGACCAGAATACTCATGATGACCTCACCTGACCGCTTCCACGGCCATCTTGGCCGCTTCCTGAAGGTTATGGGCCACGGAGAACTTGAGCCCCGACTCGCGGAACATCTCGCGGCCCCGGTCCACGTTGGTGCCCTGGAGGCGAACGACCACGGGAATGCTGACTCCAATTTCCCGGGCGGCGGAGATGACGCCTTCCGCGATCACGTCACAGCGGACGATCCCTCCGAAAATATTGATGAGCACGGCCTTGACATGCTTGTCGGCCAGCAGGATGCGGAACGCGTTCTTGACACGCTCCGTTGTCGCGCCGCCGCCCACGTCCAGGAAGTTCGCCGGTGAACCGCCCTCCAGCTTGATGACGTCCATGGTGGCCATGGCCAGTCCCGCCCCGTTGACCATGCAGCCGATGCTGCCATCGAGCCGGATGTAGTTGAGGTCAAACTTGCTTGCTTCCGTTTCGAGCGGATCCTCTTCCGTGACGTCACGCATCTCCGCAATGTCGGCATGGCGGTAAATCGCGTTGTCGTCGAAATTCATCTTGGCGTCGAGCGCCAAGATATGATTGTCTTCGGTCAGGATAAGAGGATTGATTTCCGTCAGCGTGGCGTCGGTTTCCTCGTGGGCCTTATAAAGGGCCATGACGAGCTTGACGCATTCCTTGAAGGCCTGCCCCGTGAATCCCAGGCCGAAGGCGATCCGTCTCGCCTGGAAGGGCTGAATTCCGGCGAGAGGGTCGACCCAGACCTTCAGAATCTTCTCGGGGGTTTCCGCGGCAACCTTTTCAATTTCTACGCCGCCTTCCGTCGAGCTCATGATGACATTCATCTCACGGGCCCGGTCCAGCACGATCCCGAGATAAAATTCCTTCGCGATGTTGCTTGCTTCGGTCACGAAAACTTTTTGGACTTCTTTGCCTTCCGGACCCGTCTGGTGGGTCACCAGCACGTTGCCCAGCATTTTCGAGGCGTATTCCTTGGCCTCTTCGGGGGTTTTGGCCAGCTTGACACCGCCTTTGAACCCGTCTTTGAAAGTGCCTTTACCGCGGCCGCCCGCATGGATCTGAGCTTTGACCACGACCGTCCCGCCAATTTCCTTGGCGATGTCGAAGGCGCCTTCCGGACTCGCCGCCACCTTCCCGCCGGGCGTGGCAACGCCGAAACGCTTCAAAATTTCTTTGGCTTGGTATTCATGGACTTTCACGGTAAGACTCCCATGAAGAACATGTGATGGTTTCAAGAACGAAACGCCTTTCGGCGCCAGGCTCGAAGTATTGCACCATCGATAGGTGAAGTCAATTTCATGACTTTTCCGGCGAAGGGGCTGGGGCACATGAGCCACTCCCTCTGGAGTGGGGCATTTGCCGCCGCCTTCCGCTGAACAGGATGAATGGGATTTGCCTCGTCGCTTTTCCTGGCGTAGATTCACTGATTTCGACCCATCGCAGTGCTCCAGTTGGAAGAACGGGGCTCATCCACGCGTGCCGCCCAGGCGGCGGCGCCCTTTTCCCATAACCCGAGCACATAGACAGAAGGGAGGTGAAGGATGCTTCGAACGTTGTCCGGATGGCTGCTGGTGTTGACCGCGGCGCTCACTTTGGCAGGATGCAAGTCGGGGGGAAACAGGACACGCAGCACGGACGGGGCGATGAAGATCGAAGGGAGCGGACGGCTTCCTCCCGCGTCCCGGCGGCGAACGCCGCAAAACGGAGGGGTCTTTCGACGGCCCCTGGCCGCCGAACCCGGAACGTTGAATCCACTTCTGGCGACGGATCAAGTCAGCTACCTGGTCTACAAGTGGATCTACGATCCCCTTGTCGACATGGACCGGGACCAGCATTTCGTCGGTGTTCTGGCGCGTTCATGGGAGATTTCGGACGGCGGCCGGCAAATGACCCTGCATCTTCGCAAGAACGTCCGCTGGCATGACGGTGTTCCTTTTACGGCTGACGACGTGGTCTTCACCTTTCGCGCCATGGCCGGAAAAAACGTGGACGATCCGGCGTGGAAGGGGGTTGCGGACCGGATCGCACACGTTCGGAAGCTGGACCGGTGGACCGTCCTCATCGAATGGAAAAAGCCCTATGCGCCCGGTCTCGCCGATCTCATACTTTACATTCTTCCCCGCCATCTTTATGAAACGGACAAAGGAGATCTGAATCTCAATGACAATCCCTGGAACTTCAAACCCATCGGGACGGGTCCCTACGAGTTCGAAAGCTGGCAGCGCGGCCAGTCGATCACTTTAAAGGCCAATCCCCACTACTTTAAGGGAAGGCCACATCTGGACCGGCTGGTTTTCAGGATTTTGCCGGACTCGCAATCCCAATATGCCGCCTTTCTGACAGGACACCTCGACCTGGCCCGCCTCTCCCCCGGGCTCCTGGCAAAAGCGCGGACCGATCCCTCCTTTGTTGGGCACGCCCACCTGTTCGAGTACATGTCCCGCGAATTTTTCTATATGGCCTGGAACGAGAACGGCAGCAACCCCTTTTTCAGGGACCGGCGCGTCCGCCTTGCCATGACGCTCGCCCTGGATCGGAAAGGCGTGGTTGAGCACCTGCTTCACGGGCATGGTGTACTTTGCAGCGGTCCCTTTTTTCCGGGCGGATGGGCGGCCGATCCAGCCATCGCGCCGGTCCCCTTCGACCCCGCCAGGGCCCGGCGTTTGCTCCGGCAGGCGGGATGGCGCGATTCAGACGGCGACGGCTGGCTCGACCGTGAAGGCCGCCGTTTTGAATTCACCTGCCTTTATCCCGAGGAGGCCGACGCCTTCAGACGCTTCCTGGCGCTGTTCCAGCAGGACTTAAAGCAGGTGGGTGTCAAAATGGATCTGGCGCCTCTCGAGTGGAACACCTTTCTCCAGAGAACTTCGCAACACCGTTTCGAAGCCTATCTTTCGGGATACACCATGGGTGATGACCCCAATCCCTATGCCATGTACGACTCACGGGAGGCGGCGATCCTCCCGGACGGCAGCGCCGCCGGCGCCAACGATGTCTCCTACAGCAATCCCCAAATGGATGCGCTGCTGAAGGCGCAGCTTGTGGAAATGAACCGCCGCCGCAGGCAGAAACTGCTCTGGAAAATTCACGACATCATCGCCAGGGATCAGCCCCAGAGCTTCCTGTTTATTCCCACAACGCTCGCAGCCGTTGACAAACGAATCCAGGACGTTGAGCCGAGCTCCGCCGGGTATGGACTCTTTTCCTGGTATCCCTCAGCCCTCCGCTGGTGGGTTCCCGCAAGGCTGCAAGAGGCGGCGCCGCGCCCGGGAGAGAAAAAGTGAAGGCAACCACAGGCTTGATTGCCTTTACTTTCAGAAGGACTCTCTTGGCTGTCCCCACGCTGATCCTGATCACCATGCTCATCTTCGCCGTCATGAAGCTGGCTCCCGGCAACCCGTTTTCCGCACTGAGAGCCGGGAGGCAAAGAGCAACTGAAGCCATGCCGCACTCCGACTACCAGTCCATGCTTCACCGGTACGGGTTGGACCGTCCCTGGTATCTTCAGTACGAATCATGGCTATCCACTCTGCTGCACGGGTCTCTCGGCATCTCTTTTTCGGAACACCGGCCGGTGCTCGATATTCTTAAGGAACGCCTCCCCTACACCCTTCTCCTGAACGGCCTGGCCCTGCTTTTCGCCGTCGCGACGGCGTTTCCGGCCGGCCTGATCGGTGCGCTCAGAAAAGGAGGAAGGTTTGACCGCTGGAGTGGTGTGCTCCTCTACGGCCTTTACTCGGTGCCCGCGTACTGGCTCGCGGTTCTTCTCATCATCGCTTTCGGGGTCAAGCTCGGCTGGCTTCCCTTTTACGGGGCGCATTCCGTCGTTGAATCAGCCGGATTGCGCGGTGTCTTCGATGTCTTGAAACACGCGATTCTGCCGGCGATCACCCTGGGCGTGGGGGCCGCCGCATTTCTCTCCCGCTTCTTCCGCTCTTCTCTCCTGGAGGCGCTCGGCGCCGATCACGTCAGAACGGCGCGGGCAAAGGGGCTTTCTCCGGTCAAACTTTTCACCCGCCATATCTTCAGACCCTCGCTTGTTCCTCTTATCACGCTGGCGGGCCTCCTGGTTCCTGAGTTGGTTGCCGGCAGCGTCGTCATCGAACCGATCTTCGCCTGGCCAGGCATTGGGACGCTCTATCTCCACGCCATCTATTCCAGGGACTATCCCGTCATCATGTCCGTGGCCCTTCTCGGCGCCGTCATGGTCCTCGCCGGCACGCTTGCCGCCGACTTGGGCTGCGCGGTTGCTGATCCGAGGCTGCGTTCATGAAGCGCCTCTCCGAGGAGCCCGGGCAGAGCGCTCCAAACACGCCGAGCGGTGGGCGGAGTTTCCTGCGCCGGCTCATGTCACGCCCCCTGGTGCTGGCCGGACTGTCCATCCTCCTTCTGTTCTACCTGTCGGCCTGGCTCGCCCCGCTGATCGCCAACAACAAACCGCTTTACATCCGCTACGAAAAGCGGTGCTATTTTCCCGCTTTCAACGATCTTTTTCCCCTCGACCTCATGACGCGCCCAGGCCCGGTCGCCCTCCGGCTCCGGCTGGATCCAGCCTGGCTTCTGAGAAAAGACGGCAAGCATAAGCGGCGCATTCACGCCATCCTTCCGCCCGTACCGTATGCACCCGATCAGGTCGATCTGGCTCACGTATCGTCTCCCCCTTCGGCTGTCGACAAACACTACCTGGGATGCGACGGGGACGGTCGGGACGTCTTGTCCCGCCTGCTTCACGGAGCCGGCGCCACCCTGGGGGCGAGCCTGGCGGCGATGGTCGTCGCGTCCTTCCTCGGGATCGTGGTGGGAGGCCTTGCGGGATACGCGGGCGGCTGGCTGGATACCCTCGTGATTGGCAGGCTGCTGGAAGCCGCCCTGTGTTTCCCCACATTCTTCTTGATCGTGACCGTAGTGGCTGCCGCCGGCCCGGAGGACCTCGGCGTCAGCACCGTCGCCCTGGTTATCGGGCTCACTTCATGGCCGGGAATTGCCCGCTACATCAGGTCGGAAGTCATGAAAGTGAAAGAGGCCGGGTATGTCAGGGCGGCGGTTTCAATGGGCGTCACCCGCC
>JARRNO010000081.1:0-8702 GCA_037384885.1 Acidobacteriota bacterium
CGATTTCAAGGCCTTCGACGATCCCGCGGCCGCCCACGAGTGGTTGTCCCGCTACAAGGGGGATTATCCGCTGGTGATCAAGGCGGACGGTCTGGCCGCGGGCAAGGGCGTCCTTATTTGTGAAAACGAGAAGGAAGCCCGCGACGCGGTCCGCCGCGTCATGGTGAACAAGGATTTCGGCAAGGCGGGCGACTGGCTGCTGATCGAGGAGTTTTTGCAGGGAGAAGAAGCCTCCGTGCTTGCCTTCTGCGACGGCCACCGGGCGGTTCTCATGCCGCCGGCGCGCGACTACAAGCGCGCGCTGGACGGAGACCGGGGGCTCAATACGGGCGGCATGGGCGCCTACTCGCCCACCTCTCACATCCATCCGGCCCTGCTCGAAGAGATCGAAACGACCATCATTCAGCCGGTTCTGGACGGGATCCGGCGGGAAGGTGCGCCTTACCGGGGCGTGCTTTACGCGGGACTCATGCTGACGGAAAACGGACCGAAACTGCTCGAAATCAACTGCCGGTTCGGAGATCCTGAAACCCAGGTCGTCCTGCCCCGCCTCTACAGCGATCTCTTTCCGGTTCTCCTGGCTTGCGCGCGCGGCGACCTGGGGCGGACGGAAATCCAGTGGGCGGATGTGGCGGCTGTGACCGTCGTGCTCTGTTCCGGAGGCTATCCCGGGGCCTATAAGAAAGGATTGGAGATCAAGGGGTTGGAAGATGCAGCCCGGCAGGAAGGGGTCATCGTGTTCCATGCGGGAACCCGCCGGGAAGGGGACAAGGTCCTGACTGCGGGCGGCAGGGTTCTGAACGTCACCGCCCTCGGCAGCAACCTTGAAACGGCACGAAAACGCGCCTACGAGGCGGCCGGCCGAATTCGCTTCGAGGGGATGCAGCTTCGCACCGACATCGCCTTGAACGCGTAACACCGACCGGATTGAATCAAGAAAGCGAGGACAACATGACAGAGTTTCCCAAACTTCCCAAACTCGTGACCGAGTTGCCCGGGCCGCGGGCTAAGGAAGTGATCAAGAGAGACAACGAATTCGTCTCCACGTCTTACACGCGGGGTTACCCGCTCGTGGCTGAAGAGGGCCAGGGCGCCGTCGTCAAGGATGTGGACGGCAACTATTTTCTCGATTTCGCCGCCGGAATCGCCGTCATGGTGACGGGCCACAGCCACCCCAAGATCGTGGAAGCGATCCGGGACCAGGCCGGCAAGCTGGTTCACATGAGCGGCACGGATTTCTACTATTCGCAACAGGTGAAGGCCGCCGAGGCTCTTGTGAAGCACATGCCCGGCAAGGATCCCAAGCGGGTCTTTTTCGGCAATTCGGGCGCCGAAGCCAATGAATGCGCCATCAAACTGGCCAAGTATCACACCGGCCGGAAGCGGTTCATCGCCTTCCACGGCGCGTTCCACGGCCGCACCACCGGGGCGCTGGCCCTCACCGCGTCCAAGGCGGTCCAGAAGGAAAAGTTCTTCCCTCTCATGGAGGGGGTGACGCACATCCCGTACCCGGACCCTTACCGGCCTTACGGACCGGCCTCGGGCAAGGGCGCCTTCGATCCCCTCGTCTACCTCGAGGAAACCGTTTTCAGAACGATCGTGCCGCCGTCGGAAGTGGCCGCCGTTTTCGTCGAGCCCATCCAGGGCGAAGGCGGCTACGTGGTTCCGCCAGCGGAATTCTTCCACGGGTTGAGAAGGCTGTGCGACAAGTACGGCATCCTCCTCGTGGACGACGAGGTCCAGGCGGGAATGGGCCGGACGGGCAAGTTCCTGGCCATCGAGCATTACGGGGTCCAGGCGGACATCACCAGCCTGGCCAAGGGCATCGCATCGGGCCTTCCCCTCTCCGCCTGCATCGCTTCCAGCGAAGTCATGAACTGGCCTCCCGGCAGCCACGCCAGCACCTTCGGCGGCAACGCCGTGGCGTGCCGGGCGTCCATCGCCACCCTGGAACTGCTGGACGGCGGATTGATGGACAATGCGGCGGAGCAGGGCGAATTCCTGATTGACAGCCTCAGGGAGATGATGGGCAAATACGACCCCATCGGCGACGTCCGCGGGAAGGGGCTCATGATCGGCGTGGAATTCGTGAAGGACCGCGCCACCAAGGAACGGGCGCCCGAACTGCGGGACGAGGTGGTCCGGCAGTGCTTCAAGAGAGGGCTGCTGGTCCTCGGATGTGGGCCCAACACCCTTCGCATTTCGCCGCCGCTGGTCATCGACCGGGAGCAGGCGAGGGCCTTCCTGGACATCTTCGAAGAATCGCTCCAGAAAGCCGTGAAGAAGCTGGGCTACAAAGGCTTTCCCTTCTGATCCGCAGCGGAGTGCGGACTTGTGACGCGGGTCACGTCCGCCGCCCCGCCGGGGCGGGGCGGATGTGCTAAGCTGGTGCAAAATCGGAGCCGTCATGGAAGTGCTGATTTGGGGTGCTCGGGGCAGTGTTCCCAATTTCTCGAAGGATAAGATCCGGTTCGGCACCAACACACCTTGCGTGGAAGTCCGGCTGGCGGGCGGCCAGCGCCTCGTTTTCGACGCGGGAACGGGGATTGTCTCCCTGGGGGAGACCGCGGCGGGCGAATCCCGCCCGGATCTGCACCTCTTTCTCACGCACTTTCACTGGGACCACATCCAGGGCCTGCCCTTCTACCGGGGCCTCTACGATGAATCGTGCCGGATCCGCGTGTATGGGAAGCCGGGGATCGAAACGGTCTTTCCGGTGCAGATGTCCGAACCCTTTTCGCCCGTTCCCTTCGAAACGCTTCCCGCGGACGTCCAGGTTCAGCCGGTTGTGGAGACGCTGGAGCTCGAAGGCGCCAGCGTCACGCCCTTTTCCTTGAACCATCCCCAGGGCTGCTACGGGTACGTCCTTGAAGAGAGCGGCGCCAAGTTGGTGTACGCCACGGATACCGAGCCCGATCAGGGCGAAGGGGACCGGCGGCTCCTTGAAGCGGCGGAGTCCGCCGACCTTCTCATCATGGATACGAACAACAGCCTGGAAGAAGCAACGCATCGCAGCGGGTGGGGGCATTCCACGTGGCGGGACGCGGCCTCCGTCGCGAGCAAAGCCGGGGTCAAGAAGCTCGTGCTCTTCCACCACGATCCCTTTCACGACGACGCCAAGGTCCTGGAAAAAGAAAACCTGGCCCGGGACATCTTTCCGTCTTCATTCAGCGCCTACGAGGGGATGAGGTTGCGGCCGGGGTCCGAAGGGAGATGAAGGCCTTGACCGGTACAACCGGCCCCGTCGCCCTGCTCCTGGGCGGCAACCTCGGGCGACGCGCCCTCTACCTCGAACTGGCTTGCAAGCTGCTGGCGGGCGCCGGAAGCCTTGAAATCGCCGCATCGTCCTCCGTGTTCGAAACGGAACCCGTGGAAACCGAGGGGGTTCAGCCCTGGTATTTGAACCAGGTCCTGCTGGTGGAAACCCGGTACAGCCCTGAAATGCTTTTGAATTTCTGCGTGGGGGTGGAAGCGTTCCTGGGCCGGCGTAGAACGGGCTATCACGGCCCCAGGACCCTCGATATCGACATTCTCTTCTACGACGGAATCGTGAGAAAGACCCCCCGGCTTGTGCTGCCCCACCCCGCGCTCGTCCGCCGGAAGAGCATCTTGGCCCCCCTGGCCGATGTGGCGCCCCGGTGGCGGCACCCCCTTGCAGGAAAGACCGTTCGGGAGATGCTGGGGGAATGCGCGGACGCTGCGTCCGTTACCCGCTGCGGGGAGGTATGACCCGGCAGATGGGGTAACCAACCCGGGCCCGGAGAGGGCGCCGGCGCCTCCTGAAATCAAGCCGAGGGCAGTTTTTGCCGGACCGTGAGCGCCACCAGAAACCCGGCGAAGAGCAGCCCCACGCCGGCGAGGGCCAGCCAGGATTCGGAAGGGCGGTAGGATTGGTGCATGGCGTAGCCCAGGCAGAGGAACCCGGCGGCCCAAAAGAGCAGGGAAATTCCCACGAGCGTCCAGTACCCCGGGCGGAGGCCGTGGGCCCCTTTCCGGGTTTCCTTTGAGGTGAAGAAGTAGATGAGACCGCCCGTGAAGCCGGCGGCCGCGCCCGCCAGCCCGAGAACCAGCCAGATTTGCTGGGTTTTCTGATCGTAGGCCAATATGGCGAAACAGACCGCCATGATGATCAGGAGGAGCCCGTTGAACTTCGGCGAGCGAAAGGCGTAGCGCCGCCTCACGAGGTCGGAGACCGCCAAGATCAGGATGAAAATCCCCCAGGCCATACAGAGCAGATCAAACAATTTAGGCAAAAACATGGCCAATTCCCTTCCACTGAATACATTAATGACCGGCCGCGGCGTCTGCCACCTCGAAGGGGTCCGAAGCGGCTGCGGGGAAGAGAGTGTTGGGGCCGGAACCGGACTACTGGCGCCGGTATTTGAGGATGAGGGGCGATCCTTCCAGCGGAAAGATCTCTCGGAGGCGGTTCTTGATGTAGCGGGTGTACGATCTGGGCGGAGGCACGGGCGTGTTGGTGAAAATCGTCAGGATGGGCGGGGCGGCTCCCGTCTGCGTGACGTATCGGATTTTGAATTCCTTCCCCTGGACGGCGGGCGGGGAGACCCGGGCGGTGATGTCCTGGAAGGCATCATTCAGCGTCGAGGTGGGGAAGCTGCGGCTGAAGTTGGAATAGGCATGCTCCACGGCGGGGAGAAGACGGTCCACGCGCCGTCCCGTCCTGGCTGAAAGCTTGACGTAGGGCGGCCAGTCGCAGAACGCCATGCGTTCCCGGATGTCGGCTTCCACTTCCGCCGCCTGTTCTTCTCCCTTCACGAGGTCCCACTTGTTCAGCACAAAAACGGCCGCCTTCCTCGACCCTTCGACGAGCCCCGCGATGTGGGCATCCTGGTGGGAGACCGGCCTGGAGGCGTCCAGCACGAGGACCGCCACGTGGCACGAGGAAACAGCGCGGCGGGCCATGAGCACGCTCAGGACTTCGGCCCCTTTGTCGGTCCGGCTTTTGCGCCGGATTCCGGCGGTGTCCACGAGGACGTAGTTCTTGTTGTCGTACCGGAAGGCCGTGTCGATAGGATCCCGCGTCGTACCCGGGGTGTCCGAAACAAGAGACCGGTCCTGGCCGAGAAGCCGGTTCGCCAGGGAGGACTTGCCCACGTTCGGCCGGCCGACCACCGCGATCCGGACGGCTCCCGCGTCCTCAAGCGTCTCTTCCTGAGGAGGGGCATGTTCGAGGACATGGTCCATCAATTCCAGGACGCCGCCGCCGTGTTCCGCGGAGACGCTGAAGACATGCTCGATGCCGAGGCTCCAGAATTCGACCGACCGAACCTGGTGCTGCTCCACGTCCACCTTGTTCACAACCAGCGTGACGTCCTTGCCGGCCTTCATGAGCTTGCGGGCGATCTCCCGCTCCACGGGAAGGAGACCGGCGGCGCCGTCCACCACCAGGAGAATTTTGTCTCCGCCCTGGATGGCCGCGTCCACCTGTTCTTCCACGAGGGCGGCCATGGGATCCACCGAATTTCCGAGGATGCCGCCCGTGTCCACAAGCTGGAAGACCTTGTCTTCCTGGACAACCAGCTCATAGTTGAGATCGCGTGTGACGCCGGGAAGGTTGTGCACCAGCGCTTTACGCCGGCCGAGTATCCGGTTGAAGAGCGTGGATTTGCCCACGTTTGGGCGCCCGATGATGACGACGGAAAACATGCGTTCGATCCTCCCCATTCATCTTAGCAGAGTCCGCCATGGAGCGTGAGCCCTTTGTTCCGGGAAGGTCCGGCTCATCCGGTGGGGATGAATTCCACCGGGACGGGCGTTATACTGAGTGGCAGGTAGGAGGAATTTATGACTGAAGAACAGTCGGAAGCGAAAGAGACACAGCAAATCACAGAAGAGCAGTGCTTTGAAGCCCTCATGAACGTGCTCGATCCCGAGCTGGGACTGGACGCCGTCAGCCTGGGTCTGATCTATAAATTGGAAGTGAAGGGAAATGTGGTTGACGTGGACATGACCATGACGTCGCCGGGTTGCCCGGTTGTCGATCAGATGATCTTTCAGGCCCAAAACGAGCTCGTCCGGCTGCCGGGGATCGAACAGGCGAACGTGAACCTGGTTTGGTCGCCGCCATGGACCCCGGAGATGATGTCCCTCGAGGCGAAGATGGCGCTTGGATTTGCGTGAGCGCCGCCGCGGAGGGACGGCCACGGACGGTGAAGGGGAAGGGTGAGGCTGCCGCCAAAGCGAGAGAGGTGATTGTCCCTGCCACGCCCATTGTATTAATATGAAAATTAAATCATAGGTGAACGGGACGATGAGCGACCCTTTCAGCATTGTCATTGCGGATGACGACCCTGATGTTCTGACGGTCCTCGGGAAATATCTCGAGAATCCGCAATACCGGGTTTTGCTCGCGGAAAACGGAAGCAAGGCCCTTGAAATTTTAGAGCGTGAAGAAATCCGGCTGGTGATCAGCGACCTGATCATGCCGGGTGTGGACGGGTTGAAGCTGACCGAGGCCGTCAAGAGGAAGAATCCCGACATCCCGGTGCTGATCATGACCGCTTATGGATCCATCGAGACCGCCGTGCACGCCATGCGCGTCGGCGCGTCGGACTATGTGACCAAACCGGTGAATCCGGAGGAGTTCAAGGTCAAGGTCGCCAAAGCGCTCGAACAATACGACCTGCACCGGGAGGTGACCGAACTCAAGCAGGACCTCTCCCGCAGCACGACGATCGCGGAGGTGGTCGGGGACAGTCCGGCCATGCGAAAGGTCCTGAACCTGGTCGCGCTGGTTGCCAAGAGAGACGTTCCGGTCGTTCTGATCGGGGAGAGCGGTACGGGCAAGGAAGTTCTCGCCCAGGTGATTCACAACGCCAGTCCTCGCGCCAAGAATTCCTTCGTGGCCATTTCATGCGGCGCCGTTCCGGAAACCCTGCTGGAAAGCGAGCTGTTCGGGTATCTCAAGGGCGCCTTCACGGGCGCCTACGCGCCTAAGAAAGGCCTCTTCGAAGAAGCGGACGGCGGCACACTGTTTCTCGACGAAATCGGGGACGCCCCCATGTCCATCCAGACCAAGCTCCTCAGGGCGGTTCAAGAAGGGGAAATCCGCCGCCTCGGCAGCACAAGAACGATCCCGGTAAACGTGAGAATCCTAGCGGCGACAAACAAGGACCTGGGGCGCCAGGTGGAGACCCGGGAGTTCAGGGACGACCTTTTCTACCGGCTTTCGGTTGTGACGATCCGCATCCCGCCGCTTGTGGAACGTAAGGAAGACATCCCCCTGCTGGCAGACCATTTTCTCAAGATTCACGGGCCGAAGATCAACGGGGAGGTGAAGGGGATCACCGCGGACGCCCGCTTCAGGCTGATGTCTTACTCATGGCCCGGCAATGTCCGCGAGCTCGAGAACATGATCCGGCGGGCACTCGTGGTCGCCCGGGGAGAGATGATCGCGGAATCGGACCTGTTCCCGGCGGGGCTGCACGTTCAGGGAGGATGGGATCCGGATACGGAGGGGATGAACGGCAAGGATGAAGGGTCCCTGCTGAATCCCCTTTCAGAAGCCCAGCATTCGTTTCATGACGCGTACTTCCGGGATGCGTTGACGCGGACGAGCGGCAACATCCGAAAGGTGGCGGAGCTGGCCGGAATCAGCAGAAAGAACGTCTACGAGCATCTCCGGCGCCTGGACATCGATCCCGCCGATTTCCGGAGGCGTTCATGAAAGATTTCGACGAGCGCCTGTTTTTCGAACACGACCTGGCCACGCCCTTCAGCAATCTTCTGGGAGCGCACTACCTCCTGGAGGGGGAACTCAGAGACGCTTCTCCGTCCGTTCAGGAGTCCCTCGCGATTTTGGGAAAGAACATCCGTTCCCTGGAGCGGATGCTCTATTGGTATTGGCGCATTCGCGACCTGGACGGGAAGGAGAAGACGGCTTGGAACGCGGCGTCCCTTGCGCCGGAGCTGAAGGAGCGACTCGCTGATCCGGCCCTTCCCGTGGAAGAGCCCGAATGGATCGGGAACGCTTCCGATGTGGTCCTTGATCTGCCGCGGGATGCCGTCAGATCAGCACTCCTTGGCGCGGCGCTGTCGCTCGCAAACGCGTCGGGTCAGAGCGTGAGCTGGAGCCTAAGCGCCGACGCGGGACGCCTCACGGCCACCTACCGCTTGGTTGGAAACGAAGACCTTCTGGATGCCGGGCGACTGCTTCAGAAAACTTACTGGTCCGGTCGAGACGCCGCCGGAAGTCCGGACGCCGACGCGGGACTGGCCTACCTCGGCCGTTTGGCGGGGCGATCGGGAGGCGCTGTGGAAATTTCGTGGCAGGAAGGCCGCTGGCGCGTCGAAGCAGTGATCCAGGGGAGCCCCGGTGGAAAAGACAGTCCTTGTCGTTGAAGACGATGACAATCTCAGGCGGATGTTCCGCGTGGTCCTCGAACAGGAGGGCTTTCGTGTCCTGGACGCCGCCGATGGGCTGGCAGGGCTGAAGCTGGCGCTGACCGAATCGCCGGACTGCATCATCACCGACAGCATGATGCCCCGGGTGGGCGGAATCCGGCTGCTCCGGGAACTGCGGGTCCGCGAAACATTGCGTACGCCGGCCATACTGGTGACCGCGGCGGCGCAGGTCCCTCCTGATTGGGAACTCCAGGAAGTCGGTGTCGACCGGGTGGTCACCAAACCCTTCACATTCGATACGCTGCTCGCAGTGCTCCGGGAGTCCCTGGGCGAGATGG
>JARRNO010000081.1:8720-23578 GCA_037384885.1 Acidobacteriota bacterium
TGGAGTAGTTCGCCGCACGGCCTGGCGGCACCCCATTCACAGGGAGGACGGGAGAAGAACGCCGGGTGGAGCCGCGGAGGCGCGGAGCGGCGAGGCAAGGGAGTTGGGCGCAGCAAGCCGCACCCAGGAAGAGGGGAGAGGGAAGAAGTCCAAGGTACGCTGCGCGTTTTAATCTTGGCGCCAGGCCAGCCGGTGGCTTCGGGGACGCGGGCACTGGCGCGCTGTAACTGAGTGATTAAGTGACGATGTGACGAGGTGATTTCCACTGGGGATATTCTATTCCTTTGCGGGACGGCGCTTTGAGCCGTGCAGCGGCCGGATGCGCTTCGCGCAGTGAACTGTGAATCGTTAGCCGCAAGTTAAATGCCGTACATGCCACTACGGGTGGTGTTGTGCTCTTTTTTTGGGGAGCGGCGGACAAAGTCCGCAAGAGGCGAAGCCTCGGCGACGCCGACGGCGTTGCGCCCCCGATGGGCCTCGCGAAGGAAGGCTATTCAAATATTTAGCTACCGACTTCCGTCGACCGTCTACCGTTGGGCCGAAGGCGCATCGCGCAGCTCCTGCAGGTCGAGGCCGACCTCCGGGAGGAGGCGGTAGAACAGGTCCACCGGAAACCCCATCACGTTGAAGAACGATCCCTCGATGGACCGGATGAACACGGCGCCGATGCCCTGGGCGGCATACGCCCCGGCCTTGTCCATGGGCTCCCCGGTGGCCACGTACCATTCGATTTCTTCGCGGCTCATGGGATAGAAGCGCACTTCGCTGCGGCTCAGGCCGGTGGCCGGTGCGCGGCCGGGACGGATGAGCGCCACTCCCGTGTAGACATAATGGCTGCTGTCCGAAAGCCGGGAAAGCATGGCGGCCGCCTGCTCCGGGGAATCGGGTTGGCCCAGCACGTCGCCGTTTGTGGCGACAAGGGTGTCCCCGGCCACCACCAGGACATCGCCCGTAAGATCTTTTGCCACCATTTGCGCCTTGGCCGCCGCCAGCCGGAGAACGGTGTCGCCCGGCGTTTCCCCGTTGTGGACGGGTTCCGGCGCCCCGGAGGGAACGCATTCGAACTTCAGTCCCAACATGGACAGCAACTCCCGGCGTCTTGGGCTTTTCGATGCCAGAACGATGCGGGTCATCGGCCGAAGCGGATCACGACCCATGCTGCGATCAGGAGCCCGAGCAGGGTGAGCGGGTTGACGGACAGGGTAAAGCCGAAGACGATCTGAAGTACAGAGAGGTCGAGGTGCAGCGGCTTGGTCAGGCCGATAGACACCCCCTTGAAAAAGAGGTCGTGAGCGCTGCCCGAAGGCAGAAGGATGCCTACGATCTGGCCGAGAAGCGTGCCCAGGACGGCCCCCAGCAGCAGGATGAGGAACGCCGCAAACCAGCCGGTCTTTTTCATTGAACCGGCCCTTGTGGAATCGGCATGGGCGGGTTCTGGGGAATGGGGCCGAAGGTCTTCTCGTAGCGTTCCATATTTTCCTGGAGAGTCCGGACGATCTGCTTCAAGGCGATGGGATTTGTCAGGAGCCTGGCCATGATCTTCACCTCCGGCTTTCCCGGGATGATGCGGCCGAAGTCCATGACGAATTCAGCCTGGTTGTGGAAGACCGAGAGGAAGTTGACGTAAGTCCCCTCGGAGGTCTCTTCGTCGACTTGAACGCGAAGTTCCATGGGCTCTTCTACCCGTCTGTCATCCATCTTTCACCTCCGAGCGGTTATTGTAGGCGGGGTCGTCCTCCACGTCAACGCCGCGCGGCAGCTCGGGAGCCGGCTTGACGGACGCCTCTTCCAGCCTGCATGCCAAGTGCCCCTTCCGGAGCGCCACGGAAACCCGGTCTCCCGGACGGACCTTTGACGCATCCGTCAGGATCTTGCGGTTGGGACCGAAGGCGATGGCGTACCCCCGGCCCACTACTTTCAACGGACTGAAGGAGTCGAGCAGGCGCATGAAGTCGGTCACGCGGGCCTCTCTTTGCCGCAGCGTTGCAAGCTGGGCCGCCGCCAGCGCCTTCCGGGCGTTTCGCGTCCGGACCTCCAGTCCCTCGATCCAGCGCCGCAAGGATTCCGGTGTCAGCGCCCGGCGGAGGAGGGCGAGCGAAGAATCCAGCGACGACCAGCGCCCTTCCATGCAGCGCCGGACCGCCCCCTGCAGCCGGTCGAGGTATTCTTCAAGCTGCTCGATCCGCCGGGTCACTAGGACCGGGAGCCGCTCGGCCTGGAGAAGGCGCAGGCGTTCGGCAAAGCCGCTCCACCGGCTCTGCATCAAGTGACGGATCCGGCGTTCACCGTCCCGGGCCTTGACGAGCACGGTCTCCGTGGCGGCCGTCAGCAGCTCCGCCGCCACGGACGGCGTCGGTGCGCGAAGATCCGCGGTGAGATCCGTCAGGACGGTGTCCACTTCATGCCCGACGGCGGACACGATCGGGATGGGGCACGCCGCCACCATCCGGGCGAGCTCTTCGTCGTTGAAGGCCCAGAGATCTTCCATGGACCCGCCCCCCCGGGTGAGCAGGATCACGTCCAGGTCGTCGAGCCTGGAGAGGGACGCCAGGGCCTGCCGGAGGGTTTCGGGCGCCTTGGGCCCCTGAACGAGCGCGGGCCGGACCACCACCTCGAAGGCGGCGCCCCGCCGGGAGAGAACAGAGAAGACGTCCCGGATCGCGGCGCCTTCCAGCGACGTGACCAACCCCACGCGCCGAGGGAAGGGGGGGATGGGGCGCTTTCGACCGGGATCGGTCAGGCCCTCTTCCATGAGGCGCTTCTTCGCCTGTTCGAAGGCCGCCTGCATGGCGCCGAGCCCCGAAGGCTCCATGATCGTGGCGTAGAGCTGAAGGTCGCCGGACCCCGCGTAAAGGCTTAGCTTCCCCCTGGCGAGAACCAGCATGCCGTTTTCAGGTGTGAAGGGAAGACGGCCGGCATAGCTTCTGAACATGACACATTTCAGCGAAGACCGGCCTTCCTTCAGCGTGAAGTACATGTGGCCGGATGCGGCCTTTTTAAAGGAAGAAACTTCGCCTTCCACCCAGATGTCGGGAAAGGCGGTTTCCAGTTCCCGCGCCAGGAGCTCGACGATTTGGGAGACTCGGTAAATCTGTCGGTGCATCACCGGACCGGCCATAAGGGTATGATAGCAGAGCCGGGTTCTGCACAGTAAGAGCCGTTCCAAGCCGCCTCCCCGGACCTCGATCGGGCGGCGGATCTGCGCCCGCTGATCGCGGTTCACGGCGCGGGCCGGAAGGCGCCGCCGGCGGAGGCATCTCGCAGCGCTTGTGACAATTGGGACATATTTGACACACCTTTTCGGGGAATGCTAATCTTTGTGTACCTTGGAGGCTGAGTGTCCCGGCTAACGCGAGAGGCCAGAAAAGCATATTTTCGCGGAGATTATCTGAGGGCTGGGGACCTGTATAAAGCGGCGGGTTACCTCAAGAAGGCCCTGAAGATGTATCTCAAGGCGGGGGACCGTCCCGCCGCGGCCAAAGTCCAGGAAGAGCTTGGGGATACGGACAGCGCAGTTTCCCTGCTCCTCGAGGTGGGCGAACTGGATACGGCGGCCTCCATCCTTGCCGACAATCGAAAATACTCTCGGGCCGCGAAGCTCTTCGCGGACGCGGGACAGCCGCTGAAGGCCGCCATGTTTGCGGAGAAGGGGGGCAATTCCGGGCTGGCCGCGGCCTACTATGAAAAGGCCGGCAAGTTCTGGGAGGCCGGGCTCCAGTCGGACAAGGCCGGTAAGCCTGGAAAAGCCATGCTGTTTATGGAAAAAGCCATCCGGCAGTTCCCGGATGAGGCTCTGCTCTCTCCGTCGGAGAAAGAAGTGTGGCGAGAGCGGAAGGCCCTGGCGGCGGCGAGTTTCGAGCGGGGCCAGTCCTTTGAAAGGGCCGCACAGATCTTTCAAACCGTCGGCTTGATGGAGAGCGCGGGCCGCTGCCTGGAGAAAGGCGGCTATTTTACGGACGCCATGAGGGTTTACGAATCCCTGGGCTACGGAGGCAAGGTCCGCGACCTGGCGCAAAAGGAACGGGAAGTCCGCCAGCGTCGGAAGGCCGCAGGTCTGCCCGTCCAGGAAAAGGAACCGGCCTCCCAGGAAGAAAATGTGGAGCAGACCGCCTCCCAGCTCGAACAGTCCGGCCAGGAACTGGAAGCGGCCCGCCTTTACCGGGATTCGGGAGACTGGGAGCGGGCCGCCAACCTGTTTTATAAGGCCGGCGCCTTCGAGGATGCCGGCAAATGCTTCGAAACCGTTTATCAGTACGCCCTGGCCCGCCAGTGCTATGAAAAGATCGGGTTGAAAGGCCACGCCATGGCCATGGCGCTGGAAGCCGGCGAGTGGGAAAACGCGGTGGACCTGGCGGGAAACGACAGCGCCCTTCTGAAGGACCTCATACAAAAGCTCCAGTCGGCGGCTTCCTCCCGCGAAGAGCCGCATCGAACGGCGGTGCTCAAGGCGCGTGCTTTTCTGGAGCTGGGCAATCCCGACGTCGTGCTCGAGATTCTGTCCGATCTCCCTGGGGGTGCAAACTCCGATCCCTGGCCGGACTATTTAAAGGCCAGGGCCCTGGAAGCCCTGGACCGGCGCGACGAAGCGGTGACCCACTACAAGAGGATCGTTGCCAAGGACCTTGGCTTCCGGGATGCGGCCACGCGCCTGTCCGCGCTGGAGCGCTTTTCGCCCGGGCAGGAACGGTACCAGAAGACGAACGAGCTTTTCGAAGACCACACGGGTGTCTGGTACGAAGGCGAGGATACGCACCTGGGTCTGCCCGTCCTGATGCACCTCCTCGAGGTGAGCCAAGGCAATACGGCGCTCATCCGCCGTTACGCCAACGAGCTCAAGAAACTTGTCGGCCTTTTCCACCCGGCCATTCTCGGGCTTCGCGACGTGCTGTATCACGACCAGGGGCTCATCCTGGTCCACGAGTATTTCGAGGGGGATCCGCTTGAGAAGAAGCTCGGGGAGGGATACGTCCCCACGCTTTTCGACACCGTGGACATCGTCCGGCAAGTTCTGGAAGGGCTCAAGCAGGCCCACGAGTACGGCGTGATCCACCGGCAGCTCTGCCCGGCGAACGTCCTGCTGGGGGTCGGCCCCAAGGTGAAACTCTGGGGATTCTCCATGGCCAGGAGGCTGACGGATCTCGAAAGCACGCCGCGTCTCAAGCGGGACGTCATGCCGTACCTCTCCCCGGAGGTCCTCGTGGGAGAGACGCAGTCCAAAGGGTCGGATCTCTATTCCTCGGGCGCCATTCTCTACCGCCTTCTCTTTGGGGAGCCGCCGCGCTGGTCGGACAGCGAAACGCGGTTCGAGGACATGAAGGGAAAGCCCATACCGGACCTCTTGAAGAACATCCTCAAAAAGTTGATGCACCCCGATCCGGACGAGCGTTATGCCGATGCACAGTCCGTCCTGTCCGACCTGAGCGCCATGGAATTGACGCCGGGCGCCGTCGTGGCGGGCCGGTACGAAATCCTCGATGAGCTCGGCCGCGGGGGTATGGGGCAGGTGTACCGGGTCCGGGACATCGAGCTGGACGAGATCATCGCCCTCAAGACGCTCAAAGGAAGGACCGGCTTCTCTGAAAGCACCCGGAACCGTTTCTTGAGGGAAATCAAGCTGGCCAGAAAGATCACGCATTCCAACGTGGTCCGGGTCTTCGATCTGGGGACCTGGCGGGATCTGATCTTCCTGACCATGGAATACGTGCCGGGCCCCACCTTGAACAAATGGGTGGGAGAGCCGGGAAAGCTGCAGCATTCGCTGGGAGACAAGGTCAAGGTCCTGAAGGGCGTGGCGTCCGGTCTCGATGCGGCCCACCGCCTGGGCATCATTCACCGCGACTTGAAACCGCAGAATGTCATCCTGACTTCAAACGTCGTGCCCAAGATTTTGGACTTCGGCATCGCGTACACCGACGAAGGCGCGGAGTTGACGCAGGAAGGCCATTTCGTGGGCTCTCCCCGGTATGTCTCCCCCGAGCAGGTCCAGGGAAAGGAGCTGGACGCCCGGTCCGACGTATACTGCTTCGGTCTTCTGGCTTACTTTCTCTTGACGGGTGAGGACGCTTTTCAGGGCGAAAACTCAACCCAGATTCTACTGGCGCAGCTCCATAGAACGCCGCCTCCCGTATCTTCGAAGGTACGGGTGCCTGAAAGCCTCGAAAAACTGCTGACGCGATGTCTCAACAAGAAAATGCAGGACCGCCCCGGCAGTATGCGCGAGGTCCTGTCGATCCTTGAGGAGATGGCATGAGCCCCACGTACGTCCTCGACACGAATGTTCTGCTGCACGATCCGAACTGCTTGTACCATTTCAAGGAAAGCCAGGTCGTTATCCCCATCTGGGTGATCGAGGAGATCGACCGGTTCAAGAGGGACGTGACGGAGATCGGCCGGAACGCCAGGCACGTGTCGAGAGAATTGGACGCCCTGAGACAATTGGGGCCCCTCTCGCACGGCGTGCCGCTGGAAGGGGGAGGCACCCTGACGGTGGCCATGGACCAGGTGGCCGATTTGATCCCGCCCACGATCCGCAGGGAGAACGCCGACAACCTGATTCTGGGCGTGGCGCTTTCCCTGAAACGCAAGGGATTGGATGTGGTCCTCGTTACGAAGGATACGAACCTCCGCGTCAAGGCGGACGCCTTGGACGTTCAAGCCGAAGATTACGAATCGAACAAGGTCCAGGTGGACGATCTGTACAACGGCTGGCGGCACTTGGAGGTGTCGCGGGCCGAAATCGACCGCCTCTTCGCCGAAAGAAACCTGGCGCTGGATCAGGACGGCGTGTACCCCAATGAGATGTTTCTGCTGACAGACCGGGACAACCCTTCGCACACCGCCCTGGCCCGGCATCTTCCCGGCGAGGGCCTCCTTCAGCCGCTGGACGATCTGAAGCCGCTTTGGGGAATTATGCCGCGTAACAGGGAGCAGCGGTTCGCCCTGGATCTCCTGTTGAACGAGCGGATCCCGCTGGTGACGCTCGTGGGAAAGGCCGGGACGGGCAAGACCCTGCTGGCGCTGGCCGCCGGGCTCTTTAAGGTGTCCGATGCGCAAAAGTACCAGAAGCTCCTGGTAACCCGTCCCATCTTTCCACTGGGACGTGACGTGGGTTTCCTGCCCGGCGAGCTGGAAGAGAAGCTCAGGCCCTGGATGCAGCCGATTTTCGACAACCTGGAGCTGCTTCTCAACCTGAACGCGGCCAATCCGGGGCGGGCCGCCTACCAGGAGCTTGTGGATCAGCGCATTCTTCAGATCGAAGCCCTGACCTACATTCGGGGCCGCTCCATTCCCGCGCAGTTCATGATCGTGGACGAAGCCCAGAACCTGACGCCTCACGAGGTGAAGACCATCATCACGCGCGCGGGGGAACAGACCAAAATCGTTCTGACTGGAGACCCCTATCAGATCGACAACCCCTACATCGATTCTTCTTCCAACGGCCTGACCTTTGTGGTCGAGAAATTCAAGAACCACCCGCTGGCGGGGCACGTGACGCTTGTCCGGGGTGAGCGTTCTCCGCTGGCCGAAGCCGCGGCGAACGCCCTATGAGCGTGCGGCGGGCCGGGAAGCTTGCTGTTCTTGTCTTGCTCGGAATCGCCGTCCAGGTCCTTGCATCGGGTCCCTACCTCAGCGGGCTGACGGCGCAGTTCAAGAATCAGAAAGTCGTGGTCTCCTTTGGCGTGGGCAACGCCTTCGACCGGCAGGATCTCAAGGAGGCGATCAAGTCCACCCGGCCGGTCACGATCACCTTTACGGTGGAACTTATCCGCCACCGCCTGCTTTGGAAGGACAAGGTGGTGGCGCGGAAGATCATTCACCGAACCATTACGTATGACAACCTCACGCACCAGTACCGAATCGTAACCCTGATCAAAGACAAGAAGGTCGACGAACATGTGGTGGGCGGCTGGGAGGACATGAGGCAATACGCCGGCCACGTGCATGACATCGAATTGACCTCCGTAGCCAACCTCAAGCCCGGCGAGGGCCAGTACTCGGTCCGGGCGCGAGTCACCCTTATCTCGAGCTTCATCCTCTGGATCATTCCCTGGGACGTGGAGACACCTTGGGTGAGCCAGGAGCTGAAGACGCCATGAAACACCTGCTTCTCAGACGGATCGCGATCAGCGTGGTGGCCCTGGCGGGCCTGGGGCTGGTGCTCTCCGTCTATTTTGTGATCCGGCACCTGGAGAGCCGCGGGGAGAGCGGGCTCGCCACGGGCCCGGTCCTCACGGGGCTGGCGCTCGTGATCATCCTCCTGCTTCTTCTCGTTCTGCTCGTCCTGTTCCGCCAGTTGATCAAGGGGTTCCTGGACTGGCGCCGGCAGCGCGAAGGAGCGCGTTTCCGGACCCGGCTGCTGACCACATTCGTCCTGCTGGGGCTGCTGTGGACTGGTGGTTCCAATCCCCGTACCAGGAAATCAACCAGAGCGGGCAGCACCTGGTGGACGACGCCATGGACATGGTTCGGCGGGACACGTACCGGAAGGCCCAGGCCGTGTCGCGCCAGCTCGCCTCTGTCTCCCCGGCGCTCCAGCCGGCCCTCGCCAAACACCTGGTGGGACTGGGCGATGTGGACACCCTGGAGCTCATCGACCGTTCCGGGAAGGTGCTCTATCGCAGCATGGACACCCTTCAGGCTCCCGATTCCTATAAGCTCGATAAGAGTTTTTCTCGGGAAGGCCTCCGCGGGTGGGTGGGGCTGTCGCCCCGGCCGATGGTGGAAAGCGGCGTGAGAGTGAACGACCAGGTGGCGGTCATGGTGGGATCGTACCTACCGAAAGATCTCTTCCAGCAGATGGACTTCATCGCGAAAAACAACCGGCAGTTCCTCCTGGCCAGATCGCAGCGCAAGGTGGTGAAGATTTCCCTGATTTCTTCCTTCCTGGCCTTGACCCTCATGATCACCTTCGTGGCCCTTTGGATCGGAAGCCATCTCGCCCGGGAGATCAGCATTCCGCTGCAGCTGCTCCTGGAAGGGACCCGGGAAGTGTCGAAGGGCAACCTGGCCCACCAGATCCCATACGAGGCCAAGGACGAAATCGGCCAGGTGGTCAAGTCGTTCAACCGGATGACACAAGACCTGCAGGCCAGCAAACGCGAGCTGGAGTGGTCCAACCAGGAGTTGAGGATGTCCACCCAGTCCGCCGAGCTCCGGCGCCGCTACATCGAAACGCTCCTGGAAACGCTGAACATCGGGGTCATCTCCACGGATACGGAGGGGGATGTCCGCACCTTAAATCTCAAAGCCCGGGAACTCATGGGCGTGGAGAGGGGCGAACGGCTCCAGAACATCATCTCGCGCCCGGAATGGGCGCCGATCCGGGAAATCCTGAGCGGCCTGCCCGAACGTCCGGTCATGAACCGCGAAATTCCCCTGCCCGGCGGCAGGGGCCAGCGCATCCTTTCCGTCTCGGCGGCCACACTGAAAGATCCTTCCGGGACTCCTTTCGGGTACCTCCTGATTCTGGAGGACATCACCGATCTGAGCCGCGCGCAGCGGATCGCCGCCTGGCAGGAAGTGGCCCAGCGCATGGCGCACGAAATCAAGAACCCTCTGACACCCATCCGGCTGTCCTCCCAGCGCATCCGGAAGAAGGTCAAAGAAAAGGCGCAGGACCTTGAAACGGCGGTGATGGAAGGAACGAACACCATCGAGCGCGAGGTGGAGGGCATGATGACCATGGTGAACGAGTTCTCGCGCTTCGCCCGCCTTCCGGAAATTCACCCCAAGCCCGTCTCTTTGACCTCCCTCCTGATGGATGCGGCGTCCACCTACAGGAGCGCCTACGCGAAGGTCAACGTGGAAATGGAGCTTCCGCCGGACTTCCCTCCGGTTCGCCTGGATTGGGAGCCCATGCACAGGGTGTTCAAGAACCTGTTTGAAAACGCCATCGAGGCCATGGAGATGTCCGGGACGATCAGCATTTCGCTTCGCCGCGGCGACGGGCACGCGGTCATCACCATGCGGGACACCGGGCCGGGGATTCCGCGCGAAGCCCGGAGCCGCCTTTTCATGCCGTATTACTCCACGAAGCGGAAGGGGACCGGTCTCGGTCTGCCCATCGTCGCGCGCGTTCTGGAGGAGCACGGCGGCACGATCGAAGTGGATGAAAGCTACGAGGGAGGGGCGGGCTTCATCATTACCCTTCCCCTTTAAGGAGCCGTACCATGCCCAGAGGGCGCATTCTCGTTGTCGACGATGAAGAAAGCATCCGCACCACGCTTCGCCAGATCCTGGAGGACGAAGGCTACTCGGTGACCGTTTGCGAGGACGGCGAGACGGCGCTCAAGCTGCTTGACAAGGGCGATTTCGAGATCGTGCTCCTGGACGTCTGGCTTCCCGGGATGGACGGCATCCAGGTCATGGAGGAGATGAACAGGCAGCGGCGTACGGAAGAAGTTCTTATGATCTCCGGCCATGGCACGATCGACACGGCGGTTCGCGCCACCCGAGTGGGCGCCTACGATTTCATTGAAAAGCCGCTCTCTCTCGAGCGCGTCCTGGTGGGCGTGCAGAACGCCCTCCAGAAACACAGGCTGGAAGAAGGGAACCGGCTGCTCAAGGATCAGCTCGGCGAGGAAACTCAGCTCGTCGGGGAAAGGCCGGCCATTCAGAATCTCAAGGAACAGATCAGGCGTGCGGCGCCCACCGAAGGCCGCGTTCTGGTGTTCGGAGAGAACGGAACGGGAAAGGAGCTGGTGGCCCTCCTGATCCACGCCCACAGCAACCGGACCGGCGGCCCCTTCGTAGAACTCAACTGCGCTGCCATCCCCCAGGAATTGATCGAAAGCGAGCTCTTCGGCCATCGAAAGGGGTCCTTCACCGGCGCCATCGAGAACAAGAAGGGAAAGTTTCTGCTGGCCAACGGCGGGACCCTGTTCCTGGATGAGGTGGGAGACATGAGCCTCATGACGCAGGCGAAGGTTTTGCGGGCCCTCCAGGAGCAGACCATTGAACCGGTCGGGGGAGAGGGGAGCCTCAAGGTGGACGTCCGGGTGATCGCCGCCACGAACAAAGATCTTCAACTGGAAATCGAGGAAGGGAACTTCCGGGAGGACCTGTACTACCGGCTCAGCGTTATCCCTCTGGTTGTCCCCCCGCTGCGGGAGCGAAAAGAGGACATTCCCCTTATATTCGATTATTACAGCAAATTCTACGGCCAGAAGTACGGTGTTCCCCCCAAGACCCTCACTGACAAGGCCCGGGAAGCTCTCATGGGGTACGCCTGGCCTGGAAATGTGCGCGAGCTTCGCAACCTGGCCGAGCGCGTGATGATCATGCATCCCGATGTGGAAGTGGATCCGCGGCACCTGCCTCTTGGAAACGGGACGGGGACGGGCCCGGAACTTGTTTGGGAAGGCTCCTTGAAAGACGCGCGCGAGCATTTCGAACACGAGTTCATCCGGCGGGCCCTGATTCGAAACGACTGGAACGTTTCCAGGTCGGCCGAGGAACTGCAGATTGAAAGGCGGCATCTCTACCGGAGGATGGCCGCTCTCGGAATCCAGAAGGAGAACGGCCATGGTCATGGTTAACCGGGCGACCCGGGAGATTACGCTCAAGATCGTCTATTACGGCCCCGGCCTGGGCGGGAAGACAACGAATCTCGAGCACATTTACCAGACGGCCCCACCCGATCGGAGGGGAAAGCTGCTGAGCGTCTCCACCGAAACAGACAGAACGTTGTTCTTCGACTTTCTGCCCATGGACCTGGGCGAAATCAAGGGGATGCGCATTCGCGTCCAGCTCTACACCGTTCCGGGCCAGGTATACTACGACGCGACGCGGCGCATCGTGCTGCGCGGATGTGACGGCATCGTGTTCGTGGCGGACTCCCAGCAGGTCATGATGGACGCCAATACGGAGAGTGTGGCCAACCTGAAAAAGAACCTGCTGCTCAACACGCTTGATCCCGAAACGATTCCCCTGGTGATGCAGTACAACAAACAGGACCTGAACCACCTTGCGCCGGTGGAAGAACTGGAAGACAGGCTGAACTGGCGCAGCGTTCCCTTTTTCCTGTCTGTGGCGACGGTAGGGACCGGTGTTCACGACGCCCTCAAGAAGATCATCGAGCTGACCATCCGGCGGCTGCAGGACCAGGAGAGAATCCTGAAGGCCCCGGCCGAAGACCTGGCTTCTCCGAGGCGGGACCGGGGAAAGAAAGTAAAGGCGGGTTCGGACGAAGGTGCGAAGCCGGCGAAGGAGCTTTCCGACTCTGGGGAAAGGCCCGAGCCCGAGGACGTGGCGGAACTCCCCGAGCCGGAGGTGGAAGCGGCCGATCTGGAAGACAGCGCCGAGGAAGAACTCCAGCCCGTGGAACCCCCTCCGCTACCGCCCGATCTGTCGGGTGAAGTGGAGGAAGTGCCTCCCTCTCCCGGCCTGGAAAACCGGCTGGCGATTTTGATGGACGCGCTCGAAGAGGTGGAGAAGCGAGCCGAGGGAACGCTGCGGGAGATTCAGGCGATTCGGGAAGAGGCGGCGTCTATCGTACGTGAATATGGATCCGAATGAAGAAGCACTGGATCGGAGGAACCTGGCATGGCGACGGCAACTTTGCTCATCATCGGTTCGGAAATGCTGGATCCGTCGCGTCCCGACGCCAACGGGCCGCTGGCCCGGGACCGTCTGGCGTCGCTGGGCATTGCCCTGGTGGGGGTCGTCCGCGTGGGCGACGATCTCATGTCGTTGGCCTCGGCCTTTAAGGGGGCCCTTGCCGGATCGGACATCGTGCTGACATCGGGCGGGCTCGGCCCGACGGGCGACGATCTGACCCGGGAAGCGCTGGCATCCGTCCTGGGGCGGAAGGTCGTGATCGACGAAACCTGGAAGGCCGAACTGGCGAAGCGCTATGAGTCCCGGGGACGGACGCTGAGCGAAAAGGCGCTGCGCCAGGCGCTCGTCGTGGAGGGCAGCGAACCGCTGGCCAACGGCGAGGGGCTGGCCTGCGGCGGGTGGGTGGAAACGGGTGGGGCCGTTGCCGTGCTCCTGCCGGGTGTTCCCGCCGAATTCCGGCGCATCCTGGATTCGGAAGTCATCCCACGCCTCGCGGGCAGGTTCCCCGAACGCCCCCGCACGGAGGTGGTGAGGGCCACGGCCGCCGGCCTTCCGGAAGCGGACGTGGAACCGGTCCTTTCGCGGTGGTACGGGAAACCGGGCCACTCCGTATCCATCCTCCCCCACATGGGTGTTCTCCAGATCAGCGTCACGCTAACTTCTCCGCCTTTGGAGAACCTTGACGCAGAATCCGCCGGGATTCAAAAAGAGCTGAAACGGGGGCTCGGAAAGCATCTCGTGAGCCTGGAAGGCGATGCGCTCGAAAAGATGGTGGGCGTCCGCTTGCTGGAAAGGGGCTGGACCCTCTCCTGCGCTGAATCCTGCTCCGGCGGGCTCATTTCGCAGAAGATCGTTTCCGTTCCCGGCGCGTCGCGCTATTACCTGGGTGGAATTTGCGCTTACGGGAACGAAGCCAAGCAGACCCTGTTGGGCGTCCCTCGCGACACGCTGGAAGCTTCGGGAGCCGTCAGCGAAGAGACGGCGCTCGCCATGGCCCGCGGCGCGCGCGCCCGGTTCGTCTCGCACTGCGCCGTCTCGACAACGGGTATTGCCGGGCCCGAGGGGGGAAGCCCGGAAAAGCCTGTGGGAACGGTTTATATGGCGGTGGCCACACCCGTGGAAGAGCGGGTGCACAAGATCTTCATGCCGTATTCGAGGGAGGCGGTGATGTCCTTTTCCGCTCACTACGCGCTGTACCGCCTCTGGCGGATGCTCGAGGAGAACGAAGCCTGACCCTCCTCAGACGCGCGGGGAAGACTTTCAGGCGAGGTCCCAAAGAAGGATCCCCGTCTCCGGCTGCCTTACAAGCCTCAGCGGTTCCTGGAGAACGGTCATGTGAATCTCGGCCGTGATGGAGACCATGGCCTGGAAGAGATGCCCGGCGACGCAGTTCCCTCCAGATGAAGACACGGTGACGTGGACGTGGGCGTGATATTCGTCGTCGAGCACCCCGATGGACCCATCCAGGGAAACAATCTCCACGTGCCGGGGAACGGGGATCTTTACGTACTTTCGGGCGTCCAGGTCGAAATAACCGAGATGGACGTCCCGGACCGCGCCGAGCCCGGTCATAACGGCGGACGGAATGGCGCTCTTACGGGCCCAATGAACGAGTTCGCCCACCAGTTCCTCTCCCGGATCGAGCCTGAAGAGCACATCCTTTCCCTCTCTTCGAACCTGCATGGGGGACCTCCGGATCAGTTGGATCATAGCACAACCGCATTGCGGGCGGCCCCTTCCGCACTCCGCGCCGTGAAGTTCGAACCGGGTTTTCTCCAAGGTTTCCCAGAGGGTTTCAAAAGATGCCCGGTCTCCTGAATACGCGCCCGGAAAGGCTTGACATGGGTGCTGCTTCCATGTAATATCAGGATTCGTTTGAGGTTTCGTGGAGGAAGTTGTGGCAAATCACCGTTCAGCGATCAAGAGAATCCGGCAGAACCAAAAGCGCAGGGTGCGCAACCGGTCCGCCATGAGCGAAATGCGGACCCACATCAAGCGGTACAGAAGCCTGTTGAGCGAAAACAAGCTGGATGAGGCTCAGAAGTATCTTTCCGAGGTCTACGAGACCATCGACAAGACGCATCGGAAGGGTATCATCCACGCCAACACGGCTGCGCGTCACAAATCCCGCCTTGCCAGGGTTCTGGCCAGTCTGCAGAAAAAGTAACCTGACAAGATGAATTAAAAAAAGCGGAGGGTTTTGCCCTCCGCTTTTTTTGTCTCGTTTGGTGCCCGAATGTCAGGAAGGTTTGGGCAGACCGGCTCCGCTGCCCATCACGACGCCGAAGACAAAACCGGGC
>JARRNO010000082.1:0-1279 GCA_037384885.1 Acidobacteriota bacterium
GAGCGCCGAAAGCGACGGGATGTTTCAGATCCCCCAGGAATCCGTCAAGTGGAAGGCGCAGGGGCCGGGCTTTGGAATTGCACCGTTCGTCCACTCAGTGATGCCTAAAGGGGTCAAGGTGAAGCTGGCCCACCGCGTTCTCCCCGAGTACCCCTCCCGGGCGCCTGCTGAAGGATTGGCGGGAAGGGTCGCGATGGGCGTTTCGATTAATGCCGATGGCAGGATTGGAGATGCCTGGGTGCTGAAAAGCACAGGTGATGCCTTTACGGCATCGGCCTTGAACGCCGTGATGCAGTGGCGCTACAAACTGGTTGGAGTGAAGCCCGAGCAGTGCCCCATTCTGTGGCTCATTACCGTCAAATACGCTTTCCACTGATGTCCTCGTGACTCGTGTGCCTTAAGGAGGGAAGCAGTAGGTTTTCACCCGTGACGCATGAGCGAGCTTCGGCAGGCGCAGAATCTGATGCAGGAGTACCCATAAACATGAATCCGAATGAAATAAGACGGCGTATTGTGCTAAAGAAAATTGCCTCCAGGGCCGCCATTGCGGCCATCCTCTTCACCGTATCCCTTGGCGCCTTGTGCTGGACTTCCAGGAAGGATCGAAAGGAGGCCCGGGCGCTTTGCAAGGAGGTCTCCGCCGCCTACAACCTGCGCAGCGCAGGCGCGAAGCCGTTCCGGCTGAAGGCCAAGTATGAAGGCTATGCCAAAGATCACAAGATTGTATCAGGCACACTCGTTCTCTATTGGAAGTCTCTTGATTCCTGGCGGAAAGAAGTGTCCGTGGGCAAAGCAACCCGGATTATCGTGCGCCATGGTGATCAGGAGGGTATCGTCGATCATGGAACCTGGACCCAGGCGGATGACGACGTGCTGGTCAAGGTGCTTGAGCCCCTTTCCATTTCCTGGTGGTTGGATCTGCCGAAAGGCAAGCCGGACGGAGTTATGCCGCGCAAGATGGATAACGGGGACCGGGAACTGGATTGCAGCGTTTCTATGGGAGAGAGATGCTGGATTCATCTGGACCGGGACAAGCGGCGCCTGCTGGCCATTTCCACGGCATCGGGACGAAAATGGTCCTACGTGAGCAGAATATGGGGTGGTCATCTCCTGCCTTCTATCATCAGGGAAACCGTGAATGGCAGTGGAGTGTCCCAGTGGCGGCTGCTCAACATCTCTGATCTTGGCAAGACCGAAGAACCGCTCCTTTCCATACCCGCGAAGGCCTTCATCTATGGGAGCGACGACGGTGGAGGAGACTTCCGCCTGATTGAGGGCG
>JARRNO010000082.1:1287-14554 GCA_037384885.1 Acidobacteriota bacterium
GAGAGAGACGGACGGGTACGTCATTTAACCATCCACGGGAAAGACAAGAATCCATTTTCCAAGGCCGTCCGTAAGACTCTAGGATACTGGCGATTCCAGTTCCCGCCGTATGCGCAGAGGGGGCCAATCCTGTGGACCTTGACCGCGAGATTTGAGCCCGACCGCGTAGCCGAACGGACATCCGTTGAGGATCGGAAGGAAGCCGCGGTTTTGTATCAAAAGGTAGCGAATTCCTACAACCTTCGCGAAAATGGCTCGAGACCCTTTCGACTGAAGGCGCAATATGTATCCACCGGCAAGCGTGTGAATGCGATGTATGGGACGTTGGTGCTCGCCTGGGATTCCCCCGAATCATGGCGCGAGGAAATCGTAACGAGTGGAGCGGACAGGGTTTTGATCCGTTCCGGAGACAGGATCGCACGAATCCTCAAGGGTGAGTGGACCTTGGCCGATGCGGACTTGGCATCGTCTTTGGAAAAGGGGTTGGACGTACTCAATCGCCAAGACTTCTTCAGGAGCGATCCTATTAAAGTCTTCAGGCGGACTTTGAAGGACGGACGGAAGGTCGTGGATGTTTCCTGGGGAGAAAAGGATAGCCCTGTATTCTTTAGGATCCGGCTGGACCCTGAAACGGGAGAATTGCTGGAGACGAACAGGGGCTCAGATGCCAAGACCACTTACCAAAGCAAGAAGATAGGTAATATGTGGGTTCCTAGCGGAATCCATTATTTTAGAAAGGGCGAAGAAAGAGCCCGCTGGACATTGAGTTCGTTCAACTACATTCAGCACACGGAAGCCGTACCGTTCAAAATTCCGCGGGGCTCTGCGACTTGGCCCGCCTGCGACGATACGACCGGATATCCGAAGATGGTTAAGGCGGCAGCTCCAAAATATCCGCATTCCGTAGCCTGGAAGGGGCACGGCGGCGAGGTTGTGATCAAAATTCAGATCGGGTCCACCGGAAAGGTTCTCAGTCAGGAAATAGTGGAAAGCAGCAGACGGGTCTTTGATAAAGCCAGCTTGAAGACCGCCAAAGAATTCAAGTACCGGCTTCTGCCCTGCCAGCAGGCACGGGCGCCCCTGACACGCTTCCTCACCTTCAAATTCGGTACGGGGCCGGAGTTGTTGGTGGGAGTCGTGCACAAGTAGAATGGGGGGTTTCATATGAGGACTCGAAGGTATTGCGCGGCGCTGGCGATGACACTTGCAGTTTGTTTCTTAGCTCCAAGCTGGATGCCGGTTCGCGCCAATAACCCCGAAGGGCTCAGCCGCAGAGCGCTGACGGCGCTCTGCAAGAAGGCGGAAGCTGGGTACGACCTGCGGGCGAAGGGCGCGAAGCCGTTCCGGTTGAAGGCAAGATACGAGTCTGCCAGTAAAGATGGAAAAGTTGTGACAGGAACGTTGACGCTCACATGGATGTCCCCTGATTCGTGGCGTGAAGAAATCCAAACAAAGGGTGCCGACAGGACCTTGATCCGCTCAGGAGGGAAGATTGCACGGATCCTCAAGGGTGAGTGGACCGTTGCCGATGCCGCGACTTCCTATTACCTGGAAAATGGATTGGATAAGTCGACTCAAGACGACCTCCCCCAAACTGAACCTACAAGGGTTACCAGGCGGAGGTTGAACGATGGCCGTAAAGTTGTGGATGTCTCAAGGGGCGAAAAGGGCACCCCTGGGTTTTGGGGCATGAGGGTGGATCTCCAAACAGGGGAACTGCTCGAGGAGGACAGCGGCAGGAATTCAAGATCGCTTTACAAGAATAAAGTTTTGAACGGGAAATTTCTGCCTGAGCGCATACGCTATTTTCAGGGCGGAAAGGAAACGGCCCGCTGGATACTCGAATCGTTCGCTTATATGACAGAGTCGAAAATGGCGCCACTTGAGATACCACGGGGCGCCCGGACCTGGCCTGCCTGCGACAAAACAGACGGCTATCCTAAATTGATCAAGAAATCCTTCCCAAAATATCCAAAATCAGCCGTGTGGGATAAGGAGAGCGGCTGGGTTTCCCTTCGGGTGCAAATTGGTCCCCAGGGACGAATCATACACGAGAAGATTCAAGATAGCAGCAACAAAGTGTTTAACAAAGTCTCCCTGGAAACCGCACATAAATGGCGATATCAGTTGCTACCCTGCCAGCAGGCGAAGGCTCCGCTGACATGGTTTATCACCTTCAGGTTCAGTGCAAACTGAAAGGAGGCGTGCCGCTGACGCCCTATGACAAAGGCCAGATTGTGCCGAAACTCGTGAAGACAGTAAATCCGCTGTTTCCGGAGGAGGCGGCGCCGGGCTTGGTCGTAATGCAGGTCAAGATCGCTTCGAACGGCAGGATTGTCGATGCCGTCGTGCTGAAGAGCACGAATAAGGAGTTGGACAAAGCTGCCCTGGATGCGGTCAGAAAATGGCGCTACAGGCTTCAGCCGTGCGAAAAAGTCCGGGCACCCATCCCTTGGGTCGTAACGGCCAAGTTTGGGGGCACTATCTGGTAAAGCATCCGGTAGCGGAAGAGCTTCCGGAATATGGCGTAGGGGGACGAATGAGTGATGAGGCCAAGGATTATGGCCCAGAGGCTGATTTTTCTCCCTCTGAGCGTCTCGCTTTCCAACTGAAAAGACTGATGAGGGTCCTGCGGACTCAGCGCGGCGGAAGCAAGACTGGGAAGAAGGTTTTCTGGAAAGAGCTGGCCATCACGGTTGTGCTTCTGGCGATCTGGCAGGCGTTTTCCTACTGGGTCCCGAATCCGGTCTTCAGGTGGGACGCCGCCAAGCCGATGTACGGTGTCCCCAGGAGCTATATAAGAATCGGCGCGCTCGGCATCACGCCATACCTCGTGGCGCACGGCCTCATGTTCTGGATCGTCATGGTCTTTTCCCGACTGCGCCGGATGGAATTCCGCTATCGCTTTCGGCTCAATTACCATGTTCTGGGGTTGACCGTCTTCTTCTCGCTCCTGCAGGGTTGGATCCGCATGCAGCAAGGGGGCTCTCGGGAAATCATCCAGCCATTCTTTCTGGGGCACCCCAACCTTTATAGGCTCGTTGGAGTGAGCGCTTTTGCCGCCGGCGTCTGCTTTTCGCTCTGGATTCTTTCGCTCATCCATCGCTACGGTCTGCCTTGCCCGCTGACGTGCATGCTGGTCTGGGCGGCGTTTGCACACTTCTATTTCATCTCCCAAACCGGGCGGGCACTCCATTCCGTAGGTGTCACGAAGAATCACCCCCGCCAGTGGATCTTCATGATCCTCATGGGATTGATCCTGCTGGTCATCTTCATGTGGGCTGGTGGGGCGAAGGTTTGGAGAACAGTGAGGGAAACACGTACGGCCCGGCTCTTCATGAGATTGAAATTTTTTGAGCCGCCGTTTTATGTGTTCGGGCAGTTTTCGATCCACTTCGTCGGCGGGGCCCTGGGCGTCGCCGCCGATTTAGTTTTCCTGGTGACCATTCTGGGAGGGCTGTCCTGGAGAGATCCCATGTCAAGGTTCACAAACTGGCAATTGCAGCATTACGGGGCCGCCATTCTCATTGCCATGGCTTTGGTTCCCCTGGGGGCGGTCGCGGTTTACCGTTTGATCTACAACCCCGTTCTCAGGCTCAAGCTGGGCCGGACGTTGGGCCTGGAAGAACCGGCTGACGGCCTGAGGAAGCAGACATGGGCTGCCCTCCTTGCCTGGTGCCTCTTCGGCGTTGGGATGTTGGGGATCACGTACTTCAAGAGTTCCTTCTTGAACGTTTACTGGCCGTATGTTTCTCTTCCCTATTTCAGTGTCTGGAGCTTAGTGCTTCTTGCCTTTACTGTGGTCTTCCTCCGGCGCCTGTACCGGCTCCGTCTGGAAGGCCCGCATGCCGTGCTCCTGACGCACGGTTACTACGAGCCAGCGAAGAGTTGAACGACCCAACGTAACCTACGGCTGGGCCGGGTGTCGGGCCGCACGTGGTAGAATTTCTTCTTACCGGCAACTTGCGACACGCCTGAAGCAACGTTTCACCGGCGCGATTTCAGCCAGGGGAGGGGACATGGTCAAGCGCGTTCTGTTTCTGTCTTTCATGCTGTCGTTCGCCTTTGCGGCGTGGACAAACGCCTGCACGAACATCATCGTCACCAAGGGCGCCTCCAAGAACGGTACCGTGATCATCACCTATTCGGTGGACGGTGAGTTCCTGCCCATGCTGCGCTGTACGCCGGCCGCCGACCACAAGCCCGGCGAAATATTCGAAGTGCGCGACTGGCACGGCAACGTGCGGGCGAGGATCCCGCAGGTTCCTCATACCTACGCCGTGTGCGGCATTATGAACGAACACCAGCTCGCCATCGGCGAAACGACCTTCGACGGGCGGCTCGAGCTTCAGAATAAAAAGGTGGGCATCAACTACTGGTCCCTCATGCAGATCGCCCTCCAACGCGCGCGGACGGCCCGCCAGGCGATTCACGTCATGACAGATCTCGTGGAGAAATACGGCTACTCCTCCACCGGCGAGACCTTCACCATCGCCGATCCGAATGAAGTCTGGCTTCTCGAAATGATCGGCAAGGGGCCGGATGTAAAGGGGGCGGTCTGGGTGGCCCGCCGGGTGCCGGACGGCATGATCTCGGCTCATGCCAACAAGGCCCGCATCGGGGCGTTCCCGCTGCACGACCCGGACCACTGCCTCTATTCGCCAGACGTGATCGAGTTTGCGGAACAGAAGGGCTACTACGATCCCAAGACAGACGGCGCCTTCAGGTTCTGCGATGTGTATTGCCCCGCCTCCCCCGAGAAGCTTCGTTACACCGCCACGCGCGTCTGGTCCATCTTCCGCCGCGCGGCGCCGTCGCTCCACCTGTCCATGGACTACAACCGGGGCCTAAAGGGCGCCAAACCCTACCCGCTCTGGATCAAGGCGGACAGCAAGCTGTCCGTGCAGGACGTGATGGCCCTCATGCGGGACCATTACGAAGGCACGCCGCTGGATATGACGAAGGGCGTGGATTCGGGCCCCTTCGGCTCGCCGCTGCGCTGCCGGCCCATGACCTTCAAGGTGGGCGGGCAGACGTATTCGTGGGAGCGTCCCATCTCCACGCAGCAGACGGGGTGCTCCTTCGTGGCGAACCTGCGCGGCTCAATGCCCGATCCGATCGGTGGTGTGCTCTGGTACGGAGTGGATGACACCTACACGAGCTGCTACTTCCCGCTCTACGCGGGGATTTCGCAGGTGCCGGCGGCCTTCGCACGTGGAACGATCCGGCGTTTTTCATGGGATTCCGCCTGGTGGGTCTTCAACCTGGTGGCCAACTACGCTCAGCTCAAGTATTCCTACATGGTCAAGGACATCGTGAAGGTGCAGAAGGAGCTGGAGGGGGACTTCTTTGCCATGCAGCCGTCGGTGGAAAGGACGGCGCTGCAGCTTTACCAGAAAAACCCAGAGTCCGCGAGACGCTTTCTCACGCGCTACAGCGTGGCGGCCGGAGACCGCGTCTTCGCCCGCTGGAAGGAGCTGGCGGCGACGCTCTTCACGAAGTACAACGACGGCTATGTCATGGACCACCAGGGGCGGCACCAGGAGAAGGGCTATCCTGAGGACTGGCTGCGCGACGTCGTGAAGGAGCGGCCGGAGCAGTTCAAGCTGCCGGAAGACGGCGGTACCCAGTGAGTCGTGAATCGAAAATGAAAACAAAGGACCGCCCCTCCGGGCGGTCCTTTGTGTAAATGGGATTGGTCTGATCTTACCAGGTAAAACCGGTGGAAATGTAAAAGCCCTGCATGGTCAGGTTCTGGGCTTCGGGCGTGAAGGCGCCGGCCTGCCAGTTGGTGCTGCGGTAGTACCGGATCAGGTCTTTGTAGGCGTCGAAACGGTAGCCGAGCTTGGCGTACCAGTTCGGCGTGAACTTCACCTTGGTTTCCAGGAAAAGTTTGACACCGGGCGTGACGTAGTGAAGGCTGGCGGAAGGGTTGTCCTGTAGCAAGGCCCGATAGGCCGGTGTATCAGTAACCGGGGAGAAATAGTCGGCGTAAACGACTTCAGTCCGCATAATGTCGTTCTTGACGGAGGTGAGTGACAGTTCGGCTCCGCCCGTGAAGGACCAGACGCGTCCCGCGTTGAAGGTGCTCTTCAGACCGAAGTTCAGACCGAAGCCCTTCGCGCTGTTGGTCAGAACCGGGTTGCCCCAGATAGGAGGAATTCTGTTATAAGAATAACCCGTGTTGTCGGCGTAGAAAATGTTCTCGGTGCTGTCGAGCTTCATGTACTTCAGGCCGGTGTAGAGCATGAGGTTCCACTTGGCGGCGGGGTGGAAGGTGCGGCCGAAGTCCAAATTGTAAAGGTTCTGTTTTAACTCGCTGTTGAATATGCCGTAATTGGCGTAATCCCAGCCCCACCAGGCGTAGCCGATGCTGGGGGCGATCGCGCTGCTGCCGGCGGTGGTCCCGCTCTGGGATTTCTTGAAGTGGCTGTAGCTCAGCCAGGTGGTCCAGTCGCCCGTGGTGTAGCCAATCTTGAAAGTGGGCACAATGTGGCGTCCCAACTCGGTCTGGTAGGCGCGGCCGATACCGAAGTTTCCATATCCATTCTGGTAGTTGAACAGGCCGATGTCGTAGGCATCGAGGGCGTAAGTCAGTTCCTGGCCCCTGGGCTGAGCGTCCCAGGCCCCGATTTCCACGTTCCACTTGCCGGTCTGGGCCATCGCCGGCAGTGCGAAGGCCAAAACGGCGGTGAGCAACAGTAGCTTCTTCAACATTGACTTCCTCCTTTGTGGTGTCATGATCCGGGGCCGGCCGATGATCTTCGCCGGGAGGAACTCGCGAAAGCCAGATGAATGCGGCGGCCGGAAAGGTTAATGAGTGTCGGGAATATCTGCGTTCGATTGAGGAATCTTAGTCTTAACTCGGGTCGGGGGGAATTTGAGCGGGAAGGTGCTGCTGATAAAAAACCGGAGTTGTAGAATCCCTGAAAGCCGTGCAAGCGGTCTCCTGCTTATAGCTTCCATGGGCCCCCCGGCCTTCTCGTATCACTGTCAAACCGATAATATACAAGACGATGAACATCTAGTCAATTAAAAAAGCTGCAAATTTAGGAATGTTCTTAACAGATTGCTGAAGAGATGGTTAGCAAGAGTCATGTTTCCGGAAAAGACGCAAAAGGCCAAGTTTTGAAACGGAATGGCCCTGTCCCAGCCTTCAGAAAGATACGGGTTCGATTCAAGGAAGCGTTGCCGGACCCAGCCGTATCAAGCCCCGGCGCGTCCGCCGATCAAACGTTCGAAGACGGGGAAGATGGCGGGATCCCAGAGACCTTCTTCTGTCTCTCTGCGAAGGATGCCGAGAACTTCACGGGATTCGAGGGCCCGGCGGTAAGTGCGGTGGGATGTCATGGATTCGTAAGCGTCTGCGAGCCCCATGATTCTCGCGCCGAGTGGGATGTCCTCTCCGGTGAGTCCGTCAGGATATCCCTTGCCGTTGAAGCGTTCGTGGTGGTGGCGGATGATGGGCAAAACATCCCGAAGCGACCTGAGGTGGCTGCAGATCTGTTCGCCTTGGGCGGGATGGTTTCTGATGATGGAAAATTCCTCCTCCGTCAGCCTGCCGGGTTTGTGCAGCAACCGGTCCGGAACGCCTATTTTGCCAATGTCATGCGCCTTACCGGCCATTTGCAGCACGACGCAAAAATCTTCCGGCAATCCGAGAGCCTCCGCCAGTTGAACCGCAAGGGCCGCAACCCGTTCGGAGTGACCGTGGGTGTAAGGATCCTTGGCTTCCAGCGCGGAAGCCAGGGAGAGGACAACATTGGGGTGCTGCTCCAGGTCGTGCACGTAATAGCCCAGCCGGAGCAGCGATTTGACGCGCGCTTTGAGCTCATGGTGGTTCACCGGAAGAAGCAGGAAGTCATCGGCTCCTGCCTGGGTGCCTCTCAGCCTGTCCATAGCGTCCCGGTGCGCGGTGACCAGGATGACCGGAAGGAATTCCGTTTCGGGCCGCGCTTTGATCCGGCGGCAGATCTCGAACCCGTCCATTTCCGGCATCCGGATGTCCAGCAGGATCAGATCGGGCCTGTTGCGTTGCAGTTCCTGCAGGACCTCATCGCCGTTGGAGGCCATGGTGACTCTGTGCCCGTCCTGCTCGAGGATATCCTGCATGATCGCCCGGTTCGCGGCGAGATCGTCGGCCACGAGAATGTTACCCTTAAGATGGAGCCCCGCCGCGGGAAGGATGTGTCGGTAGGGAAGTGCAGAACCGGACACAGCCTGGCCCGGGCCGATCACCTCCTGGAAAAAGACGGAAACCGTCTCTTCTCGAAACCGGCCGGCTTCAACATCGCGGCGTAGCGCGCCGCAAGCCTTTTCCCGGTTGCCCGTTTCAACCAACAGGTTTTCATAGGCGTTGGCAAGCGCGACGATTTCGACGGGAAGTTCAAAGGCCCGACCGGCAAGCCCGTCGGGATAGCCGGAGCCGTCCAGGCGCTCGTGATGGCCCCTTATAATGTGACGGGCGCCCGCAAAGCTTGCGAGAGGGCCGAGTATCTGAGCGCCGATTTCTGGATGGCGGCGGTAAACAGGATCGAGCGCTTCGGAACTCGAGACCCCGGGGGAGAGCGACTTCTCCGGCAATCCTATCTTTCCAAGATCGTGGAGGATGGCGGCCTTGGCGATGTCCTCCAGTTCTGCCGGCGCGAGACCAAGGGCCGCTGCGAGACGTACGGAATGCGAGAGCACCCGTTCGGAATGGCCGGCGTTTTGCCGGTCCTTCATTTCCAGGGCGTTGACCAGGCTGAATATGATGTTTTCGGAGCTGTCCAGTTCCTGCCGGAGCCTCCGTATTCTTACGAGCGACCTCACCCTGGCGAGCAGTTCGAAGCTGTGGACGGGCTTGGCCAGGAAGTCGTCGGCACCCACCTCCAGGCCTTTCACCCGGTCCGAAACCTCGGATAGCGTCGTCAGCATGATGATGGGCAGGTACCAGGTGCGCTCGTCGGTTTTGAGCGTCCGGCAAACCTGGTAGCCGTCCATTCCCGGCATCATGATATCCAGGACGATGCAGTCCGGTTCCTGGATGCGGGCCATATCGAGCGCCTGGGCGCCGGAGCCGGCGCGTATGACCGTGTAGCCGGCGACTGCGAGAATTTCCTCGAGGAGATCAAGGTTCTCCGGCTGGTCGTCCACGATCAATATTCTGCCGCTTTCAACGGCTCGGCCTTGGTTCATCGGGGTTGCTCCCCTTTACCTTCTAATGACCTTGGAGATATCGGCGGATGGATGATACAAATAGTTTGACGTCGATGGGTTTGGCGATGTAGCCGGTGCAGCCCCCTTTGAGGAAGCGCTCGCGATCACCGCGCATGGCGTGGGCCGTGAGAGCGACGATGGAAAGCTCACTCCCACCAGGCATGAGACGGATCTCCCTGACCAGATCCAGGCCGCTGCAGCCGGGCAGGTAGATGTCCATCAGGATGAGATCCGGCATATGGTCTTGGATGGCTTCGCGAGCCTGGCGGGCGTTCTTTGCGGTACGTACCCGCCATCCGGCTTCCTCCAGAAGAAATTCGGCCAGCTCCAGATTCTGGGGGTTGTCCTCGACCAGGAGGATATCGGCCGGACCTCTTTGAAGATCACTGTTCGACATCTGCGGTCACCCCCGGGGAACGCCGTACAAGACGGTCGATGGTCTGAAGCAGACGCGCATGGTACCTCCCGTCTTTATTCACCATGGCGTTTATCTTGCCGGAAAGGCGTGAGCGATCCTTTTCGGACAGGTTCGCGGCGGTCAAAACAAGGACGGGCAGGTCCTTTGTCCGGGAATCTTCCTTCAGCTCCGCCGCCACCTTGAAACCGTCCATGCCTTCCATCAGGAGATCGAGGACAACAAGCCGGGGGGAATGATTCCGGGCCATTTCAAGCCCTTCGCCTCCGGCGTAGGCGTGAAGGGTGCGGTAGCCCCTTTCAGCCAGAACTTCATCAAGAAGATCGTGAACCTGCCTGTCGTCGTCGATGAGAAGGACCGGAATGTCAGGGAAAGCGGGGGGCGCCAGTTCGCGAAGCCGCCCGACCAGGCGCGGACCATCCACGGGCTTGACGAAGTAGTCTTCGGCGCCGAGCGCCAACGCAAGCTCGCGCTTTTCGACCAGGGACACGATGATCACGGGGATGTCTCGTGTTTCCGGATCTTGCTTGAGCCGCTTCAGAAGCTGAAACCCGTCGAGGTCGGGAAGAATCAGATCCAAAGTAATGGCGGCAGGCTTCAGTGTCCGGGCCATTCTCACCCCTTCTTCGCCCAGCCGCGCCCGCACCGTCAGGTACTCGGACCCGGAAAGGTGGGATGCGATAACCTCGTAGCCGGTGGTGTCGTCTTCCACGATGAGAACCGTATTGGCGGTCTGCGGCTCCCGGGAAGAAGCCGGCCGGCTGGAGTTCGGCGCCGGGCCGGGCGCCCCTGAAAAGGCGAGGGGAAGCTCGACACGAAACGTGCTGCCCTGCCCTGGGGCGCTCTGCAGTCGAATGGTCCCACCGTGAATCTCGACAAGCTTCCGGACGAGCGCAAGGCCGAGTCCGGTGCCTTCAAAGCGCCGGCCGGCCTCGGAGTCCACCTGGATGAATTCCCCAAAGATTCTTTCATGGTCCTGCGGATCGATGCCGATCCCTTGGTCCGAGACAGCCACCTCGACAACGTCCTTGCCGAGTATGCTCTCGCTGGAGGGAAGAAAGCGTGCGGAGACGCTGACCGTCGAACCGTCCGGTGAGAATTTGACCGCGTTGGAAAGGAGATTGTACAGGATCTGTTTGATCTTGACGGGATCGGCTTCCAGCGGCGGCAGATCCGCATCACACTGCACAGCCAGTTCGATAGAGCGCTTCCCGGCCGGTTCTTTCATAATGGTGCACACGCCCTGCACGGCGCTTTCGATGGAAAGGCGTTCAGGATTGACTTCCATCTTTCCCGCTTCAATCTTGGAGAGATCAAGAAGATCGTTCACCACTCCGAGGAGGTGCTCGCCGGAGGTGTTGATATTTTGAAGGAAGCGGAGGTACCTGGGCGAGATCTCTTCTTCGAGGCGGGTGAGAAGGACTTCGGAGAAGCCGATGATGGAGTTCAAAGGGGTGCGGAGTTCGTGGCTCATGTTGGCGAGAAACTGGGTCTTCATCCGGTCGGCCTGAACGATCTTAAGATTCGCCCTTGAAAGGTCTCGGGTTCTCTGGTCGAGGGCCGTTGTGAGGCGCGTCAATTCCTCGACTTTACGGCTCTCGTCTTCCTTCATCTTCTTGATCAACTCGCGTTTCTTCTGAAGCGCGGTGACAGCCCAGAGAACGAAAAAGGAGGCGAAGAACAGATTGGAAACAAGAAGAAAATTATGAATGAATTCTTTATGAAAGCTGCGAATAACACCGAGGTAGGTAAGCACGCCGAGATAGCCGATGGTATCCAGCACCATAAAGGCGGCGGCCCACCAGATGCCCATGACAAAAGCGGCCGCGCTGACGCTGGCGAGGTACCAGGGAAACCAGGGACTGTCGGCGCCGCCGGTGAAAGCGACGGCCCACGTGATGAGGATGGAGTCGAGCAGGATCCAGGCGGGCTCGATGCGAAGCCGCCAGTGCTTCTCGTAAAACAGGTAAAAGAACAGCGCGGAGAGAAGCGCGATCGCCACTGCGGGGAAGCCCTGCTTCAAATCGGCCTTCATCCAACCGACTTCATGGAAAAAGACCACGATTACGGTGGAAAAAAGGTACACCACGGCACGGTGGATCTGAATCCGCTGCTTGAATCGAAGAAGCCCCGGCTTTTCGGGCCGCTGGCGCATGAGCTCTCTCCCCGTATTTTGCTTAAACATTAAATATACCGTGAAATGGACGCACTGGCCAGGAGAAAAGCAAGAAATGGGCTGGAGGCTGTGACATCGAGAAGGTGGAAGTGTTCTCCCAACCTCGATCGAAACGGGAGCGCGCTTCTTTCGGTGTCAGGCCCTTCACAGGCCGCACCCCTATTTTTAGCAGACGGGTGCGGTTTCCCAACCCACCTGTTGAGGAGAGTGCCGGCTCCCGCTTTATTCGTGGAGAGAACAAGCGGTTTTGCAGATTGACAAATTCTTGCATCGGTATTATTCTCTAATTAAGCCAAATGGCAAAATGACCCGCACACCATTAGATGCGAGCCGGCAAATCCAAGACAGGGATATGAGAGGGCCTTTGAGCAAGATCGGGAAATGAGGGTGTGCCCCGCCGCCGCGCCTGCGGGCTGTTCCAGGAGCCTGTACCGGCGCCGGAAGGAAGGTGGAGATGCGCCTGCTCATCCCGCTTTCGAAGACCGCCCTGGTATTGCCCGGTCTCCGCGTCACATTAATCCTCCTCCCCTTCGCGCACCAAGATGCCGATCCATATCTCACAGAATTGGCGAGTATCATTTCCTCCCGCCTTTCACGGGGGGATGGCCGCTTGCCGTCCCTCCCTTGAATGTTCTGCGGCCTTGCGAGCGGTCCATTCTGGACTGCCGAAGATAAACATTCCAAAGAGGAGGTACAAGAATGAAAGGGAAAATGGTTGGGTTACTGTTCATTATTTTAGGCCTTGTTGTCGGCTGGACCGCGCTGGCTCAATCCAACACGGGCTCTATTTCGGGCAAGGTGGTAGACCAGAAAGGAAATCCCATTCCGGGAGCGACGGTTGTCGTCAGCTCCCCTGCGCTTCAAGGGACAAAGGGCACGGCGACAGGAAAGGACGGGAATTTCCTGATCCCCTATCTTCCGCCATCGAGCGACTACACGGTGACGGTTTCAGCGGAGGGCTTCAACAAGGTCGTCTTGTCGAAGGTGCAGGTTCAGCTTAACTCAACCACAAACCAGAACATTTCCCTGGAGAGCGGCAAGTCCGTTGTGACAGTGACCGCACATCCACCTGCCGTATCACTGAAAGACACGAAAGTCTCAACCAACCTCACCAGTCAGGAGCTGAGCCTCCTGCCACTGGGACGCGGATACCAGAACACGCTGTTTCTGGCCCCCACAGCCATCAACGCCGGCGCAGGCGGCAATCCGGGTGTGGCGGGGTCCACGGCCGACGAAAATGTTTGGATCATCAACGGCATCAATACGACGGACGTGGTGACAGGGACCTTCGGTACAAATCTGAATTATAACTTCGTGCGCGAGGTAGAGGTGAACACGGGCGGACTGCCGGCCGAATACAGCAGTTCGACGGGAGGACTGTTCAACGTTCTGACCAAGAGCGGCAGCAACGAATTTCACGGTGAAGCCTTCGCGTACTACACGAACCAGAATTTCAGCGCCAAGGGGATTCCAGTGGG
>JARRNO010000083.1:0-9855 GCA_037384885.1 Acidobacteriota bacterium
CCAGGATATTCAGGGCGCCCCGCGTGACCCGGACCCGGCTCTGAGCCTGCACGACTACCACCTTCGCGTTCGAGACCTCCACCCTCGTCCTTAGAACATCGGCGAGGGGGGCTGCACCCTCCTCCCGCCGGGCCTGGGCCAGTTTGAGATGCGCCTCGCTTCTGGAGAGGCTTTGCTCGGCGACCGTGACCCTCTCGCGTGCGGCCAGAAGCGAGTAATAGGCCTGATGTACGGAAAAGAGAAGGTCCTGCCGGTCCCATTCAGTTCCCTGCCGGGATGCGGCCTGGAGGTCTCGCGCCGCCGTCAGCTTCGATTTTCTGCGGCCGCTGTCGAACAGGGTGTAGCTGGCCTGGACGGAGGTGCCCCACCGGTCGAAGGGACCGACAGCGGCCGAGAAGCCGGGAATACGGTTGACCGCGTCTGGAAGGAAGAGGTGAGTCGCGAAACGCTGGTATCCGAAATGAAACCCTACGTTGGGAAAGTAGGCCGACTTTTCGATGCCCACTGTCTCCGACGCCGCATGCAGAGTTTCGAGAGAGGCCTTGTAGCCCGGGTTGTTCTCCATGGCCATCTTCGTGAGCTGGTCGAGAGTCAGCGGCGGCGCGGGAGAGGCCGCCCTGGGAGCCGCCGTGGCGGCGAACACGGCGGCGAGGATGAAGGCGATGAGTTTGGGCCTGGATATAGCCATAGCTTCACTCCCTACGACATGGTTTTGTGAAAACGTTTCGTGGCCGTGAACAGCAAGAGTGTTCCCAAAGCGGCCAGTGCAAGGAACTGGGGCCAGAGAATGCCGATGCCCACGCCTTTAAGAAAAATTCCGCGAACGACCACGATGAAATACCGGAGAGGATCGGCGTAAGTCAGCACCTGGACGATCCCGGGCATGTTGTGGATCGGGTAAAAAAAGCCCGAAAGCAAGACCGCGGGAAGGTTGAAGAAAAACGCGGTCATCATGGCCTGTTGCTGCGTGCGGCTGACGGTGGAAATCAGGAGCCCCACGCCCAGCATGCTCATCAGATACACGACCGTTCCGGCCAGCAGGAGGAACACGCTTCCCCGAAGAGGGACCTTGAACCAGAACAACGCAACGGCCGAGATGAGGAGAACGTCCAGGAGCCCGATCAGTCCAAAGGGTATGGTCTTGCCCAGAATGAATTCCCAGCGCCGGATGGGCGTGACCATCAACTGCTCCATGGTGCCGATTTCCCGTTCCCGCACGATGGCCATGCTGGAAAGCATGATGACAACGACCATGAGTAGCAGGGCGAGTACACCGGGGACATAGTAGTCACGGCTTTCCAGGTTTCCGTTAAACCAGGCCCGGCTGTCGAGATCAACGGCGCTTCTTCGATCGGGAGCCGGACCGTCGCGGCTTAGGTCCTGGAAGATGATTCGCCCGTTGTACCGGGCCAGAATACGCGATGCGTAGGACATGGCGATGCTGATCGTGTTGGAATCGGTCCCGTCCAGGAGCATCTGCACCGTGGCTGTCTTTCCGCCGAGAACCTTGTCCGCAAATCCGTGGTCGATTCGTATCAGCGCCTGCACCTTCCCGCTGTCCATGAGGCCGCGCACCTCGCCGGCCGAAGAAATCCGCTTGACGATATGGAAATAGCCGGACGAAGTGAAATCGTGGAGCAGCGTGCGGCTCTGTACGCTGTTGTCCAGATCCTGGACGCCCAGCTGGATGTTTCTCACGTCCGTGGTGACGGCGTACCCGAAAATGATCATCTGGACGATGGGCACCACGATAATGACGCTCCTCATGCGGGGGTCCTTCAGGGTCTGGATGAATTCCTTGATCAGCATGTGGCGTAAGCGGTCGAACATGTTCCCGGCTTCCTTTCCTTTGCTCCCTGTTCGGGGCAGGGTCCGCGCGTCAGGCCATGCGCTTTCTGAACAGCCGTATAGCCAAAAACAGGGTGATGACGCTGAAGGCCAGCAAAATGGAGGCCCTCCCGATGAGGATCGGCACCCCCGCGCCCTTGAGGTACAGCTCTCTCAGCAGGGTGACGAAATGGCGGGCGGGAATGAGCTCGGCGGCAAGCTGCAGCGGTACGGGCATGTTGTGCACATCGTACATGAAGCCCGAAAGAAGAAATGCCGGCAGAAAGGTGATGACGAAAGAGAGCTGGCTTGCCATCAGTTGGGTTTTGGACACGATGCTGATGACCATCCCCAGGCATAGGGCGCCCACGAGAAAAATGACCGACTGGATGAGAAGGAGCCATACGCTTCCACGCAGGGGGACATGGAAAAGAAACCGCCCCATGATGACGCTCACGGCCAGGTCGAAAAGACCGATGACGAAATAGGGGAAGAGTTTTCCCAGGACGAGTTCAGCGCCCTTCAGCGGCGTTGTGAGAAGCGGCTCGATGGTGCCCGTCTCCCATTCCCTGGCCACAGTAAGCGACGTGAGAAGCGCGGCGATGATCATCATGATCACGGCGATCAGGCCGGGGATGATGAAGTTTCTCGACTGCAGGTCCTTGTTGTACCAGACCCGCGGGGCCAGGTTCACGGGTTCCGGCGGCGGCTTGCGCCCGAGCCGCCGGATTTCGGAAAGCAGGATCCGGTTTGAAAACTTCTGCGTGACGGCCTCGGCGTATCCGATGGCCAGCGTGGCTGTGTTGGAATCGCTCCCGTCCGCGATAAGCTGCACGTGGGCCGGCGCCGGGCCGCCCAGATTCAACGTGAAGTCGGCCGGAATCACCAGGGCAAGGACGGCGTCGCCCTTGTCCAGGTTGTCCGTGATGGCGCCGTACCCCGTGACATAGGACTTGAGAGCGAAGTAGCGGGACCCTTCGAAACGGCTGATCAGCTCGCGGCTGGCCGGGGTCTGGCTCTGGTCCCAGACCACCAGCGGCACCCGGTCCACATCCAGGCTCAACGCATAACCGAATAAGACGAGAAGCATGATGGGAATGGCGATGCCGACGATAAGCGCGCGTGGATCGCGTTTGACGTGCAGCGTTTCCTTGCGGGCAACAGCGGCCAGTCTCTGCCATTTCATCGCTCGACCTCCTGCTGCCCGGGCAGGTCCCTGTCCCGCGCTTCGATCAGTGAAATGAAGACGTCTTCGAGAGAAGGCGGGACGCCGGCGATGCTTTCGACGGAGAATCCCGCTTGGGAAAGCTGTCGTCGGATCGTATCGCCGGCGCTGCTTTCCTTGGTTGCCGCCACGTGGATCCCGTCTCCGAAGAGGGCCGCGTCCCTGATCCCCGGAATCTGGGACAGGATGTCCAACGCTTCCTGGGGGCGCTCGCAGCGGATTTCGAGTATTTCGTCGTCCATCAGGGATGATTTGAGCTCGGCCGAGGTGCCCACAGCCGCCAGTTCCCCGCGGTAGATGAGGGCGAGCCTGTCGCAGTATTCCGCTTCTTCCATGTAATGCGTGGTGACAAAGACAGTGACGCCGCCTTCCGCCATGGAGTAGATCAGATCCCAGAATCTGCGGCGGTTCATCGGGTCCACCCCCGAGGTGGGTTCGTCGAGGAAGAGCACCGGGGGTTCATGGAGAACGGCGCAGCCGAGCGCGAGTCGCTGCTTGATCCCGCCCGGAAGGCTTCCGGTCTGGGCCTTGCGGCGGTCGGTAAGCCCGGCCATTTTGAGGACCCAGGCCTTGCGTTCCTGCTTCCGGGACCGGGGAATCCTGTAAATGCCGCTGTAAAAGTCAAGGTTCTGTTCCACGGTCAGGTCTTCGTAAAGCGAAAATTTCTGACTCATGTAGCCGATTTGTCGCTTGATCTTTTCCGGCTCGGTTCGAAGATCGTAACCTGCCACCGTGCCGGTGCCGCCCGTCGGAGAGAGGAGGCCGCAAAGCATGCGGATCGTTGTGGACTTGCCCGCGCCGTTCGGCCCGAGAAAACCGAAGATTTCGCCTCTCCGGACCCGGAGACTGATCCGGTTGACGGCCACGAAGGAGCCGAAGCGCTTTTCCAGGTTCTCGAAGGCAACCGCGTCGTTATTCATCGCCGGTTTTTTCCTCCAGGCTTCCCATGACAGAGAGGAAGACGTCCTCCAGGGACGGCGCCAGGGAGCGGATCGAGGTGACCGGGAGAGACTCGCGCCGGAGGATCGTTCTGATCTTCCGTTCGTCATCCGCGGGAGATTTCGATTCGACGTGGACGCGATCCCCGAACAGGCCCACCGCGTCCGCTCCGAATTCTCTCTTCAGCAGGTCGGCGGCGTTCCGGGCTCCGTTAAGCTCCACCTCAAGGATTTCCGCCTCAACCAGCCCCTTGATGCCTGCGGGCGTGTCTTCGGCCAGGAGACGGCCCTTGTGGATCAACCCGACACGGCTGCATCGCTCGGCCTCATCCAGGTAAGCCGTGGAGACCAGAATGGTGACGCCCTCCTTCATCAAGCGGTAGAGGATCTTCCAGAAGTCCCTTCGCGAGATGGGATCGACCCCGTTCGTCGGCTCGTCGAGCAGCAGCACCCTGGGGGTGTGAATGAGAGCGCAGGCCAGGGCGAGTTTCTGTTTCATGCCTCCGGAAAGGTCTGCGGCGCGCCTTCTCTTGAAGGGTGAGAGATCGGAGAACGCCAGCAGGTCCGCCATCCGTGTTTCCCGCTCGCGGCGCGGGACACCGTAGATGTCCGCATAAAAACGAATGTTTTCCTGAACGGTCAGGTCCGGATAGAGGCCGAAGCGCTGGCTGAGGTAGCCGATATGATCCTTCACGGCTTCCGGCTCTCTGGTGACGCTCCGGTCGAGAATCCAGGCCTCGCCCGAATCCGGCCTCATGATTCCTGCCAGAATTCGCATGGTCGTCGTCTTTCCGGCGCCGTCCGGTCCCACAAGGCCGAAGATCTCCCCTGGCGCAGCCTCAAAGCTGAGTCGGTCGAGGGCCTGGACCTCTTTGAAACTCCGGGTGATGTCGAGCGTTCGGATTGCAGCCACTTTTAAGCTCCCGGTCCCTCGAGGCGGATCACGGCGTCGGCGGGCATGCCTGGTTTTAGCTCCATGTCGGGATTTGAAACGTCCACCTTGATGCGGTACACAAGCTTGACTCGCTCCGCCTCCGTCTGGATGGTTTTGGGGGTAAATTCGGCTTCTGAAGAAATGAAAGAGACGCGCCCGCTGTAAGTCTTTCCCGGGTAGCTGTCGGTGGTGACGGTCACCGTCTGCCCCAACTTGACGCGCCCCAAATCGGTTTCGTTGATAAAGGCGCGCAGCCATACGTGCTTGAGGTCGGCCACGGTTACCACGGTTCCACCGGCGCCCAGAAACTGCCCGGGCTCGGCGCTTTTGGAAAGGACGATCCCGTCCGTGGGGGACCTCAGTACAGCGTCTTTCAAGTGGGTTTCAGCGATGCCCAGCAGGGCGGCGGCCGCGCTGTATTTCGCCCGCGCCGCACGGATCTGTTCCACCCTCGGACCCTTTCTGGCAAGCTTGAGACGTTCTTTCATCTCCTGGACGCGTTCGCGTGCGACCTCGTACCTGGCTTGGGATGCTTGGTATTCGCGCTGGGAAATGACGTCACGCCTGAAGAGGGCGGTCTGGCGGCTGAAGTCTTTCTGGAGTTGGTCCAAATCGGCCTGGGCGCTTTTCAGAGAGGCCTCCACCTGGGCGATATCCTCGGGGCGGGTACCGGCCAGCAGTTCAGCCAGCCAGGCTTTCGCCGCTTCCATGTCCGCGCGCCGCGCTTCGGCCTCGTCCTTCAAGGCGGCGTCGTCCAGGCGGGCGATCACCTCTCCGCGATGGACGATCTGTCCCTCGTCCACCAGGCGCGCAACCATGCGGCCGGGCAGTTTGAAGCTTAGCGGGATCTCTGTCGCCTCGATATTTCCGGAAACTTTCAGGCGCTTGGCTTGGCCTGCAGACCGGCCGCAGGCTGACAGCAAGAGCGTGAATAAAAGGAGCGTGTAGAGGGGAAATCGCACAGGGTTCTTCATGACGGGACCTCTGGATTGGATGGGGCATTGGATGGCGGGGGGGCGCTGCGTCCGGTATACGTCAAGATGCCCCCGAGTACCAGGTTCGACAGTTCGGGAATGCTGCCTGACAGCGGCCTTTCGGGCGGAAGGTCCGCCTCGAGCATGCCGATCACCCGGGCCCGGAAGCGCTGAGCCGTGGCGAATAAAACGCTGGAAACCACAAGCAGATGGTGGCCCATGACGGGATCCACGTCCTTAAAGCGTCCCGATCTGCGGCCTTCTTCGAGAATGGAGCGTAGGAGTCCGAAGATGCGCCCCATGGCCTGTGCGGCCTCCGGAGGCAGGTTCTTGCCATCCGAAAGGACCTCGCGCAGCATGATCCGGGGTAAATAGGGATGGCGTTCAGCCCAGGCGCCGATGGTTTTCATGAGAACGCGCAGCTTCTCCTCGGGTTCGTTGATGCGGGGGAGGCTGTCCTGCAGCCTTTGGGTCAAGCTCTGGACCACACCCGTCAGCACGGCGCCGTAAAGCGCCTCCTTATTACCCACATGGTAATAGAGAGTTGCCTTGTTTACGTGAGCGCGCGCGGCGATGGCGTCCACCCGAGCGCCGCCGAATCCCTTGTCCGAGAACTCCCGCGCGGCAGCAGTGAGAATCTGCCTTCGTGCTGGCGCTTCTTGCCGCTTTTCGTTTTGGTTTTGAACCATTTACCCGCTCCATATAACTAACTAGTTAGTTAAACCACATGGTTAATATAGAGCGAATGTGCCTACATGTCAAGGGGTGGGGTGAACACTTGCCGCCGCGGCGTTTTGGAGGTGCCCGAGAATGAACCGCCTCAGGAAATCTCAATTGGCTGCCGTCCTTGAAGGTGTGCCGCGGCGTCGTTACATTTGAATAAGTGGAACGGGGCAATGCCGGAATTCGTACCAGAGAGGAGGTGCCCGATGCCGCTGTTCATTCTTATGACCAAGATGTCCCCCGAGAGCATGCATGACGTTAACCGGCGGAAGGCGATGGGGAAGGACTGGATCAGAAAGGTCGCCGATCTTTGCCCGGGTGTCAAATTCCTTGCCCACTACGCCATCCTCGGCCCCTATGATTTCATGGACATTTACGAAGCGCCCGATGTGGAGAGCGCACAGCGCGTCTCTCTGATTTCACGGGTGGAGGGGGCGGTCAGCGCCGAGAGCTGGGAAGCGCTGCCCTACGAGAAGTACCTGAGAATTCTTGGCGAGGTTGCGCCCTGAATCAGCGATCAACGGAAGCGGTCAGGAATGGCTCCGGGCGTCCCGGTAACGGTGGGGCTGGGCCGCGTAGTGTTCCGGTCCGGCGACCGCCGGATTCAGCCATTCGATCACTGCGGCGTAACCCAGGCTTTCGGGATCGTTTCGAAGGTATTCCTTGACGACCCGGATCACCTCGAACCCTTCCTTGAGTTGAAATGAGAGGGTCGGATCGCCCAGTCCGCCCCGGATGACCCCCCTGACGTATTCTTCAGGTGTCAGCGTTCCGGCGTGGCGATGATAGCCGCGGAGCCGGGCTCCCGCACGGATCCGCAAGAGTCCCAACCGCCGGACCAGGTCGCGCCGCGCGGCGTAAAACCGCTTGCCGATGCCTTTCCCCTGGAATCCAGGAGCGACCATGACTTCGGCGCCGTAAAGGGTGTGCCCCTCCTTGGGGTCGTGGTTGGTAAACATGCCGCCGTCGGTGAAATCCCGCCATGTGTCTTCCATCTCGTAATCGTCCCAGAGGATGATGAGGCTGGCGGACATACCGACGATGCCGTTCTCCAGCGTTTCCACGGCCACGAATTGACCTTCGGGAAAGACTCGGAGATGGGAGGCGAGCGCCCCCTCGGTCCAGGAGGGGCTGGACGGGTAGACGTTGCGCGTCAACTCGGTGATCGCCTGAAAATCGCTGGGCGTCGTGTTTCGGACCACCACGTTGGTGAAGGCTGCGTTCATAGTTTTAAGACCTCGGGAACAATGGGCTTGTCGTTGTTCCTGTGATCGATAAGCGGCAGCACGGTGCCGTCGCTGCGTGTTTCAAGGATTTTCCTCAGATTCAGTTCTCCGATGATCATCATTTCCTGGTTTGGCTGGCCCTCGGCCAGGATCCCATCGCGCGAAAAGGCGAAGTCGCTGGGGGTCAGGATGGAAGCCTGCCCGTAGTTCAGAGACACGGCCGGCACCGTGGGAATGGAGCCGACCGTACAGGCGTGAACCACGTAGACCTGGTTCTCAATCGCCCTGGCATGGGCGCAATACCGTACTCTCAAAAAGCCCTGGCGGTCGTCCGTGCAGCTCGGAACGATGAGCATCTGCACATCCTTTTTCGCCGCGGCCCGGGCGACTTCGGGAAACTCCACGTCGTAGCAGATGGAGACGGCAAGACGGCCGAAGTCCGCTTCGAAAACATTGAGGCGGTTTCGCGGTGAGACAAACCATTCGTCGCGTTCGAACCGGGTCATGTGAATCTTTCCCTGGACCCCGAAACCGCCGCCGGGGGTGAAGAGGCAGCAATCGTTGTAGACTTTCTCCGAGTCCGGATCCTTCATGGGAATGGTGCCGCCCACGATATAGATTCCGTGTTTTCTCGAAAGCTCCTGCATCATCTCCAGGTACCGGGGCGCCTGTCCCGCCAGATCTCTGACCTGCTCGTCAATCGGGCGGCGCGTATCGCCGAGCGTCAGCAGCTGCACAGTAAAGTACTCCGGAAAGACCATGAGATGGCACTTGCCGCCTTAGATTTTGCCCACAGCGCGCGCCTCCCCTCCACCCACACAATATAACGCCTCCACTTTGCAAATTCGTCCATCATCCGGCTACCGCCCCGGGTCCACTGGCCAAAATCCCGAGCGTGGGCTAACCTGAACGCACGAAGAGAATGCGCGAAGGGCATCCGCCGGCGAGGGAACGCCCTTTTGGGAGGGGACAATGGAAAGGCGATGGCTGCGCTTTTACGATGAGGGCGTACCGCGGCATCTGGAGTATCCGGCGGCACCGGCGCATCATCTGCTGGCGAATTCGGCGGCGCTTTGGCCGGACCGGATCTGCACCAACTTCATGGGACGGCGCTTGAGCTACGGCCGGTTGGAGGACCTCGCTTCTCGATTGGCCGCCGGCGCCGCGGGGGCCGGCCTGAAGCCCGGAGACCGAGTCGTGCTGCTGCTCCCGAACTGCCCCCAGTTCCTCATCGCCGCCTACGGACTCTGGGCGGCGGGGGCGGTCCTGGTTCCAGTGAATCCGCTCAGTTCGGTGCGTGAACTCCATTTCTTCCTGTCCCACACAGAGGCCTCGTCCGTCGTGACGATTCCGCTGTTTCTCCGAAAAGCAGGGGAGGCGGCCGCTGGAACGGCGGTCAAGTCGGTCGTACTGGCCCGGCTTGCCGATTACCTGCCTTTCCCCTACAACGTTCTGGCCGGATGGGGTGAAGGGAAGCGGGTGCGCGCTCCCTATCTGCCGCCCGCGATCCGGCTGGTCGAGTTTTCTGATCTGGTTTCGGAACCGCCGGGCGGCGCCTTAAACGAGAGTGGAGAAGATGTGGAGGCCCCGGCCGCCATCCTGTACAGCGGCGGGACCACCGGAACCGCGAAAGGCGTGGTGCTTTCTCACGCCAACCTGGTTGCGAACGCCCGCCAAGTCGCCGCATGGGGCCACCTTGAAGAAGGAGGCGTGGAAAAGATGCTCGCCGTCCTGCCTCTCTTCCACGGCTTCGGGATGAGCACGCACATGAACGCGCCGGTCCTGGCCGGAATGGAAGTCATTCTCGTTCCCCGGTTCAGCGCGAAAGGCGTGGCGCGGACGATCCACAAGGAGCGCCCCACATTTTTCTGCGGGGTGCCGGCCATGTTCGCCGCCCTGGGCTCGGCCCCGAACCTGCCCCGCTGCGATTTTTCAAGTCTCAAGGGTATATTTGTGGGCGCCGCGCCCCTGCCTCCCGCCGTCAAGCAGGATTTCGAGACGCGGACCG
>JARRNO010000084.1:0-11379 GCA_037384885.1 Acidobacteriota bacterium
CGAAGTCTGCCGGCCGCTCGAGTCGATCCTCCGCGAAGTGAGGCACGCCGTCGACGTGGGGTACAAAGAAATAGAGTTACTCGGCCAGAACGTCAATTGCTGGAAGCACGGAGAGGACCGTTTCGACACGCTTCTCGCTGTCGTCAGCGACATTCCGGGCGTCAGGCGGGTTCGCTTCACCACCAGCCACCCGCGCCACTTTCCGCTGGCCGCCGCTGACCTGATGTCCGAACGGGATAACATCTGCCCATATCTGCATCTTCCGGTGCTGGCCGGCAGCAGCCGCATCCTGAAACTCATGCGCCGGCAGTACGATAAGCAGTGGTACCTGGACCTCGTGGGCCAGATCCGCGAACGGGTCCCCCACATTGCTTTCTCCACCGACATCATCGTCGGATTTCCCACCGAATCCGAGGAAGATTTCGAGGAGACGCTGGATGTGGTCCGGCGCGTCGAATACGACACCATGTTCTCTTTCAGATACTCGAAGCGCCCTGATACCCCCGCGGCCGGAATGGGCGAACAGGTTCCAGACGACGTGGCGCGCGCCCGGCATCAGCGGCTTCTTGATCTGCAGGCCGGAATACAGGCGCGGCGCTTTGAGGCCTGCGTCGGAAAAACGATGGAAATTCTCGTAGAGGGGCGGAGCAAGAAGGGCACGGAATGGACCGGAAGGGCGCCCGACAACAAGGTGGTGAATTTCACCTCTCCAGTCGAACCGGCGATCAATTCCCTTGTGGACGTCAAAATTACGGCGTCACACGTCAACTCGCTCTTCGGAGAACCCGCGTAACCACACGCTTTAGACGTCGTCCAGCACCAATTCGATCTGCCAGACCTTTCCGCCTTTTACATGAAAGATTAAATACTTGTCGGTTCCCTGCACGCGGTAGCTGTAAAGGCGGTCGCCGTTCAGCGCAAAGCTCCCCGTGGGACCGTAAAGTTGGAAGAGAACCACCACGGAATCTCCCACCTTGGCTCCATCCGGCGTCGTGTAAAGCTGCGTATCGCATGTAAGGCCCACCACGCGGCCGTCCCCCATATGGACTGACAGATCCTTGTAGCTCCAGACTTCGGCCTCGTCGTATACGATTCCTGCGTTTTCATCCACCGTCACCTTTAGCGGACGCCCGAGATGCTTGCGAACGTCTCTTGAGGTCATTTCCAGAGTGATCCCCCCCACGGCGCACTGCTGAGAAGAAATGAACTGCGAATCTTGGGGAACGGCAGCCATCGAGACGATTCCGGCCGTCAGCAGTCCAAGCAACATCGCCCGGACAACTTTCCGGATAGGGTTGGATCTCAAACGCCTTCCTCCACGGATTGACCGTTCACATAGTCTTCCCTCCCGTGCTGCAGAAGAATATCCGCAATCGCTTGGCGGACCCTCGCCGCCACCTCTTCCGGATCGTCCGAACGGTTAAACTGGATAGGCCGTCCCACGAAAATTTGGACCTGAAAGGGCCTGGGGATCAGCTTTCCCACTGGAAACGCCTCGCGGGTGCCAATAAGCGCGGCCGGGACAACCGGCATGCCCCCCCGGCAAGCCAGGAACCCCACACCCTTTTGGGCCGGCAGCAAGGCGCCGGTTCGTGACCGCTGTCCTTCCGGAAAAATCCCGATGGTCTTGCCTTCCTTCAGCAGCTTGAGGCAACGCCGGATCGGACCGGTCTGACCGACCCCCTGGGTGACGGGAACCACATCCATTAGTTTGGAAAACTGATAAAACACGGGCTTCCGATACATATCCTCCGCCATCACGAACCAGACGCGGCGCGGCAGAAATGTACCGAGAAGCAGTGGATCCACAAAAGAAAAATGGTTGGCGGCCAGGATGACGCCGCCTTGCTCTGGAATTTGCTCCACCCCGTTCACGCGCGGCCGGAAATAGACTCGGAGAATGATTCCAAAGGTGAACTTGCTTAAACGGTATGAGACGGATTTGATGACATTTTTCAGCCGGCCGATAATTTTCAACCTCCGTCCAGGCCCGCGAGGCCTGTATTTTTCCCTATTATATACTCTGAAGGCCGCCCTGTCAGACCCTTAACGCCTAAACAGGAGGAACGGGGCGCTTCTTCCCCGATCGGGGCGCTTGTCGCTTTCGGGCCGTAGCGCGTTTGTGATAAAAAGAGAAAGCGCCTCCCTGTTCAACACGGGCAGAACCCTACCAGGAGGAATCATGAAAACAGATACGATCGGATATCAGGATGGCGATGCCGCCTTAGAGGGATACATCGCCTACGACGATACAATGGACGGCGCCAGGCCCGGGATCGTGATCTATCACGATTGGATGGGCGTCGGTCCCTATGTAGAAAACCGCTGCCGTCAGCTTGCCCAACTTGGATATGTGGCGTTCGCGGCTGACATTTACGGACGGGATTCCAGACCTTCCGGGCGTGAAGACGCCCCCGTGATTGCGGGGCGTTTCAAGAACGACCGGAAGCTCATGCGGCGGCGCGCCTCAGCCGGCCTGGAAGCTCTCAAGCACAGCGGCCCTGCCGACCCCGGCCGCCTGGCCGCCATCGGCTATTGCTTCGGCGGCACCTGTGCCCTGGAATTGGCCAGAAGCGCCGCCGACATCAAGGGCGTGATCACCTTTCATGGGGGCCTTGACACCCCTTCCCCAGGAGATGCCGCAAACATAAAGGGCAAGGTCCTTGTTCTTCACGGCGCAGACGATCCGTTCGTCCCCCCCAGCCAGGTCCAGGCGTTTCAGGAGGAGATGCGCGCCGCCAAGGTGGACTGGCACATGGTCTCGTACGGATTTGCGGTTCACAGTTTCACCATACCCAACGCCGGCGACGATCCCAGCCAGGGCGCCGCCTATAACCGAACCGCCGACCGCCGGTCCTGGCAGGCCATGCGCACCTTCCTCGAAGAGGTGTTGACTTAGAGCCGCGCAGTGGGCGGCCTGAGGGACGCCCGTCGACGGCTGCCCGCAACTGAAGATTTGAATAGCCTGCCTGCGCGGAATATCGGCGTCAGGCGACGCCTCCCACAGTCCACGTCGGACTGATGCCATAACATCATGCAGTTTTGGGTTCGTTGCAGTTCCCCAACCCTTGGGAAGCGGCCTGCGAAGGCATTCCCGCCTATTTTATAGCAACCGTCGGGCCTCAAGGCGCGTCACTGCTTCACCGTCTCCCTGTGATCTATTTCTTTCCTTTTCCGGAATTCATGCGCGCCTGGATCTTGGCCCAGGTGTCCTTGAGGGTGATAGTGCGGTTGAACACCGGCTTGTGGGGAACAGAATCCTGGTCTGTGCAGAAATACCCCAGGCGTTCGAACTGCCAACGCTCTCCAGGTTTCGATCCGGCGAGAGATGGTTCAAGCATGCAGTCCTGAAGGACTTCGAGGGAGTTGTCGTTCAGGTTGGTTTTGTAATCGGCGCCTTCTGGAAAGACATCGGGCGCCGGGGATTTGAAGAGCCGGTCGTAGAGCCGGACTTCCGCCCGGACGGCGTGTTGCGCGGAGACCCAATGGAGCGTCGCCTTCACCCGTCTTCCGTCCGGGGCGTCACCGCCTTGGGAGTCCGGATCCATCCGGCAGTGGAGCACCGTCACTTCGCCTGAGGCGTCTTTTTCTACGTCGGTGCAGGTTACGAGATAAGCACCGCGCAAACGGACTTCCCGGCCGGGAGCAAGGCGGAAAAACTTCCTCGGCGGATCTTCCATGAAATCGTCCCGCTCGATATAGACCACTTTCGAAAACGGGACTTTCCTCGTTCCCGCGGAAGGGTCTTCAGGATTGTTCACCAGCTCGAATGTCTCTTCCCTGTCTTGGGGGTAATTGTCCAGAATCAACTTCAGGGGTCTCAACACAGCCATGCGCCGCTCGCAGCGGCGGTTCAGATCGTCCCTGAGACATTCTTCAAGAAGTGCGACGTCCACGACGCTGTTTGTTTTGGAAACACCGATCTTGTCGCAGAACGCCCGGATGGCCTCCGGCGTGTAACCACGCCGCCTCAACCCTGCCAGCGTCGGCATCCGAGGGTCGTCCCAACCCGAGACATAACCCCGCTCCACAAGCTCTCGCAGTTTGCGCTTGGAAAGGATGGTGTAGGTCATGTTCAGCCGGGCGAATTCAAGCTGCTTGGGCTTATGCGGGACCCCAATATTCTCCAGAAACCACTCGTAAAGGGGCCGGTGGTCTTCGAATTCGAGCGTGCAGATGGAATGGGTGATGCCTTCCACGGCGTCCGACTGGCCGTGGGCGAAATCGTACATGGGATAGATGCACCACTTGTCTCCCGTCCGGTGGTGCGATGCATGGAGAATCCTGTACATGACGGGATCCCGCATGTTTAGGTTGGGATGGGACATATCGATTTTCGCGCGCAGGGTCTTTTCTCCGTCCGCGAATTCGCCCTGCCGCATCCGATCCAGGAGGTCCAGGTTTTCTTCAACGCTGCGGCCGCGGAAAGGGCTTTCCTTTCCCGGCGTGGTCAGGGTGCCCCGGTATTCCCGGATTTCGCCGGCGCTGAGGTCGCACACGTAGGCCTTCCCTTCCTTGACCAGGTGGACCGCCCACTCGTAAAGCCGGTCAAAATAGTCCGACGCAAAGTATTCCCGGTCGCCCCAGTCCCAGCCCAGCCATCGCACGTCGCGCCGGATGGCGTCCACGTATAGTTGTTCCTCCTTCGTGGGATTGGTGTCATCGAATCGAAGGTTGCAAACGCCGCCGGACTCTTCGGCCACACCGAAGTTCAGGCAGATGGACTTGGCGTGGCCGATGTGCAGAAAGCCGTTGGGTTCGGGGGGGAATCGGGTATGGATTTCTTCCGTCCGCCCTTCCCGCCGGTCTTCCACCACGATGTCCCGGATAAAATCCCGGTTGGCATTGGTTTCGCTGGACCCCAACTGATTATTCATATCTAGCGCCTCTTCGGTTTTTGCACCTTTATTACAAGAACCTGTCCCTGCACGGCGATCCCGCTTCACTGGCCGGGTCCGGCCGCCTCTTCAGAGACTGACCGGGTTTTCGCCAGCCGGTCCGCCAGAATCCCCAAACCCCTCGAGAGCCTGTAAAGCGTGCCTTCCCGGCCCATGGCCCAGAGAACGTCGAAAATTCCGGGACTCTCGGTTCTCCCGGTCAGGAAAAGGCGCACGGGATGGATGAGCGTACCCGCCTTGACTCCGCATTCCCCGGCGCATTTCCTGAGCTCAGCCTCTAAGCCCTCTGGTGTCCATTGCGTGTCGGACAAGCCGGACAAGACCTTTTCCAGCCTCTCAAGGGCCGGCATGGATTCCGGTTTCTTGGCCGCCTTTGACAACCCCTTGGCGTCCAGTTCGAACTCGGAAAGGATGAAGGGCGCCACGCGCGCGGCGAGGTCTTTCAAATCCCTGGCCCGAGTCTTCATGACCGCCACGGCCCTTTCCGGCGCCTCCGAACCGATCCCCTCCGCTTCCAGAAACGGCTGGAGAAGAATCCGGAGCTCGCAGTCAGGCGTCTCGCCAAGTACTTGTCCGTTCATCCACAAAAGACGTTCCACATCGAAAACCGAGGGGGCCGGCTTCAGGGCGTCGAAATCGAAGCGGCCGAGGATCTCGGACTTCGTCAGAAACGTCTCTTCCCCCAGATTGGCCCCCAGCTGCGCCAGAAAATTGAAAAGCGCCAGCGAAAGGATTCCTTCATCCCGGTAGCTGGTCACGGAAGTAACCCCGTGCCGTTTGCTGAGTTTCTTCTTGTCCGGCCCCAGGATCAGGGGCAGGTGCGCGAACACAGGCGGCTCCTTTCCGAAGGCCCTGTAAAGCGCAATCTGCTTGGGCGTGTTGGATACGTGATCCTCGCCCCGGATAACGTGGGTGATCCCCATATCCAAATCGTCGCTGACCACGGAAAGATGATATGTGGGCGTGCCGTCGGATCTCAGGAGCACGAAATCTTCAACCTCCGCGCAATCGAAACGGATGAGGCCTTTGACCACGTCACGCCACTCGAGCGTTCCCGGAGGGATGAGGAACCGAAGGACGAAGGGCTCCCCCGCTTCAGCTCGCCTGTCCGATTCTTCGCGGGGGTAGACAAGGCACATCCGGTCATAGCCCCAGCGTCCTTCTTTGCCGCTCGACTTTTTCCGTTTCTCGAGCATTTCGCGGGTGCAAAAGCAGCGGTAGGCATGGCCCGACTCCAGGAGCTTCTGCGCATTGCTCCTGTAAAGGTCCCTTCGCTCCGACTGGAAGAAAGGGCCTTCATCCCAGTCGATTCCCAGCCATGCCAACCCTTCCAAGATGCCTTGCACCATCTCTCCGGTGGAACGCTCCTCATCCGTATCCTCCACCCTCAAAACAAACGCACCGCCTTTTTTGCGCGCATAAAGCCAGTTGATCAGAGCGGTCCGGGCGCCGCCTACATGAAGATAACCGGTGGGCGATGGAGCAAAACGAACACGTACGGACATGGAGCCTCCCAGATGAAAAAGGTCATTATAAGAGATCGGCCGCGGAGGGAGAAGGGCCAGGCGCTTTCGGGCCGTGCTCTTTAAACCGGCGGCGGGAAATTCAGCCGCCTCTTTCCAGCTCCTGCACGAGCCCGACGACACGCTTCCGCAAAGCTTCCAGACTTCCGTTGTTGTCGATCATCCGGTCCGAACACTGCAAGGTCGCTTTAAGTTGCTGGGCCTTCGGATCGGAGGAGTTTTCCAGCGCTTCTTTTTGCCGGAATTCCTCGAAACTTCCGATGGAGTCCCCCGCCCTGGCTCTTCTGCGGGCACGTTGATAGCGCACCTCCGGTTCGGCGCTGACGCCCAGCAGGATGAAATTGGAAAGCCCATCTCGCAGGGTCTGAACCTCTCCGGGATTCCGGATGGAATCCACCGTGTCCCGACGTCCTAATTCACTCAGAACCCGCTTAGCCAGCGCGCCCGGCCCGTCAGTCTCGCGGAGCAGATTGCCCACGCGGATCAGATCTTCCCGGCTTGTGGTCAAACCTCTGGCGAGTGCTTCCTTCCGGACCTGGTCTGACAGGCTGTGATAGGCAAAGCCAAGCTCATTCAGGATTTCAGCGACTGTTCCCTTTCCCGACGCGTTCGGACCCGTCAGGCCGATGATCAGCGACGGATGTTTCATTGAAGCTCCTTGATGCGCATCCGGGCCAATTTCACAAGCAGTTGATCGTTGGGCGATACGCTTGCCAGACGATATTCAGGAAGCGCCAGCGGCCCGTATCCGGAGAGTTGATAACATCTCCCCAGGAAATAGTGGCCCTTCCCCTGCCACGATGTCGTATAGGGATGATTCAGAAGCAGTCCCGTAAAGCCGTTGATGGCCTCGTCGTACCGCCCGAGCCGATAACGGGCGTAGTTCAGAAAATACTCAGCGTTTCCCGCATAGAGATCAAGAGGATGATTTTGAACAAAATGATGCAGAATGGGCAGGGCTTGGTCTTCTTTTCTTTCGCGGAGCAGCGTCACGGCGTCCAGGAGCGTTTTCCGGTTGGCGGTTATATCCCTGAGATGCGCTTCCGTCCATTTTCTATAGCCCTCGGTAAAGGCCTCCAAAGGTTGGCCGGTCACGCCTTCCAGGGCTTTTTGCCAGGATTGTCCCGCCCTGAGAGCCGCCACAACCTGCTTGAGGCTGTCCGGTCCCTGCCGGGCGATCATGGCCCGAAAAGCCCAGTAACCGTCTACCCACGCCTTGGAAGAACCGCCCGCCAGCGGATTGATCAATCGCAGGGGAGGCGAGTCCGACTCCAGGATGGTCCGCCGTGCGTAGTCTCTGCCGAATGTCGAGAGATTGAGCATCAGGCCGGCCCGGAACCATTCGGGAGCGTCTGAAAATGCCGGAAGCTCCTCCTTGAGAATGGCCTCACCGAGGGCGGAAGCCAACATCTCCCGTACCGGCCACCAGTGGAGTACCAGCGGCTCCACCGGAAACTCGACGCGCAGTTCACCCTTCGATCCCGCCATGACGGCATAGGGCTCCGAGAAGGTGCAGTCTCTGGAATCCTTGGGGAGAAACCGGATCTTGTCCCCTGCTGTAGGAAAGATCCCCGAGTCTTCCTGGAGGTCTTTAATGGCGTCCATGAGCGACTGCTCGAGGTCCCCCATTGACTGAACCGCTTGGAAATCTCCAGCGAGCCTCCCCGAATACGACTCCATCTTGAGACCGGCCCACGAGAAGACACGTTTCTGCTCGACCTTCACGGGGATGGGGGGAACTGTGATGGCGGGAGAAGGCTTGGGAGGCAGGGGCTTTTTGAACGGGCGGCCTGCCGGAGACGGAGCCATGACGAGATAGGCGAGCGTATCCCGGTACCGCCAGATCACGGCGCCTAATGCGGCAAGACAGATCAGGAGAGTGAGGGACGACAGAGCCGCCAGGCGCCACAACCGCGTCTTCATGCCGCTCCTCCAGGATTGGCCGGGCACGATGACGACCTTCGCCTTCTCATGGGAGCCAGGACGCGGCCTTCCATTATGGAACCTCCACGTTGGGCGCCCTGGTCCAGCCTCTCCCCTCTCCCCAGAGAAGAAGCCGCCAACCGCCGGCCTGAGCTACCTGTATCACTTCCGAAGCGTGGCCAAAATTTCCCCCTGCCCGTCGGGCCTCGCGTAAACCCGGGCCTGATGCAAAACAACCGCCGGTTGGTGCAGCGTGAGCACTCTAAGAGAGTAATAGATCCCCGCACCAAGAACAGCCCCCGAAATCAAGAGCGCCACCACACCGCCCATGAGAAACCGCCTGGTCCTGCCCGGACCGGCGAACAGGTAGAGCCAGAAAAGGCCGTTTGCAGCAAGCGCCAGCACCACCAGCACCCACATCATAAGACTCACTGGAAGGTCCTGCAGAAAGGATTCCCAGGGAGGCGGCTGCCATGAAGCCGCCCTCGCGGGCAAGAGGTTTCGCGCCAGCGCCAGATTATGCGATGCCCGCTTCAGGCCGGCATCCATTTCTAGAGCCCTGCGGTATTCCACGATCGCTCGTGGAATTTCACCGGCTTTGAGATAGCTATTGCCGAGATCATACCGGATTTCGGCGCCGTCAAAGCCGGAAGAGGCCATGAGCTGATACAACCTCCCCGCCTCTTCGAACCGACCCTGGTCATAGGCTCTTTTGGCCTGTTTCGCCATGAGTGAGCTGTCAAACCCTCCTTGCGGCGAAGCAGCTGATGGGAGAATGGCACTGAAGAAAACGAGTCCTACAAACAGGAAGGCGCCCCGCAGCATCCGGGTGCCCAAGCCGCTGCTGGGATGGATTCCGGGGGTCCTCCGGCGGTTTGGAGCGATCCGTGCGAGATCATTCATGGCGACGGCTCCCCGCCAGATCCTTCAATCCCTGGTACAGATTGAGCAGTTCCTGTCTCGTCGTCATCTCCTTGGCATATCTTGCTGCTTCAATCCGGTCCAGGATGGAAATCAGGCTGCCCGCTTCCCCCGTGGGCAGGCCGCTCTCTTCCAGCACCTTTCTGAGCGCGTCTCGATCCAGTCCGGAAACGTTTCTTCCCGTTTTCAGATGCATCAGAGCATTGAGGGCTTTGAAAAGATGATCTTGGCACTGCTCGGCCTTCCTGGTATCCAGGGTGCGATGGGACAACCGGATTTCACGGTGATAGGCCGCTTGGACCCGCCTCATCTTCCGGCGTTCCGGGGACAAGATAAAGCTGCGGTAAAGCCCAAGGCCTCCCGCAAGCAGAATGCTCACAAGAAAGGGCCACAAGAGCAGCCCGTAGAAGAGAGGCAAGGGAAGGGGCCCTGAACGCCTTGCACCAGCCTTCGGATCGGCGATCAGCGGGGCAAGGTTCACGTCTCCTCCGGCCTTTGCCGTCTCGGATACGACTTTGACAAGGACATCCTTTCCGGCGGCTTGGAGCGTCACGTACTTGCCTTCGCTCGGATCGAAGTAAATCAGCCTGGCAGATGGGATGGCCGCGTTGCCCGCAAGCTTGGGCAGCATGGAGAGCCGGACCAGGCGGTTCACCCGGTAGCGGCTGCCGACGAAGGTGTTGTCATCCTGACGTGTCGCCGGATAAAGGCTGAAAAAAGGTGTTTGTTCCCATTGAAGAGATCGTTCGGGAAGGAATCCCGTTCCCTCGATCCTGTACTCAACTGAAAGCGGTTCACCGATCTCAATCTTGCTGGGAGGCGCCTTGTAATAGGATAGACGGAAATCCCCCACGGCCCCGGTAAACCCTGGCGGGGAAGGCGGAAGCTGTCTGGCGTGTATGGTCACAGCACCGCCCTTCAACCGGATATCCCGGTACCCCTTGGGCGCCCCCGGAGCGTCAATCCGCAAAACCGTGACATAAGGCGCCACCTGCAGTGGGCCGGCTTGAATGGGAAACAGCGTGTACCTGAGAATCACGGCATCCAAATATTCGCGGCCGTGCCGCATGACCCGGCGCGTATCCACATGTGAAGGCGCCGGGGCTTCAACCTTTCGAAATCCCTGAAAGTCCGGAGGCTGCACAACCTCGAAATTTCTGACGGATACCAGGGTATAGAGGTGGAGGGCGTAATTGACAGGTTGGCCTACATAAGCCCGGTTGGTCGAAACCGCTGCGGAAAGGATCACTTCAGGGGGGCTCTCCACGGCCGCCGGTTTCTTCCTCATCACTTGAGAGGGAGTGAGCCTGTGAGCAGGCAGCCCCACGTGAATGGTGAAGCCCTGGATGATGAAGGACTTGTCGCCCAACCGCAGCGTGAAATCCGGGACGACCAGTTGTCCCGCTCTCTGGGGCATGAGGAGGTAATGGTAGTTGTAAACGCTTCCCCAGGATGTGTGGCCCACCGTTTGGTACCGCCCGACGCTCTTGAACCCGTCGAAATGAGGCAGCGAAGGCTGTGGGATCGGCGCGGAGGCGCCCGACAGGTGAAGGGTGAAAACAAGCGTGTCACCTACGGTGAGATTGTGATGATCTACCGATGAAGTGAAAGACGGGGGCTGTCCCCTGGTCGTCGCGCCGGCCGCCAGGCATCCCGCGATCAGGGCTCCGGCAAGTAATGTCCTCCAGGCGAGGCGCTGCCGGGCCTGCGGAAAGCCTCTCTTGGATTCGTGGTTACGGCCAGGATTGATCATACCGATTGCGCCAGAGCTGATTCCACTTCCCCCAGGCGCACCGAGACGACCCGTGAAATGCCGGCCTCCGGCATGGTGACTCCATAAAGCACCTGGGCCATTTCCATCGTTTTCTTGTTATGGCTGACTACGAGAAACTGTGTTTGTCCTTCAAACTGCTTGATCAGCCGCCCGAAACGAAGAATATTGGCTTCGTCCAGCGGCGCGTCCACTTCATCCAGGATAAAGAAGGGCTGGGGACGGTATCGGAAAAGCGCAAAGAGAAGAGCCAGCGCCACCATGGCCTTCTCGCCACCTGAAAGCAGCCCCGCTCAGCCCGCCCAGAAGGGCACACCACCGCACCATGGCTCGGAGTTCAGCG
>JARRNO010000085.1:0-8511 GCA_037384885.1 Acidobacteriota bacterium
GCATCACGGAGAAAGCGCTTGCCGTTGGCGACATCGAACCCCGGCTCAAGTTTCAGGTCAAGTCAAAAATCCCGGGAATCGTGAAGCGCTGCTATGTGCAGATGGGAGACAAGGTCAAGGCCGGCGATCCTCTCTTCGAAATCGCTCCCGATCCGACTCCAATGGACATCACGAACGTCGATCACACCCTGGCCCAGGCCAAGGCGACTTTCGACAAAGCCGACGCGGATTACAAGCGTTACCAGGACCTCTTCAAGGCCGGCATTGTCTCGAAGGAAGACCTGGACGCCAAGCGCGAAAGCTACCAGCTGGCCAAGGTGGCCCTGGAAAAAGCCATCGACACGCGCGAGTTGACGCTCAAAGGGCGGATCAGTGGAAAGGGCGTGGCCATGGAATCGGTGATCCGGGCGCCCGCCGAAGGCACGATTCTGACGCGCGCCGTGAACCCGGGCGATCCCGTCGTCCCCTTGACCTCCTACCAGCCGGGCACGGAGATGGCCACCATCGCGGACATGAACGACCTCATCTTTCGCGGCACCGTGGACGAAATCGACGTGGGCAAGCTGAAAGTCGGAATGCCGGTCCGGATCAAAATCGGCGCCCTGCCCAACACCATCGTTCACGGCAAGCTTTCCCGGATCGCCCCGCAGTCTGAGCAGAAAAACGGCGGAACGGTCTTCCAGGTGGAGATCGAACTCAATCCCCACGACAAGGCGGAACTTCGCTCCGGGTATTCGGCGAATGCGGACATCATTATCCAGGAAAAGAAGAATGTCCTCATGATTCCCGAGAGGGTGGTCTACTTCAAGAACGGCGGCAAGGAAACCTACGTGGAGCTTCCCGGCGCCACCAAGGACGCCAAGCCCAAGAAGGTCGACGTGAAACTCGGTCTTTCAGACGGCTTGAACGTGCAGGTGCTGTCGGGGCTGAAGGCCGGACAGCACATCCTGGAAAAGAAGCCCAAGGAAATCTGATCCAGGTCCGAACCTGACCCTCGGGGAGACGCCATGCGAACACTCGTCAACGCCATCCGCCAGCTCTTGCGTGACCTGAAAAGCCAGAGACTACGTACCCTGTTGACCGTCTTCGGCATCGTCTGGGGAACGGTGGCCATCAGCCTCCTCCTGGCTTTCGGGACCGGCTTGCAGGAACAGATGCGCAAGAGCATGGCGGGCTTGGGCGACCATATTGTGATCGCGTGGCCCTCGCGAACCTCCATTCCCTATGACGGAATGGGCAAGGGGCGCCAGATCAACCTCACGGAGCGCGACATCCAGCTCATCTCAAAGCAGGCGCAGGGGTTGCAGGCCATTTCAAGCGAATACGCCTCGAACATGCTCGCCACACTCGGCGACAAATCGCTCAGGGTGCAGGTATCGGGCGTTTCTCCCGTCTTTTCTGAATTGAGAAGCCTCATCCCACAAGGCGGCGGACGCTTCATCGATCCCATGGATATGAAGCAGCGGCGCCGCGTCGCCTTCGTGGGGAACCAGCTGGCGCTCGACCTTTTCGGAAAGAAAAACCCGGTGGGCCAGACCTTCGAACTGAACGGCTCGCCTTTCCTGGTGGTCGGTACGATGCGCCCCAAGGACCAGGATTCCTCCTACCGGGGACGCGACAAGAACGCGCTCTTCGTGCCGGGCACCACCATGGTCGCCATGACCGGGAACCAGTACGTGAGCGACTTCATTTACAGGGCCGTCAACCCACAGAAAAACAAGGAACTGACCCACAGCATCATCGGGATTCTCGCCGGTAAGTTTCACTTCGATCCCAAAGACAAGGAAGCCTTGATGATCTGGGACACGACCGAGATGTTCGCCTTCATGGACGCCTTCATGTTCGGCTTCAAGGTCTTCCTGGGAATCCTGGGCGCGTTGACCCTGATCGTGGGCGGCATCGGCGTCTCGAACATCATGAACGTGGTGGTGGAGGAGCGCACCCGGGAAATCGGCATCAAGATGGCGCTGGGCGCGAGGAAGCGGATCGTCCTGTCCCAGTTCCTGGTGGAAACGCTGCTGCTCACCGCCGCGGGCGGCCTGATCGGCCTCCTCATCTCGTGGGCGGTCTGCGCGTCCTTTCCGAGTCTGGGTCTGACGGATTACGTGGGCAATCCCACCATTTCACCCGTCGTCGCCGCGGTCACGGCAGTCGTTCTCGGGTTGGTGGGCGTTCTTGCGGGCTTTCTTCCCGCGCGGGACGCCGCTTCCCTGGACCCCGTCATCGCCATGAAACTTTAGAGGATCTTTCACCATGGCCAGACCCCGTCTGAGATTGATTTTTCAGCTCTTCCTGAAGGCCTCCGCCCTGGAGAGAAAACGGGCGATCCTCACCATCGCCGCTATCGCCTGGGGCACCGTGGCCATCCTGCTTCTGCTCTCCTTCGGCCAGGGCCTGAAAAATTCGTTGATGAAGGCTCGGCGCGGAATGGGCAACAACCTGGCCATCGTCTGGCCTGGATCGACCTCCAAAGTCTGGGAAGGCCTGGCCCAGGGCCGGGCCATCCACTTTCGTCCCGAGGACGTCCAGTTTATTCGCGAAAAAATCCCCGGGCTGGTGGGCGTCTTCGGCCAAATGGACCACTGGAACACGACACTGACATACGGCCGGAAGACGCAGAATGCCCATGTTGTGGGGGCCAGCGCCTCCTTCGGCGAGCTCCGAAACCAGATTCCGCGTCCGGGCGGCCGTTTTTTCAATGCGCGGGACGAAGCCGAGAAACGCCGCGTCATCTTCTTAGGGGACGAACTGGCCAAGGACATCTTCGGCGCAACCGATCCCGTGGGAAAAAAGCTGCTTGTGGACTCCACGCCCTACACCGTCATCGGGGTGCTTATCCACAAACTGCAGATGGGAACCTACAGCGGCCCGGACGCCCAGGCCGCCGTCATCCCGTTGAGCACCTACCAGGAACAGTTCGGAGAGCAGCACCTGAACGAGATGGGCTTCATGGTCAAAAAGCCGCAGGACATGGCCGGAGCGCTGGCGGAATACAAAGAGGCCCTCTCGAGCCGCTACCGGTTCGATCCGACCGATGACAAGGCGCTCATGGTCTGGAACACGGTCTCAAGCAGCAAGGTCATGGCGAACATCACCACCGGCATCGAGATGTTTCTCGGCATCGTCGGCGTCCTCACCCTGTTGATCGGCGGAATCGGAGTCGGCAACATCATGTATGCGGTCGTCAAGGAGCGAACCCGCGAAATCGGCGTGAAAATGGCCATGGGCGCCAGGGCGCAGTGGGTGACCCTGCCCTTCATCCTCCAGGGACTTCTCTACACGCTCTTTGGCGGCGCCGTGGGCATGGTGATCGCCATCGTCATCATCACGCTGCTCAGTCTGATTCCCACCGGCGGAAGCCGGGCCATGGAATTTCTCGGGAAACCCACGCTGTCGCTGCCCATCGGGCTGATCACGGTGGCCATCCTGGGCGTCATCGGGACGCTGGCGGGGTACTTTCCGGCCCGCCGGGCTTCCATGGTGGATCCCGCGGAAACACTGCGTTATGAGTAATCGTCCGCCGCGGCGTTCCCGCAGCCAGGGGGTCCGCGTGAAACTTCGGGATGGAAACTGCGTAAAACATTACCTGGTCAGTTAAGGAGAACCCTTCATGAATTGGCCCCGCTTCAGAAAAAACGGACAGAACGGTTCGCAGTCCAACGGCGGACTGATCCACATGAAGGAAGTCCGGAAGGTTTACGACACGGGCAAAATCAAGGTGGAAGCCCTCAAAGGTGTGGATCTCACCATCAAGCAGGGCGAGTTCGTGGCCATCGTCGGGCCCTCCGGATCCGGCAAGTCCACGCTGATGAACCTGCTCGGCTGCCTGGACACGATCAGCAGCGGTGAGTACAACCTGGACGGCGACCTGGTGACCGACGCCAACCCGGACCGTCTTGCGGATATTCGCAACCGGAAGGTCGGCTTTGTCTTTCAGAACTTCAACCTCTTGCCTGCGCTTACCGCATACGAAAACGTGGAAATGCCCATGATGTTCGGCGGCGTCGCCAGCAGGGAACGCAAGCAGAGAGCGGAAGACCTGTTGGGCCGCGTCGGGCTGGGCGAGCGCATGGAACACAAACCGACCGAACTCTCGGGAGGCCAGATGCAGCGTGTGGCCATCGCCCGGGCGCTGGCCATAGAGCCGTCCATCATCCTTGCGGACGAACCCACGGGCAACCTTGACACGACCTCGGGCTCCGACATTATGACCCTCTTCAAAGAACTCTGGGACCAGGGACGCACCATTGTGGTGGTGACTCACGACATGGCCCTGGCCAACCGGGCGGGGCGCGTCATCGAAATCCGGGACGGCGTCATCACCCGTGATACGGTCAACGCGGCATAACCTGAGAGGAGCCGATCACCATAGACGAGCACCAAGCGGCATGGGAGATGCCGCGTTCTGACGTCAAGCCGAATCGAGTCGGGGGGACACTGCCCGCCGGTCCGAAGGGCCGGTGGGCCTTCGCACGTCCGGCAGGCGTTGCAGCCCGGCGCAAGCGGTATTAAAATAAAGTTTCCCGGAATTTTCCGTTCTGTCCTGGTCGACAACGGATTCGAACCGGCACTGGCGGCGCAAGCCCCCGAGCCGTCCGGTCATCAGCAGAGGCACCTATGGGAACGCTCAAAAACGCCTTCCGCCAACTCTTGCGGGATCTGAAAAGCCAGAGGCTGCGAACATTCCTGACCCTCTTCGGCATTGTCTGGGGAACGGTGGCCGTCAGCCTGCTGCTGGCCTTCGGTGCGGGGTTTCACCAGTTCCTCCGCCAGCGCATGTCCCACCTGGGACAAAATGTCGTCTTCGCCTGGCCCTCGCTCACATCCATGCCCTACGAAGGCTTCAACAAGGGCCGGCCCATCCATCTGACCGAGGAAGACATCGAGGCGGTTTCGGACCAGGTGCGCGACCTGGCCGGCATATCGGTGGAATACCGGTCCTCCATGACGGTCCGCAACCAGGCCAAGACCATGTCCGTTCACGTTTCGGGCGTCTCGCCTTCCTACGCCACGCTCAGGAATCTCGGCATCACTCCAGGCGGGCGTTTCCTGGATCCCATCGACCTGGCCAGGCAGCGCCAGGTGGCCTTCATCGGCGGCACGCTTGCGAAAGAACTCTTTCACACAAAACACGTGGTGGGCCGACGGTTCGAAATCAACGGGTCCCCTTTCATGATCGTCGGTGTGCTGAAGCTCAATTCGCAGGAAAGCGGTTTCGGGGGCAGGGAGGCCGAGCACGTCTGGATTCCGGCAACGACGTTTACCGTACTGACGGGCCAGAAGTACATCAGCGACTTCCTGTTCAAGGCGCCGTCGGCCATTCAGACCCCCCGGGTCAAGAAAGACGTCGTCGCCGCACTGGCCGCCCGGCAGCGTTTCAATCCCAAGGACACGCAGGCGATCAGCATGTGGGACACGTCCAAGGCCTTCGCCTTCCTGGATACCTTCATGCTGGGGTTTCAGCTCTTCCTGGGAATCGTGGGGTCCATCACCCTGATCGTCGGAGGGATCGGCGTATCCAACATCATGCACGTGGTCGTCGAGGAGCGATCCCGCGAAACGGGCATCAAAATGGCGCTCGGCGCCCACGGGAGCTGGGTCAGGAGACAGTTCCTGGTGGAAACCATGATCGTCACGGTTTTCGGCGGCGCACTGGGCCTTCTTATCTCCTCGGGGATCTGCGCGCTCTTTTCGCACACTCATTTGACTCATTTCGTCGGACATCCAACCCTGTCCTCCTCCGTCGCGCTTTTGACGGCTGGCATCCTCGGCATCGTGGGAATTGTCGCAGGCTACGGGCCCGCCAAGGAGGCCTCCAAGCTGGACCCGGTCGTAGCCATGAAGATGGGATGAGAATGGGACGCCTTTCGAGAGGAACACCATGCGTTGGGGACTGATCTTCAAATTGTTCTTGAAATCCTCACAGATCCAGCGCAGAAGAGCCATGTTGACCGTGGCCGCCATCGCCTGGGGCACCATTTCCATCATGCTTCTGCTCGCCTTCGGGCAGGGGCTCAAGCTCCAACTGAACAAGGGGCGGCGCGGCATGGGCGAAAGCATCGCCGTGCTCTGGCCCAGGACCACTTCGAAGGCCTGGCGCGGCCTCCCCGTGAACCGGCGTATCCATTTCCGCTACCAGGATCTGAACTACCTCCGTCAGCGCCTCGAAGGCATCGAGGGCATGAGCGGTGAATTCGTCAACGATGCCACCTACACGTACGGCACCAAAACCGTCACCAAGAACCTGATCGGGGCGAACGCCAGCTATGGGAATCTCCGCAATCACTTTCCCCAGCCGGGCGGGCGCTTTTTCAACATCACCGACGTCCGGCAGGACCGGCGCGTCCTGTTCCTGGGCAACGACCTCGCCAAGACGCTCTTCGGCCTTGCCAACCCGGTGGGAAAGACGGTCCTGCTGGATCAGGTTCCCTACCTGGTCATCGGCGTGATGAAGCCCAAGCTCCAGATGGGTATGTACTACGGCCCCGACTCGGACCACGGGGTCATCCCCATCACTACCTACCACGCCCAATTCGGCGGGGACGAACTCAACGATATCGTCTTGAAGGCGCAGACCCCTGAAATGCTGCCCGAGGTCATCCGAGAAGCGCGCCAGGTTCTAGGGGTGCGTTACAACTTCGATCCCACGGACGAGCGCGCCGTACGAGTCTGGAACACGGTGGAATCGGCGACGGTCCTACAGGACATGACGGTGGGCATCCAGATCTTCCTCGGCATCATCGGCGCCCTGACTCTGCTCATCGGTGGGGTCGGCGTGGCCAACATCATGTACGCGGTCGTCAAGGAGCGGACCCGCGAAATCGGCGTCAAGATGGCCATGGGCGCCCACGCCTCAGACATCACCATGCCGCTTGTCCTGGAAGGGCTCGTCTATACATTGCTGGGCGGCGCGATCGGCATGTTCGTATCCATGCTTATCGTGACAGCCCTCGGTTTCATTCCCACACACGGGAACCGCGCGCTGCAATTCCTCGGAAAACCCACCCTCTCCTGGCCCATCGGTCTTGTGACGATCATGATCCTCGGCGTCATCGGAATCGCCGCCGGCTATTTCCCGGGCCGGAGAGCCGCCGCCATTGACCCCGCAGAAACACTGCGATACGAATAGCCCCCGTTTGACTTCCGGGGAATAAAGGCTGCTCGCGTCGTGGTTGAGAGTGTGAGGACACCGGTTCGCCGGAAACGTGGGAGGCTCTGGGGATGGAAGGTCTGCAGGGGGCATTAAGAGAAAGCGGCCGCGAGGCCGCCAGGAGGCCGGCGACGCCGCCCAGGAACTGGGCCGCCAGCACCGCCGAATTGCGCCGGTCGCTTAAGGCCTCTATTCCCGCGTCCGAGCTGAAATCGCTCCACCGAATCACGCCTTTGAAGCACTTTCTGGTGACAGGCTATCAGGCCGCCGTCCTCGTTCTTCTCGCCTGGGCCCTGGTCAGGATCAGCAATCCGCTGTTCTGGATCCCGCTCTCCCTGTTGTTAGGCCTGACGCTATTCAATTTCACTGTCCTGCTTCACGAAGTCGTGCACAAGATCGTCTTTCAGAGAAGGCGCAAGCGCCTCATGTCGCTGCTCGGCTGGCTGTACGCCGTACCGAGCGGCATTTCGAAGAGCCAGTTCACCAGGTGGCACCTCGATCACCACGCCGAGCTGGGCACGTCCGACCGCGACCCCAAGCGCCACCGGCTTTCGCCGAAGCGGAACGCGCGATGGTTCAAGCTGCTCTACTTCACGCCCGCCCTGATTCCCATCTATTTCAGGGCCGCCGCCAGGGAAAGCCGGGGATACGACAACGGCCTACGCCGCCGCATCCGTGTCGAACGCGCCGTAGCCGTCCTGATCCATTTGGCGGCTGCAGGTGCAATCGCCTGGTTCTTCGGCGGGTACGCGCTCGTCCGGCTCTATCTTGTCCCCTACCTCTTCGGATTCCCCATGGCCTTCGCCCTCAACCGCCTCGGCCAGCATTACGACGTGGACCCTTCGGACCCGGCCCGCTGGGGCACGCGGATCCGCCGTTCGCTCTTCTGGGACTGGGCCTTTCTATGGTCGGGATATCACCTGGAACACCACTACTTTCCCGGAGTCCCCCTGTACAACCTCAGAAAGTTGAACCGGCTCCTCACGCCCTTTTTCGAGAAGCGGGGTGTGCCGGCGCGTTCTTACTCGTGGCTGCTTTGGCAGTGGCTGGTCCACAACCGCGAGCCTCACACGAAATGGGCGTGAATCCCAACGCGGCCGTGACACTTCGGGACGCCTCGATTGGAACCGCGGAGGCGCGGAGACGGGGAGAAAATACCGATCAAACCTCAGAGCGCACAGAGAGGCCAGTGAATCGGGTCTTGCCGTTGCGGGACAAAGGCCGTTCCCGCAACGGATCGCCCACCACAATGTAGCGGCCGGTTCCTACCGGCCGTTCCCACATTGGCAAGCTATTCAAATCTTTGCCCGCGAAGGCACGCTCTTCAAATCTTTAGCGTCCGCCATCCGTCCCCCGTCGGG
>JARRNO010000086.1:0-8495 GCA_037384885.1 Acidobacteriota bacterium
CGTCCAAAACCGTGCCGGACCACACCCGCGCGTACCCCGGTATGTTCGTATGGCCGTGCGGCGCCACCACAAATTCCACACCGAGCCATCGCAGAAGATTCTTTCCGGCGTCTTTGAAATCCAGCGCCGTCGTCACCGGGCGGTCTCTATCCAGGCCGCGGTCCAGTCTCTGGTAGGATGAGACGTTGATGGGGGACACCTGGCGAATATCGCGAAGCCCCCACAGCATCGCCTGGTTGGGAGACAGTACCGGCATGGGGCCCGATGAAGCCCGGCCGGATGAGTACACCCCATAAATCCTCAAGTGCGGATTTCCGTTTTCCTGGATGTAGCGGACGGCTTGGGGGACCTGAACCGCCGGGTCCCGGCTTCCCAGGTACCGGAACGGGGCGGCGGGCAGGATGATTTGAGGTACAAGGACAAGAGCCACTGCCCCAAAGAAGGCGGGGATCTGAAATCGCGGAAGATAACGCGCCGCCACCAGGAGAAGCGCCTGCCCCGCCAGTATGGCCGTTATCCAGGGGAGCCTGGCCGGCCAGAAGGGTATGAGCCGGAGGCTGTAGGCTCCGTTCAGCCCCAGGTAGGCAAGATAGACATACAGGATGATTCTGAAATTTGTTTTTCTCTCCGCTTCTGGTCCGGGGGCGGTGATTTCGCGGCCTCCCACGGCAGCCAGCCATATCAGCGCCGGCCAGAACAACGCACGGAAGTAAATGGCTTTGAAAAGCGCCCCGCCCGACAACAGGTACCTCAGACCTTCCAAATGGCTCCAGCGAAAGAGCATGAAGATGCTGAAGACGAGGGCCGCGGCGGGAAGCCATACGCGGCCCCTGTGGCGGAAAACTGCAAGAACAGCCAGGGCAGCGACAAAGGGCGTCACCCAGATCATCATGAGCGGATTCATGACGGGCATCAGGAACCAAAGGATGGGGGGGATCCAGGCCTTTTTCGCCGCCGCCAGTCCCGGAGGCAAGGCATAACCACCGAGACTCTTGACCACGGACTTGTAGGTGAAAAGCAAATCGTGATGGGCCAGGAGAGGTACCCAATAGGCGGCACTCAAAAGAAGCACGACGCCCGCAAACAAGAGGCAGGCGGCCGCCAGCCTGACCGGGGTCTTGCCGGCCCGGTGGAGGAAGGTGAAATAGGCCCCGCCGACAAAAACGGTCAGGAGAACCGCCACCGACGGATGCCCGCAATAGAGCATGAGTACTGAGGCCGCCGCCGGCAGGACGGCCCAGCGAACCGGCCCTTCGGCGGCCCTGATGGCGCAGTACAATCCCCATCCTAAAAGCCAGAATGCCCAGGGATTGGACAGGACCAACGTCTGTTGAGTCCACGGGTTAAAGACCGCAAAGGCCGCCCAGGCCGCGGCCGGAACGGCCTGGATCCCAAGCTTCTTGAAAAACAGGAAGAACCCCACCAGGCCGAAAAGCGCCTGGAGGGCCAGTCCCAGCCAGAATCCATGCGCGTTGGGCAACAGCAGCATGGGCAGCATGAACGGATTGTAATATCTGAATTGAGGATCCTGCATGCCCGGGTACCCGCAGCCGACATCGGGATCCCAGCTTGGAAAGCGCCCATGCCTGTAATTTTCAGCGATGAAGCGCGCATAGGGATAATGCAGGAGCGGCAGCGAAAGATCCCCGTTGGGAAACCGGTTCCATTCGGAAACGCCGCGAGGAGCGTGCGCCGGCATGCCGGTGATGCCGGGAGCCGCCATGACGGGATATCCATTGTAGTTCATGCCGAGAAAGATCACCGGGAAGAAATAAACCAGCCAACAGCCCAGAAGGATGAGCCAGGGGAAAACCTTCCCCGCACGGTTCCTTCGATGGAAAACGGCCCCTGTCATGGATTATCTCCGGCCGCGGTCGAGCGCCGCCCGAAAAAGATCAGCTCAACAGCGGCCGCCGCGCAAAGGAGCCAGAAAAGGACAGACAGGGCCATACCCGCTTCGAAAGACCGGCTGACAAAACGCATCTCGACCACGTGTCTTCCTGGAGGGACGACCACGCCCCGAAAGGTTCCGGCCGTACGGTAAATTGGAACGCCGGCGCCGTCGATCTGGGCCCTCCACCCCGGATAGTAGGTGTCGGTCAGAACGAGAAGTCCCCGGGCGGACGTGGTGACCCGCATCGTGAGTTCGTTGGGGGTTGACTCCACCCAACTGATATTCCAGGCCGGCGCACGCGCCGCCGGCGGACCCGAGCCGTCAAGGCCGGACACCACCGCTTCCCGGATCGCCGCTCCGGACGCAACCAGCCGCTTCGTTTTCGAAAAGGCACGATCCAGGTCGTCAATCCGAAGCCACCGGTAAACCATGCGGGCAGTGACCGCGCGGCCCGGCAGGGACCAGATGTCCACCGTCTTCCCCGAATAGCACCTGGACAGACCCGGCATCACCTCGGCGCCGTGGGGCGCCGCCAGATATTGCACGCCGAGAAAACGCATCAGGTTGGGAGTGGTCCGTGAAAAGGCCAGGCCGGTCAATCCCGGATCGATCTGGTCCCACTGCCAGTCAAACCGGACCATGTCCCTGGGCCAGAAGGGTGAAAACATACGAATGTCCCTCAGGTTCCAGAACAGGGCCTGGTTGGGGCTGAGAACAAGCTGGTCGTTTCCCACGGGAAGCAGCGTGCCGCTGAAGCGCTGGTACGGTCCGAGATTGTCGCGAAGGTAAACCACCGAGGACGGCGGCTGACCGGCAACCGAGGATCGCGTCAGGAATCGAAACGGAGCCATGGGAAGCAGAGCGGGCAGCACCAGCATCAAGGCAAGGGCCGCCCCCAGAAACCACTGACGATACTTCAGTGTGAAGGCGGCCGCCAGCGCCAGGGCTCCCTGAGCCAGAACAAGCCAAGTCAATTTCATATTGACAGCGGGCCAGAAGATGACGATGCCGGTCGACATGGCCCAGGCGATGCCGAAATAGAGGAGGTAGCCGTAGGCCACAGACCGAATGCATTTCCATTTATTTTCAGGTTCCGCTTTGAGAAAATAACGCGTTCCGAGGATGGCCAGCCAGATCAGCCCGAACCAGAAGAGCGTTTGGGCGTAAACGGCAACCAGTGTCTGGTTCCATGCGAGAAGCTGTCGCAGGTGGTCTCCAACCGGCCAGTAGAACTGTACCAGGCTCCCCGCCGCCACCAGGCCGGCCCCAAACCGGGCTGCCCTCCGGCCCGTAAAAAGCCCGAGAAGAGCCAGAGCCCAGACCAGCGGAGGAACCCAGATCATTTTTCTTGGATCGAACAGATCTCGAAGGAGATACCCCCCCACACCCGCCCAGTGTGTCTTGTAGGTCGCCATGAGATGGTAGTCGGCCACAAAAGGTAGGACGACCACGGCGGTCAGGCCGGCGACGCCTATGACGTAAGAAGCCAGGGAGGCCACGGTTGTTCTTCGGTCTCTCCGGTTGTGAGCCAAAAGGCCCCAGTAAGCCAGAAAGACCACGCCCGAAAGCATCAGCGCCTCTTCCGGGTGTCCGCAGTACAAGAAAAGCGCGGTGAAGGCCGCCGGGATAAGCGCAAGGCGCGACGGGCCCCGCGCGGCGTACCAGGCTCCAAGAAGCGCCCAGCCCAAAAGCCAGTCGGCCCAGACGCTGGACAAGAGCATCATCTGTTGGGTCCAGGGGTTGAACACGGCGAAAGACGCCCAACACGCCGACAACAGCGGACCGAGACCGATTTTACGCAGGAAGAAATAGAAGCCCAGCATGCCGAAGAGCGCCTCCAACCCGATCCCCAGCCAGAACCGGTTCGGCGATGGATTCAAATAGAAGCCGAGCATGAAGGGATTGAACAGCTTGTACTGGGGATCGGCCACGCTTGGATATCCGCACGCCAGGTTCGGATTCCAGAGGGGAAGAACCCCCTGGTGGTAAGCCCCCGCAATAAACCGGTAATAAGGATAATGGATCAGAAATATGGAGGGGTCCTGATTGGGAAAGGCGTAGAAGACCGAACGGCGTACATTCTCCGGAGCCAATCCTGTGACGCGCGCATCGGGAAAAATCTGGAAGCCCATGTAGCTCTCGCCCCTGAGGAGCACCGGCGAGAAGTAAATCAGCCAAGTCCCGCACATCACCGCCAGCGCGAGAACAGTCGGCAGCGATTGGAGCGCGCCCTTGCCCTTCGGCATTCTCATGAGATGTCTCCAGGCTTTGTCCCGGACTCGGTCCGGATGTCATAAAGGCGGTAATGGGCACCCGATGCGATCACGGGAAAGGGAAGATCCCTTTTCGTGAAAAGGTAGTCCAGGTGAATCCTTTTGTAACGGACAGCGAGCGACCGGATCTGATTCACATCAAGATTCAAGCCCGGTCTGAGGACGATCCTTCCGGAACCCCCTTCTCTCGAGAGGGCGCCGACGGCCCTGGCGCGCCGGTACCATTCCATGGCGTAAGGCCTGTAATAGAGCACCGGGGCCCCATCCTTAAAGGTCAGAAAAGAGCTGCGAAAGGCCATCAGCCTGAAATCACCCCATTCCGGCGGAACAATCACCGTGGCGTCCTTGGGGACCTTCTGGCGGATTTCGCGCATCAGGTCCGCCATCTTCCGCTCGTTGCGCCTTCTGAGCTCGCTGTTGAGGACAGCCGCCGGCCGCGCGCGCATGTAAGCACTCCTGAATGCGGGAACGGCAACTAGGCGCCCCAGAAGCCACGCACTCGGTTCCAGAAACACCATGGCGCCGAAAGCCGCCGCCATGGCCGCCGCCGCCAGGCGGGACCGCAGTTTCTTGACGGCCAGGAGGGATACGGCCGCCGAGCCCGCCGCCATGAGAAGCGGGAGGAGAAGTTCTTGTCGGCCGGGCAGGAACCGGGGCAGGGAAATGTCGGTCTTGTAAAAGACAAAAAGATCCGCCGCCATGAGTACGAACACAGCAACGAGCAGAACCGCCAGAACCCTCCTGTAACGGCGGTAGACCCCCCTCAACAGGCTAAACCCGCGAAGGCCTTCTCCCTGCTGGAGACCCGCAACAGCCGCGGCGGCGAGGAGGGCTGCCGCGGCCAGCCATTGGACCTTCCAGGTTCCCATCATCCAGCACCCAGCCGCCCAGCCGGCAAGCGCCGCACCCCACCAGCCGTTTTTCTCAACCGCTTTTGAAATCGGCCCCGCAACCGCCGCCGCGAGCAGGCACATGATGAAAAGAACGCCTCGAAAGGCGCAGATTTGAACGGCGAAGGTCCACTTGAAAGCGGTTCCCAGAAGCGCCAGTGCGGCCAGGAGTGTGATCCCGCCCCCCACAAGCGCCGAATCCCTTGTCCATGCCTCCAGGGCGCCGCGCTTTCTGCGCCAGAGGAGAAACCCGGCCCCAGCGGCAAGGTAAAAGCCGAGTTGCATCCACGCCTGCACCGGCCAGTGCAGCGGGATCGCTTCCCGGTCGATGCTCGATACGATTCGGAACCAGAACGGGTCGTACCGTTGAAACAGATTTTGATGAAGCCCGAAGTAAAGGCCGATGGCAAGGTCGCCCATGACCGCGGCGGCAAAGAATGAGACGGTGGTTGACAGCGCCTTCCAGCGTTTGCTGACCAGGCTGCAGAATCCCAGGCCCGCCGCCAGGGGCAGGATGCTGATGATGTGAAACAGGCCCCCACAGAAGAGCGCGGCGCCGGAAGCGGCGTTTTTCCTTTTCAAGTACCAGTACAGAGCAGCCAGACCAAAGAACGTCCCCACGATCCGGGTCGACAGATAGGCGTCGAATGTCGTGTTGGCAACCCCGGGAACCGTGTATGCGGGGATCCAGAGCAGAACGGCCGTCCATGCGGCTCCCGTGCTTTTCCACCACCCCTCGGCCAGCTTGTACACCCAGTAGAGGACACCGTAGCTGATCAGCAGATACAGCACGAGAAAGAGCGCGCGGATGGGGATCAAGCGGGCGAGGAGGGCCAGAAGCGTCCATGTAGCGCCTTCTCGGGCAAAACTCAATTGGAGCAGGTAGTCGTGGGCGAAGAGGGCGGGATGGTTCCAGTGATAAATGAAGGGAAGGTAAAGCCATTGATCCACGATTCCGAAACCGTAGCCGCGGGCCAGCACGGCCAGTCCCGCACACACGGCAAGCCCGGCGTAGACTGCCAGGCGTCCAGGCCAACGGACGCTTTTTCCATCCAGGCCGCCCTCCAGTTCCCCCGCTTCGGGCCTCGCCGGCCGCCGGGTGCGTTCTCCCGTACTCAAACGGCCTTCTTCGCGGTCCTTCATCTGCTGTTTCGCTCCTCGTGGTAATCCTGCTCCGCATTGACGGACCAGAGGTTTTCTTTGGACTCCTCCCCCGACAGGATATTTTGAACGGCAGCCATGGCCGCCAGCATGGAATGGTCCTGATTATTATAGCGGTGCTGTCCGTTCCGGCCGATGGGGAACAGATTCTTGCAGCGGTCCAGGAACGCTCGTATTTCCTGAAAGCGGTCATAGGTGCCGAAATAGGCCGGGTAGGCTTTGGGCATGCGGATGACCACCGTGTCGAGAACGTCGTCCGGCTCGATGAAACCGATACGCGCCAGCTCCTCAACCGCCAAGTCCGAAAGCGCGGAGTCGGTCCGGCGCCAGAATTCATCTCCCTCCTGACAAAAATACTCCACACCGATCCAGACCGTCTCCGGGTCGCTCACCATGTAGGGGCTCCAGTTGTTGAAGATTTGAAGACGGCCGATTTTGACGTCGCTCTCCTGGATATAAATCCAGTTGTCCGGCACGAGATCGTGCAGCGTGGGAATGCCCGTCCTGTTTTTGATTGCGAGCTGCCGGAGCAGCACCCCGACCGTGACGAAATCCCTGTATACCAATCCTTCCGCGACTTCTTTTACATCGGAGGGAACCCCGGCGCCGAATGAACTCACCAAATCCTTCACCGGCATAGAGGAAAACACGTAGTCTCCCTCGAATCGCTCCAGTTCGCCCGTTGCCGTGTTCCTGGCGATGACGGCACGGATGAGTTCAGCTTGGAGCTCGATTTCGACAACCTCCATCCCCAGGCGGATGTCTCCTCCCTTTTCTTTCACCAGCGCCGCCACGGCTTCCCACATCTGGCCGGGGCCGTATTTCGGATAGAGAAACTGCTCGATCAGGCTGGTTTCGGTCCCCTTCTGGTCCAAGGTGGACTCCCGGCGGACCATTCGCTTGAGTGCGTGGAGCAAAGCCCTGGAGACGGACAGCCCTTTGATGCGCTGGGCGCCCCACTCGGGCTTGATCATCCGGCAAGGCACTCCCCACACCTTTTCAGTGTAATCTTCGAAGAAAGTCTTGTAGAGTTCCCGGCCGAAGCGGTTGATGAAAAAATCCTCAAGCGATTCTTCCCGCCGGATGGGAAAAAGGAAAGCTTTGAGATAGCTCAGTCCAATCTTCGTGGTGCGCAGGACCCCCAAATTAAAGATCGTACTGAGATTCAGGGAAATGGGATAGGGAAAGAATTTTCTGAGGAAGAAAATCCTGGAAAGGCGTTTGCGGATCAGCATCACCTCGTCGCATTTTTCGGGATCAGGCGCATGGGCGGCTTTCTCCTCGTCGTCTGCCGGAACACGTCTGCCCCCCGCACGGTCGAGGTTCAACTCGCGCCCGAGCAACAGATCGTCCCGGGCCGGCGCTCCCTGAACAGGCAGGATTCGGAGCCACCAGTCCATGACCCGGTCTGATTTTGAAAAGAACCGGTGCCCGCCGATGTCAATTCTGTTCCCCTTGTAGTTGATGGTGGTTGAGAGTCCACCGGTGCGTTCCCTCGCCTCCAGAACAACAGGCACCACATCCGTTTTATCGAGAAGCTCATAGGCAGCCGTCAACCCCGCTGGTCCCGCGCCTATGATGACAGCCTTTTTCGGGGTAGACATGCCCACTCGCTCCCTAACGGAAGAGGCTCAGCTTTCTGGCCGAAAAATTCCACATTAAAACGATGACGCCCGAAAGACACTTGGAGACGAGATAATTGAAGCCGATCAACCCGGTAAAGAGCCACAACACAAGCTCGTTCAGCCCGAGTCCGGCGACTCCGATGAGAGCGAATACCACGAACTCGGCCCTCTGGTCCTTCATGTTTCTCCGGCTGAAAACCCAGGTGATGCTCAGCAGATAGTTCAGCACCAGGCCCAGCAGGAAGCTGATCGCCGCCGAAACGAGATAGTAAATTCCCAAATAATGTGTCAGGAGGAAGAGTGTGGAGAAATCGAGAACGAAGGCGGCGCCTCCGACGATCACATACCTGGCCATCTGCAGCAGGAGGCTGTCGGTGCTGCCGGTCAGGACCCGGGAAACGAACGACGGCGTTCTCATGAAACGGCAGTCTCCTTCCTCAGCCGGGGGCTGGCAGAGGGACATGGGCAGCGAAGCGCGCTCTTCTCCGCTAAATCGTCACGGTCCACGCCTCCAGTTTAACCCAAATACAGTCGTTTCGTGGACGTCCCGGCTTCCGCTTTCGCGTGTTCGACTCGACTGCCTCCAGTTTTGCCCCCTCTCCCGCCATGGGCGATGCTTGGGGTGAAGAATGCGGTGGCCGGAGACCAGCGC
>JARRNO010000087.1:0-19772 GCA_037384885.1 Acidobacteriota bacterium
GTTGGCCGATTCCAGCGACCTGGACGACATCGCCGTTGATCGCCGCGGACTCGACTCAACCGACGTTCACAGCGATATCCGGTTCCAACTCGTCGATCGGGAAGCCGTTTTCCTGAACGGAGGCTTTCCGGTGAACTTCGACGGCAGTGTCAACTGTATTCCGACCCGTTACATGCAGCCCACGGCCACAATGATGACGGCGGCGGCGGTGCAGGCCGTTTCGTCGTCTTGCACCGGGCTGGTTGAGCTGAGAAAGGCTTCTGCTCCTGGCTGGACCGTCAATTCAGGGTGGAACTGGGCGGCGAAGCGGAACACTGGCTTCCTCCGCCCTGTCCAGCTAGGAAAGTGCCTATCCGGTAATGACTGCATTCCCGCCGGCAAGGGATGGCCGGCGCCGTTGAAAAGGGGGGTGTATGAAAAGGCTTGCTGTTGTCGTTTTGGCTGTATTGCTTTGGGCGCCGGTGTCCCGGATGGCGGCGCAGGAGCCGGCCCAGGCCGCAAAGGCCGTCGCCGAAGAAGGAGTCCGCCTGTACGACCAGGGCCGTTATGAGGAGGCGATTCAGAAATACAACCGGGCGCTCGAGATCGACCCGGGGCTTACCGCCGTGTTGTACGAGCGGGGCATGACCTACCTCGTTTTGAAAAATTATGACAAGTGCATGGAAGATGCGCGCGCCGGACAAAAGGCATCGGCGTCCCAACGCGCGTCTTTCTTTTTGCTTGAAGGGCTCTGCTATTCTCAGCAAGGCATTTATGAAAAGGCAGTTGAGACCTTTAATCGCGGGTTGAAAGAATATCCCGGCGACGAACAGCTCCATTTCAATCTCGCCGTCTCCCTGTCCAGGGCCGGCAAGTTCCAGGAAGCGCGGAGCCAATACAAAGAGGTCCTGCGGATCAATCCGGCGCGGGCGAGCGCCATTTACAGCCTTGCCCTCATTTTCCAGCAGAAGAGCTACGACATGCCGGCCCTCTTCATGTATTTGAGGTTCCTGATGGCGGAGCCGGATACCGAAAGGTCTTCAGCCGCCGTCAACCACATGCTCTCTATTGTCGGCAAGTACTATCCAAAGCAGAAGGGCAAGAACATCAACATCTATTTTTCCACGGATAATCCGGTGGACGAAGGAGATTTCGGCTCGCTGAGGCTCGCCTTGTCCATCTCGGGGGCAGTGCCGCATGAAGAAAAACAATCCATTGCCGATTCTATCGTGAACATGTTGAAAACGACCTTGGAGATTACCGGTGAGCATGATAAGCCGCCTCTGAATCAGACCTTCGTCTGGAAGGAAGCGCTTGCCCCGCTTATCAACATGCAGCGCGACCACGTACTCGAAGCGTTTCTCTACCGGGAGCTTTCGCTCCGCCGGATTGACGGGGTCCAAAGCTGGCTGGAAGAACACACGAAAGAACAACAGTCGCTGGCGGAGTGGCTGGCCAGACATGATAAGGGAGCGGCGACGCCCATCGTTCTGCCCGCGGAGTGATATCATTCGTTCAAGGGCCGCCTTGGAGAACGAACCCGGCCCGTTCCCGCTAAGGGAAACGCAGATTTTTCATCTTCATCTGGACATTCGCGCCCCAAATTCCCCGTCGCCCGGCGCCGCCGGACTGCGGTCGCCGAGGGTCGCCCGCCCGGATTGTAACGGGAGATTTCATGAAACGTCTTACCGTCGTACTTTTCGCAGCGCTGCTGTGTGCGCCCGTGTTCCGCGCGGCCGGTCAAGAAACGTCCCGGGACCCGAAGGGCCTGACCCGCGAGGGGGTTCAGCTTTATAACCAGGGGCATTACGGAGAGGCTGTTCAGAAATTCGACGCCGCGCTTGGGATCGACCCGGGCTTTGCAGAGGCGCTCTACCAGCGCGGGAGGGCCTTTCTGGCGGAAGGTGAGTCTTCAAAATGCCTGCTGGAGGTGGCTGCGGGGTTGCGGCTTCATTCATCACGACAGGCTGATTTCTATAATCTAGGCGGTTTATGCAGCGTCAAACAGTGGAATTACAAGACTGCGCTTCAATTCTTTCAGACCGGGTTGAAGGAATTTCCTCGCAGCGAGAAGCTGCATTTCAACCTGGCCGATTTGGAGTACAAAGCCGGTAAAGACAAGGAAGCCGTTCGTGAGTACAAACAGGTTCTCTCCTTGAATCCCGGTAATGCATCGGCTGTTTACAACCTGGCCCTGCTGTACCAGAAAAACGGATACTTGCTGTCCGGCATGTTCATGGACCTTCGCTACTTGATGCTTGAACCGTACTCTGATCGCTCGCAGGCGGCCCGCGTACGATTCCTTTCAGAGATGGTCTCATCCCTGCCTAGGGCCAATGGGGGTGGCATCGCTATATCTTTCCCCTCCAACAAGGACGACCGTGAAGGCGACTTCTCTTGCATGGGAGTGGACATGGCCATGACGGGCTTGTTCGGCAATGGGGGAAGCCGGTCCATGGCAAACTCCATCGACAACGTGATCCGCCACGCCCTTTTGGTCGCATCTGAATCCAAGAATTCAAAGCTCAGAAGCACTTTCCTCTGGAAGCAGGCACTGTCGCCTCTCCTCGAATTAAAAGGCGCCCATCTCTTCGAGGCATTTCTGTATAAGCAGATGGACCTCGCCCATGTCCGCGGGAGCAAAAACTGGCTTAAGCGGCATCGGAGAAAGATGGAGAAGCTTGAGAAGTGGTTCGAGGATCACGGGGCGGCAAGTGGTAGACCGGAAGAAGGTGGTATGATCAAGAAATAGCGCGACGTCATGTACTGAATCATCCAGGAGGCCACCTTGGAGAACGAAACCGTCCCGTTCCGCACACACGCCGTCAAACCTCTCGAATGTTACAGCCGGGGCTGGCTGCTCATCAAGGACCAGTACTGGCTCTTCCTGCTCATCAACTTGGTCGGCATGTTCATCGGTAGCGCCGTCCCGCTGGGGATTCTCATGGGGCCCATGATGTGCGGCATTTATTTCTGCCTGTTCACCAAGGCGGATGGGAAAGCGGTCTCCTTCGACCTGCTTTTCAAGGGGTTTTCCTATTTTGTGGAAAGCCTTCTGGCGACGCTGATGATGATCGTCCCCATGCTGATCCTCGTCATTCCGCTTTTCATCGCTTTCATCGTCTATCTTTCGTTGGCGGCACACGCCGTCGCTTCGAGGAACTCGCCGGGCCCCCTCTTCGCGTCAATGATCGGAGGCGAATTCCTCATGGTGGCGGTTTTGATCCTGTTCTCCTCCATCATCGGGCTCTTCTTCGTCTTCGCCTACCCCCTCATCGTGGATCGCGGACTCAAGGCCTGGCCGGCCGTCAAGATGAGCTTTCGCGGCGCCTGGCACAATCTCGGGGGGATGATCGTTCTCATCCTGCTGAATCTGCTCCTCGGCTTCGCCGGCATGCTTTTCTGTTATGTGGGCGTCTTCTTCGTAGGGCCTGTCCTGATCGCCGCCCTTTTTTCGGCCTACCGGCAGGTGTTCGGAGAGAGCAAGGGGTTGGAAGCACCGGCCTGATCCAAAGCAGCCCAGGCGTGTTCAGAGCCCTGGAGGACAGGAGGTTTCATGCCCGATAATCCTCTTCACGTCGTCACGGGCGCTTTCGGCTATTCGGGCCGGTACATCGCCCGGCGGCTGCTGGACCGGAATGTCAGGGTGCGTACGCTGACCCATTCCCCCAACCGGCCGAACGCTTTCGAGGGGAAGGTCGAGACTTTCCCCTACCATTTTGAGAATGAGGCCGCGCTCGTCGAGTCACTGGAGGGCGCGGCCGTTTTGTACAATACCTACTGGGTCCGGTTCGACCACCGCGACTTCACCCATTCGGCAGCCGTGGAAAATACCCTGAAGCTGTTCGCTGCCGCGCAAAAGGCGGGTGTGAAGCGGGTCGTTCACATCAGCATCACCAACCCCTCGCTGGATTCCGATCTCCCGTATTTTCGCGGCAAGGCGGAACTGGAAGCGGCATTGCGCCAATCCGGACTTTCTTATGCCATTTTGCGGCCCGCCGTGCTCTTCGGTCGCGAAGATATTCTCATCAACAACATCGCGTGGATGCTCCGGCGCTTTCCCGTCTTCGGCGTCTTCGGGGACGGCCGCTACAAACTGCAGCCTATCTACGTGGACGATCTCGCGAAGCTGGCGGTGGAAGCCGGAGAATCCGCCGAGGGTTTTACGCAGGATGCCATCGGTCCCGACACGTTTACCTACCGGGAACTCGTGAAGGGCATCGGCGCGGCGATCGGCCGCCGCCGTCCCATTCTTTCCATGCCGCCGTCCATCGGTCTTCTTCTCTCGAAGCTGATCGGTTGGGCGGTCCGTGACGTGGTGGTCACTCGTGAGGAGATCCGCGGTCTCAGGGAGAACAGGCTTTATACGCCTTCGCCGCCGGCCGGAAGGACCCGCCTGATGGAATGGGCGGCAGAGCATGCCGGAGACCTCGGCCGGTACTATTCGAGCGAACTGGCGCGGCGAAGAAATCGCGACGCTTCCTACGAGGCGCTGCGCGCAAAAAGAAAGGAGAGCCACCCGTGATCGTCCCTCTTCCTGACGTGCACATGGGGATGGGACTGGCGGCATTGCTGGTATCGATTCCGCTGGTGCTGCGCAAGATTCCCATGACCCGCTGGTACGGCATTCGCGTGCAGAGGGCCTTCCTGTCGGAAGCGCTCTGGTATGACATCAACGCATATGGCGGTAAGTGGTTTTTCGCCTTCGGCCTTTTCCTGTTCGCCTTCGGCGCGGTGGGCCGCCGGTTCGCACCGCCTCCCACCAGCCCGTGGGCGCCGGTTTACTTCGTGATCCCGCTGCTGGCAATCATTCCCGCGATTCTCCTGATCAACGGCTATGCGAAGCGCCTGCCGTCCAGGGACGAATTCAAAGACGTCCGCCCGGAATAAGCAACCGCCGCCGGCCGGGTGAAAGTCTTCGGGCGGAATGTGGCTTCAGATGGAAAAGGAGGGAGTGTTGAAGATTCAGCGGCAAGGGCCGGCTCAGAGGAAGGAGGGGGCTTTGCAGAACCGCACCAAATTCTGGCACGGCTGGCTAATGGTCATGTCTGCGGCGGTCATGGTGTTCGGATCCCTCATGATGCTGGCGCCGGAACTCACACGCAACCTTTTCAGCGTGCTGCTCTATTCGGCTTCGGGAAGGATCGACGGACTCGACCCCGAGGCGGTCCGCTACATCACGCTGGCCCACGGCGTACTCGGCGCAGTCATGTTCGCCTGGGGCCTTGCGATCTTTCTCATCCTTTCGGGAGTTTTTCGTCGCGAGAGGAGAAAAGCCTGGAACATCATCGCCCTCTCGCTGGCCGCATGGTATCTCCCCGACACCCTCTTTTCCCTGTGGACCGGGTTCTGGCAGAACGCCCTTCTCAACACCGTTCTGGCCGCGCTCTTCGCCCTTCCGCTGGCCGTCCTCCACCGCCGGACCGAGAGGGAACTCCCTTGATCGCCTGGCAGGGACGGCGGGGCTCTGATCGGAATGTTTGCACTCGTCGGGGAAATGAAGCTCGCCGAGGTGGCGCAGGCTATATTGAGACACTAGCAGGCCGGACGGGCGCAAGTCCCCCCTTCGCCACTGAGTGATGAGCATAAACGAAAAGGCGTTCTGACCCATTGAGGGAGGGATTCATGAAAAGACTCGTATCCTGCCTTGTTTTACTTCTTGTCATTCCGGCGCTCTTCGGCTGCGCGGCGGGAACTGCGAAAAAGCCGGCAAGCGCTCACAGTCAGGCACAAGCGCCCGTCGAAGCGGGGGCATTCACAATTTCACTGGGACAGGTCCAAACGGTTTACCTGGATAGGGAGGGCAGCCACTACAAGATTCTACGGGTTCGAGAGGGCGAATTCAAAGACGCGAACTCCGTGGTGTTCGATTATTCACAGGTGACCGACATGGGACCGAGGCCCATGCAGATCCTGAAGGTCGTCAGCCGGCTCCCGTCCCCGTTCATGACCTACGACTGCTACCAGATCCTCGGCGACACGATGAGAAAGACATCCATACTCGGTGCTCTGCAAAACGTCCCGACCATGGAGACGTGGACCGACGGGGTTCGGAGCCTGAAAATAGAAAATATCAGAGACGCGACATAAACGCCTTTTCTATCCGAGACCACACCCGCCTTTCGTTCATGAAAGGCGGGTATTTTTGTGTCCGCTCTGAGACGGCGCCGGCTCGCCCGGCGTTGACATGGGCCGGGCCTGGGGTCATACTTTTCTCCTGATCATACACACTCTTGACGTGCGCCCAGGCCGGCGGCGTTTGTCTACCTTGACCATGGCTGACGTTTCCGGCCGGTGCGGCACGAACAAAAAGATCGAGGGGGCAAGTGACGAGACCATGGCGACTTCTTTTTTCGTCGGTTGCGCTGGGAGCAGTCCTGTTTGCGTTTGCCGGCTGCGCCGGTCTATTCGGCAATAACAAGGTGCAGCATTCGAGCAGCCTGGTGGATTACCTCTATCCGGGCAAGCGACAGAAGGTGAAGCCCTCGATCCCCCACCTGGATCTTCCCTTGAGCGTAGGCCTCGCTTTCGTACCGGCAAACACCCGGGATCTGCAATTTAATGAAAAAGCCAAAATGGACCTGATGGACCGCATTTCCAAGGAATTCAAGAAGATACCTTTTGTGCACGACATCCAGGTGATTCCCACGGCCCAGTACACAAATGAGGGGGTTTCCTCGCTGGCCTACTGGACCATCGTGGGAGCCTGGATCGTCAGGGGCGAGAAGAACGATACCGACACGCTCATGGACGCCGCCGTTTTCGATATTCCGAGCCGCAAGCTCCTATTCCGGGCCCCGGGAACGAGCGAGATCAAAGGCAAGGCGACCCCGGTGAATCTGGACAAGCAGCTTCGCGTCGATTCCGAGGCCGGCTTCCGGGAGGCGTCCGCGGCGTTGGTCAAGAATCTCCAGACTTCCCTGGATGCCTTCAAAAAGAAGGTGAAGGAACAGCCGAAGGAATACGTGATCACCCACAAGGAAGGGTACGGCGGCGGCGCTCTGGGCCCGGTGGTCTCGATCCTGCTGCTTGTGTTGGGCGGTCTGGGATTGTGGCTCGGCCGGAGAACGTGAAGAAGAGATTCCCGTTCGTCACTCTGTCGGTTACGCTGGCCGCGCTTGTGGTCTACGCCGTGCCGGGGCTGAGCGCATGGCTCGTTTACAACCGGACCGAGATTCTGCGGGGTGAGTGGTGGCGGCTGTTCACCGCTCCCCTGGTCCACTTTTCCTCAAGCCATCTTTTCTGGGACGCGCTGGTCTTCGCAGGAGCGGGCACGGCCGTCGAATGGCTTGGCTACCGTCGTTTCTGGCTTGCCTGCACCGTTGCGGCCTTTCTACCCGGGCTGTATTACCTGGCCTTCAAGCCGCACCTGCTGGTATACGGCGGTCTGTCGGGCCTGTCGACCGGGGCGGTGGTCTACTTGGCCCTTCATCGCGCGAAGCGCGGCGGGTGGGAAAGCGCGGCCTGGACCGCCGTGCTTGTCTTGGTGGCGGCTAAAATCGCCGTGGAAGCCGGACTCCACCACGCCATCTTTGCGAGGGCGGGAGCCCAACCTTTTCCAGTGCTGCCGTCGGCGCACATAGCCGGATGCCTGGGCGCCTGCGCCGCCTTTATTGTGGATCTGTTGAAAAAGAGTCCGGCCTGAAGATCAATTCGATTTTCCGAAGACCTTCTTCAGGAGTTCGGTGGTGCGGGCGGCCGGATTCTCGCGGATGCGCTTTTCCTGCTGGCCAAGGACGGTGAAGAGGCCGGAGAGCGTGCGGTTCGTGACGTAGTTGTCGAGATTGACGGCCGGCTTGGTGACGAAAGGCAACTGGTTGTAGCGGTCGGCAACCTTGTTGTAGGCGTTGTAAAGCCCCACCTTCTCCATGCTCGTCTTGACGATGGGTCGGAATTTTTCGCGCAGCGTATCTGTCGTGTGAGCGCGGAAGTACTCCGTGGCGGCCGTGTCGTCTCCCCTCAGGATCTTGAAGGCGTCGGGCAGCGTCATCTGCTTGATCGCGTTGACGAAGACGGGCCGGGCCTCTCCCGCCGCCTTCTCGGCGGCCCGGTTCATGGCGACTTCCAGTTCGTCCACCTGCTTGCCGAAGCCCAGCTTTCTCATGGTGTCCGCCATTTTTTCGTACTTTTTGGGCAGGGCGATCCGGATCAGCGCGTTGCCGAGAAAGCCGTCCACTTTCGAGGTCTGAAGCACCGTCCTTTTCGTCCCGACTTCGAGCGCTTGTTTCAATCCCTCCACCACTGTCTGCTCGTCAAGCCCGTTCCCTCCGCCCTGGGAAAGCACATCATTGAGCTGGCCCTGAATTTCCGCGCACGAACTCGCCGCCAGAAACAGCCCCGCCAGAACAATCGCCCGCAAGCCCCCCCGCAATACCTTCATATTCGCCTCCCTTGTACGATCAGCTTCATCCTCCCCCGCCCGGACGCCCCGAGTCAAGCGGCGGTGCAGGCCCGGGCCTTCGGCCCGTCGCTGAACGTCTGCCGATGGAGTGGCGGCCAATTCCACAGGGAGGATAGGAGGACGGGAGGAAGCAGCACGGCGCTCCGCGCCGTGTAGCGGCCTTTGCTTGCAAAGGCCGTCCCGCAGCGGCACGCTATTCGAATCTTTGCTTGCAACGTATTACCCGCGAACACTTCCTAACCTCCTAGCTCCTAACTTCCTCGCTGGCCGCGCAGCGGCCTATTCACAGCGAGGACATGAGGACGGGAGGGGCTGGTGCGCAGCAGCTGAGTGATTCGGTGACCAGGTGACTGGGTGATTGGCCGATTAGGCTTCTGGCCTGCCCTCGCGGGACAATTTCCGCAAGGACCTACTGTTCTAATTCCTGCCCGCATCGAGATTTCAACGCTGACGACTCACGTTTCACGATTCACGATTAACAGCGCGTATCGCGGGCACTGCCGTGTAGCGGCCTTTGCTCGCCAAAGGCCGAATCCCTCAACGGCAGGCTATTCAAATCTATGCGCGCAACGGTACTCCCGCGTCTACTATTCACCCTTCACGATTCACAATTCACGGGCCGCTGTGCGGCCTTAGTCCGCAGTTCTCACCGGGAATCGTAGCGAAGCGGCGGAGAGTCCCGTGAATGCAAGGAAGGCGATCGAGGCCGACGCAGACGTAGTTTGCGCTACGTCGAGGATGGCCGAGTGAGCATGACACAGCAGACGCGGGACTATTCGCCGGTGCAGCCGATTGCCGGTGGGGACTGCGGACTAATCCCCCGACTGGCTTGAATAGACCATAAGGTCTTCCGGAACCTCGCCGTGGACGTCGTGGGCCCCGAGAGTATAGCCGTTGTCCGTTTTCTGGTAGATAAGCTGGTGCCCGTTGGCGTCGTAAATTCCGGACAGCGGCAGCACGCCCAGGCGGGCGAGTTCGTCGAGAGAATCGGGCAGTCTACCGTAACGCACACGGAAAATCTCGATGGCGCGCACCACACGGTGCAGGAGAATGCGGGTTTGAATGACGGACCGGTCTCTCGTGGCGGGAGTGTTCGGACCGGGAAAGTGATCCAGCGGATGGAAAGGGATGAGCAGCACGGAGATGAGGAGCCAGGCCCAGAAGAGCGGAAAAGTCAGCTTTGACAGCAGCCCGCTGGGCGAAAACAGCGTGCGGACAGGTGTGGAAGATTCCTCCATGCTTGGCATCATGGAACGCACGAGCTGCCGGTTGATCAGTTCGAAGAGGGCCTTGCAGGTGTCAAACTCACTCATGCCCGAACGGTCGATGATCTCCTGCACGGTAAAGAGGCCGTTGATGTGCTGATAGACGGACATCTCCTCCTGGGAGAGCCGTACCCGGCCGCCGGTGTCTTCGTCCTTTTTTTCCTTCTCGCCGCCGCCCGAGAGCACGTCTTCAAGCCCGCCGAGATCCTGCCGCGTTTCCAGAACGGGGGGGTGCGGCAGGGGGACCTTTTCGAGAACGACGTCGAAGTGCGGAAGCTTCTTCTCGATGAGAGGCCACTCGTCCAGCATCCTGATCCCTTCCATCAGGACGCTCTCGGCGGCCACCGGTGTTACATTTTCACGGTCGAACTCCACCGAGTCGTGCGTTTCAAAATTGTATTCCCCGTCCTTCCACCGGAAAAGCCGGTAGACGGTTTGCTGCATCTGGACGGAAAGGGCCGACTTGAGGCTTTCCTGATCGATGAATCCTTCAGATACAAGAATGTAGCCCAACCGCTGAAGGGTTTGCTTCTGAATTTCCAGGGCCTTGCCGAGTTCTTCGCGCGTGATGCGTCCGGATTTGACCAGCACGTGGCCGAGCCGGTCCTCGAGCCGTTTGTGCAGCGATTCCGCGCCCACGACGCTTCCTTCCAGGAAGGTCACGGTCACCACGTCCGATTCGCTTCGCAGCGTGAGGTAGCCTGTCTTCCGCTGGAGGGAAATCAGCTGAAAGATATCCGCAAGGCTGAAATCTTTGAGCGTTCCCGCGAGCGCCATGCTACCTCCTAGGCCTCAGATCGCCCCATGGCGGTGCTTTCCGGCTCAACGCGCGGGTCAGGCCGAAAGAAAGCCAGATCACGGTCAAAAGCACCGCGGCCACGAGAAAATAAGCGGAGCGGAGAGGATCCTCGGGCACGTTGAAGGGGAAGCCGTAACTCATGCGGCGGACCAGGAATCCCGCGAGCAAGCCGCACCAGAGAAACAGAATGAAAAAGGCGGAAATAGGGCGTCCTTCCCAGAAGTGCCCCGCTCCGGGAGCGATCAGGGAGAGGATCGACCGGAAGATCATCAGGAACCGGTTGTGGCTCTGGACTTCGTAGGTTTTTCTCAGGCGCGCCTCGGGTGAGACCCCGTCCTGCTTGATGAACATGTGCACACACTGCGCACAGAAAGACTCGAATTCAAGCGACGTTTTGCAGCGGCTGCAGAAAGGCCGTCCGCACTTCAGACAGGAGCGCGAGAAATGCGACCGGTCCCAAATCAGCGAAATCAGCAAGAAGAGAAGCACCATCACCGCGGCCGGCAGCGAAAATGCCGGGCGCAACAGCAGATCCACGGGCGAACGGAACAACCGCAGCGGGCCGCTCATGCTCTGGCCGACCCTAATGGCGTGGTTCAATGTAATCCGCCGGGTCTGCGACAGTGGAGGGTACACGGGAAGGGGGACCCAGTCTTCATTCTGAAGGCGGTTCAGCCGGGCGAAAAGCGAGGCGTCCAGTGAACGGCTCCTGTCCTGATCCGCCTTGGCGCCCGTAAAGTCGAAAAGCTTGTTCCGCGCCAGAGACCGGTTAAAAAAGGCGACGGCCATCCCGGGCTCGGCCTTGACGGCGTAAGAGAACTGCTGAATGGCCTCCTGGAAACGGCTCTCGAAATAATAGAGGCATCCCAGGTTGTTAGCCGCCCCCGCCACGTCCCTCTTTTCCTGAAGGAGCCTTTTATAAAGCGTTTCCGCCTTGAGAAAACTGCCATGGAGCAGGTATCGGTTAGCGAGAATGTACTGATAGGTGGCTTTGTTGGGCCCCTTCTCTGAAGCCAGGGCGCTGAGGTAGGCGTCCGTTCCGACATCGATCCGGTTGGCGTAGCACCGGATATTGGACACCTGGGGATGGGCCTCGGATAGATAGATATTCTGCTGCGCCTGCGCGGCGAAGGCGCCTGAAAGGACGAACAGCACGGTCGCCGAAAGCACCACCCATCGCTCCGACCCCCGCGCGTAAAGAAAAAAGACACCGCACCAGTAGACGATCCACCAGTACCATGAGAGAAAGATGAGAGAGGGCAGGAAGACCACCATCCAACCGGCCATGCGCGCCCAGGATGAATCTCCGCCGCCCAGCCATTCCAGGACGTCATGGCGGAGCAGCCCGTTGTATTTCAGGAAGAGAAGAAGCGCCAGGACGCCGAGCAGGATCATGCTCGTCAACCGGAGCCAGAGCGCGAGATTGGCCCAGGAAATCCATCGGACCGTGTAATCTGTAAAGGAGTCGAACCAGGCGGCCAGAGATTCATACAGGAACCCCACTGAAAACACGCCGTGCCTGCGCTTGGCCCCCTCGGCCAGCGAGAGGTGGACTTGCGGCAGTCCCGCATCGAAGGTCTGCGCATATCCCAGGTAGCGCTGGGCGCTCACAAGGTCACCCCGCGTGGCGGCGCTCCTCGACATGAAGAGGAAGACCTCGGCCACGTCGGGGGAAGGATTCAACCCATGCTGGAGGCAGAAGTCCATTAACTCCTGGACGAGCTGCTCCTGGTCTTCGGGGTTGGACTGGGACTCGATCGCTTTGATGTACTTGGCCAGGGTGGTCTGGTTGTTCACATCCACCAGGGCCTCGTGGCTTCCGATCATCTGCTGCCGGACCTGGTCCGGATTGAGATGGATGACCGGAACCGCCTGTTGGGCCCAAAGCGCCGGGGCCGCGCACAAAAATCCCGCAGCAAAAAAGAGCGTACAACAAATCTGCCGGAAAACCCGCGGCCCCTGTCTCATGATTTCGGCTGCTGAATCCTTATAAACAATAGCTTCAACTGGTATAACGTTTCATCAAGCACTTTCTTTTCATAGGGCGTCAAGTTCCCCGTTGTCTTATCCCTCAGCAGTTCGATGAGGTCGATCATCGCCCCGGCGGCGTTGGGATCGGCTTCCGCCCGGTGCGTGATGGGGTTGGGAATCTGGCCGAGGCTGATGAATGCATTCTGAGCCAGGGAAAGCACAAACTCGGAAAAGGCTGTGGGGCGTTCTTCAACGGGTTCACCGGCCGGTTCATGCTTCGCGCCTTCTCCCGTCCGGGCCCGCCCGTCTCCCGCGTTTTCACGCGCCGCGGCTTCTGAAGAGCCGGCGCCGGCGGGCTTGTTTTGATCCGGTCCCGATTCCCCTCGTTCCGAGGGAACATCGCGCCGCCGTTCGCCGTCAGGCGTAAAGAGCCGGCGATCCACCACTTTGATGGATTCCTTTTCCTTTTCGTCCACGTGGTCCTCCGCTAAGTTACCTTATCATTGCCCCGAAAGGCTTTCAAGTGGCTGGCTCGCCCGGAATTCCATGGCGCAAAGCTGTGCGTAGAGCCCTCCCTGGTCGACCAGCTCCTGGTGGGTCCCGGACTCCACCACCCGGCCCTTGTCCATCACCACGATGCGGTGGGCTCTCAGAACGGTGGCGAGCCGGTGGGCGATGACAAGCGTCGTCCGTCCTTTCAGCAGGTTGAAGAGGGCCTGCTGTACGGCGTATTCGCTTTCAGAATCCAGGGCCGACGTGGCCTCGTCCAGAATGAGAATGGGAGGATTTTTGAGCAGGGCCCGGGCGATGGCGATGCGCTGCCGCTGGCCGCCTGAAATGCTGAACCCTCCCTCGCCCAGGATCGTGTCGTACCCGCCGGGCAGTTCCTGGATGAAATCGTGGGCGATCGCCTGGCGCGCCGCGTCTTCGATCTGGGCGGCCGTCGCGCCCTGAAGGCCGTAGGCGATGTTGGCGGCCACCGAATCATTAAAGAGCACGGTCTCCTGCGTCACCATGGCGATCTGGCCCCGCAGGCTCTTGAGCGTCACCTTGCGGATATCATGGCCGTCGATGAGCACGCTCCCGCCCCTCACGTCGAAAAGGCGCGGCAGCAGGTTGACAAGGGTGGTCTTTCCAGCTCCAGACGGCCCCACAATGGCCATGATCTGGCCCTTCTGGATGCTGAGATCGAGTTCATCCAGGACAGTTTGCCCCGGTTCGTAGCTGAAGTCGACCTTGTCGAAACGGATTTCTTGCGAAAATTCCGGCAGCGTGACCGCGTCGGGAGAGTCCACGATGGCCGTCTCCCAGTCCAAAAGCTCCACCGAACGCTCGGCCGCGGAGACCGCCTGCTGGATGATGTTGTTGGCCTGGGAGAGTTTCTTCACCGGCACGTACATGGCGTAGAGCGTGGCCACAAACGCACTGAACGAACCAAGGGTGAGTACCCCCTTGACAATCTGAAAGTGGCCGTAGTAGAGGATTCCCGCCACAGCAAACGCCCCGATGAGTTCCATGAGCGGAGTGGTCACCGCAATCACTCGCGTGGCCTTGAGGTTGACCTTGAGCAAAAGCCGGTTGGCGCTCGTAAACCGCTCGTGTTCCTGCTTTTCCATGCGGAACATCTGCACGATTTTCACGCCGGTCAGGGATTCCTTCATGCGGTCCGCCAGGTGCGCCATCTGTTCCTGGCTCCTTCGGGAAGTCTTGCGGAGTTTCCGGGAGAACCGGACCAGGGGATAGACCACGAGCGGGATGGCAATAAAAGAGACGATCGTCAATTTCCAGTCCTGGATGAAGGCGCTGATGATCAACGCGACCAGCGTGAAGACGGCCGACACGATCTCCGTCAGCTTTTCGCTCACGGCGGTCTTCATCAACTCGATGTCGTTGAGAAGTCTGGAAATCAATGTTCCCGTCGGGTACTGCGCGAAGAAGTCCTGGGCCTGCCGGAGCATTTTGGAGTACAGGTCCTCGCGCAGGTCGGTGATGGTGTGGAGTCCCACCGAATCCATCCAGTACTTGCCGAAGTAGGTGAACACCCCCTTGAAGAAGAAAATGAGGACGAGGGTAACGGGAATGTAGATGAAGAGATGCTCCGGATCGAGCTTCAGGACGTCCTGCAGGTGAAGCTTCTCGAGGTAATACAGGAACGACCCCGGGCGGTGCATGTCCGCCTTGGGATTCAGGAGGTCGTCGAAAACGAACTTGAGCATGTAGACCTCGGCCGCGTAAAAGGCCGAGGCAATGAACAGAAAGGCGAAAGCCCCCGAAAATCGCGCAATGTGGCGCGACATGTAGAGTTTCCAAATTCTTGCAAGCGACCGAATCCCCACATTTCCTCCAACGATGAAATCTTACAATGGCCGCGGATCGGTGGTCAAACAGAAAAACCTTTTGCACACAGCCTGTTTCAGGGGGTCCCACCCGGCGAGCCGGGACCGGATCTTCCAGTTTTCTGGCGTCCTTTCGATTGTTGATGTTGCAGACCTCGATCAAGATGCTGCAAGGAATGATCGAATTACGGAGCACGGCCGGCACCCAGGATCTCCCGCGCCGGATCACGTGGTCCCGGATGGGTTCGTAGGTGTGAAGGAGCAGGTCGTGTTTCCGGAAGCTGGCTTCCAGGTCCTTCGAGAACTGGAGCGAAAGGCCCTCGCTCCGGGTCAGCTCTTTTTTGGTCAGTCTGTAGGTCGGATGAACCCTGTATTCCATGAATTTTCTGTAGAAGCTCCCATGCGATTTCCACCGCGTATGCCGGTACTCGTTGCCCGGGATGTAGAACATGGTTCCGCGCAGGCTGGGGTGGAGCGAGTCGGCGTGGATGGAGGTGAAAACCACGCGCTGAGGATCGATCCCCTGCTCCGTGATGCGGTGGAAATAGTAGTTGGCGAGGTACCACCGCAGATTTACCTCCGGTTTCAAATCCGCAGGCGAGGTGAGATGAAACCACGGGTGAGTCACGAGCACCGAATCGATATTGGGCGTCAGGTGCCACTTGTCCACCGGCCTGTAGCCCAGCTTGGGGTCCAGCCTCGTGATCAGCACACGCGCCTTTGTCCGCCGCTCCAGTTCCTGGTGGATGCGGCAGGCGATGTCGTAGACGTAGGAGTCCTCCCAGACGCCGTTGGCCATGGCGCCCCGGTCGAAGCCCCCGTGGCCCGGGTCGAGAATGACCACCACGCCCGCCAGGGCGGAGCTTTTATACGTGTTGCGGTACTTCCCCACCTGCTCCTGGTTTTTCACCCACGCCTGGTAGCGCGGGTCGCTGTCTGGCAAGAACTGAGGCAGGAGAACATCAAGAGGGATCTTGATGGAGAAGCCGACGGGGATGTCGGTGACATCCTGGATTCCCGAGCGCTTGGCGATCCGGAGGGCAAGCTCGTTGACATCGTGGGCCGTGACGTTGCCGGTGAACCGGACGACGACCGAGGAATAGAGTGCTTCGCCCGCCTTGAGATGATAGATGGCGTAGGGGCCCTCGTCATCCCTGCCGTAGCTCAGGACCGCCCGCTCCTTCGCCAGGTTGTCTCCCGTGGGAGCGGCGGCGGGCTCGGGGGCGGGTTTCATCGGCTTGACGCGTGCAGGCGGTTTTTCCCTCCGCGGCTCGCGCCGCCTCGGATGCGGGCGGAGCGCCCGGATGCAGTCAAGAAGAAGTCCGTGCGGGATCAGGACACGGGTTCCCGGACGGGGCCGCCGGCCGGCCTCCCGGTTGGCCGCTTCGAGATTGTAGGCGTTTCGGGAGCTGGACGTGAACCATCGCGCGACTTCCGTCCATTTTTCGCCCTTCTGCCAAACGTGTTCCCAGCCGTCCACCACCCAGCGGTCTTTCGGAAAGAGTGCGGACAAAGTTTCCAGGCGGTAGGATGGAAGCAGCAGGTCCAACGGGACCCGGGCCTCCACGAGCCGCCTCCTGCGGCGTGTGGGATTGTATCGTTTGAGGCGGTACAGGCTCCGCGTGGTGCCGGTGAACCTCCTGGCCACCCATTCCAACCCCTTGCCCCGTGGAATGGGCACGCGGAGGAAAATGCGTCCTTCGATGACCGCCCGGCGGCCGTCGTGGGTTCGCTCAGAGATTTCCCTGCGCCTGGCGGACAGGGAGATTCCCGCCGCAAGCGCGGCGGCGAGCAGCAACCAGGCAAGGATGCGGCGGCTCCTCGGAATCATTTTGGATGCCGGTCTAATAATCCCAATCCTTCCTCACAGACTCGGGCGGTCCGGTACAGGACCGCTTCCGACATCGCCTTCCCCGTCAACTGCGCGCCGATGGGCAGCCCCTGCTTCGAAAATCCGCAGGGAAACGAGAGTGCGGGCAGGCCGGCGAGGCTGGCCGGAATGGTATAGGCGTCGGACAGGTACATGGCCAGCGGATCGTCCGTCCGGCTTCCCAGCGGAAAAGCCGGCGCCGGCGCCGCGGGCCCCAGCAGAACGTCGGCGGATTCGAAGGCCCGCTGGAAATCCTGTGCAATCAGCGTCCGGCACCGTTGGGCGCTTTCATAATACGCCTCCCGGTACCCGGCGGACAGGACGTAGGTGCCCACAAGGATCCGGCGTTTCACCTCCGCCCCGAAGCCCTCGCTCCGGGTCCTTTCATATTGCTCCGCCAGGTCCCTTCCGGCCGCGCGGGTCCCGTAGCGAATCCCGTCGTATCGCGCCAGATTCGAGGACGCCTCGGCGTTCGCCACGATATAGTAGGTCGCCACTGCGTAAGACGTGTGAGGCAGCGCCACCTCCACAAGACTCGCCCCGGCCTCCTCGAGAAGAGAGGCGGACCTGTTCACCGCCGCCGCCACTTCCGAATCCGTCCCTTCGGCGAAGTATTCCGCGGGGATCCCAATGCGTAGCCCCCTGACGCCTTCTTCGAACGCCGGCGATTCGGGCCCCGCCGTCAGGCTGGTCGCGTCCCGCGGATCGTGCCCCGAGATCACAGAAAAAAGCCGGGCGTTGTCTTCTACCGTGCGCGTCACCGGCCCGATCTGGTCCATGGACGATGCGAAGGCCGTCAGGCCGTACCGGCTGACGCGGCCGTAGGTGGGCCTGAGGCCCACCACCCCGCAAAAAGACGCGGGCTGGCGGATGGAACCGCCCGTATCGGATCCCAGCGCCAGCGGCGCCATGCCCGCGGCGACGGACGCGGCCGAGCCTCCGCTGCTTCCTCCGGGCACCCTTTCGAGATCCCACGGGTTACGGGCCGGGCCGAAGGCCGAATTCTCGTTGGAGGATCCCATCGCGAACTCGTCCAGGTTCGCCTTCCCGACCAGCACCGCGCCGGCCGCCCGGAGCCGTTCCACCACCGTGGCGTCGTAGGGCGGACGGTATCCAGAAAGGATCCGGCTGCCGCACGTGGTGGGGATGCCGCGGGTACAGATGTTGTCCTTCACGACGACGGGTACCCCCGCCAGAGCCGGCATCGCCCCGCCCCCGGCGCGAGCCGCGTCCAGTTCCCCGGCCTGTTCCAGCGCCGTCTCGGGCGTAACGGTGATCAGGGCGTTGAGGGTTGGGTTGACGGCGGCGATCACATCCAGGCAGGCACGGGCCGCTTCGGTGCAGGACAGCTCCCCGGCAGACACGGCGCGGTGGAGTTCTTCCGCACTTTGCCAACGGAGCCCGGTCACGGCTCGTTCTCCCGGAGGACCCTGGGAACGCGCACCATCCCTTCCACGGCGTCGGCGGCACCTTCGAAGGCGGCTTCCGCACCGAGCCCGGGCCGGCTTTCATCCAACCGGACCGCGGCGCCTTCGACGGACTCAAGCGCGTAGGCGGGGATTCCCTCCAGGTCGAGGGCTTCGAGGCGGCCGACATAGTCCAGGATTCTTTCGATCTGCTCGCGGAGCCGGCGCTCCTCCTGCTCCGGGAGACGGAGCCGGGCAAGCTTCTGGAGCTTGTCGAATTCCTGGCGGCTGAGCATTGGCGGCCTCCGAATAAACCGTAGTATAAAAGGAATGGCGGCGCAAAGCCAGCCGGGAGCGGCAGATGACCGATCACCGAAACGCCTTGAAGGATCTCGGCGCCCGCCTTCCGATTCTCGAGAAGCGGGCGGGATTTCTTCGTGAAATCCGCGCGTATTTTACATCCGAGGGGTTCCTGGAAGCCGATGCTCCTCTCCTGGTACCGGCGGCGGGAATGGAGCCCCACCTCGATCCCTTCGAGGCGAAGGGTTGGAACAGCGGCGCCCGCTATCTTCTGCCGACCTCCCCGGAGTTCTATTTGAAGAAGCTTCTGGCGGCCGGCGCAAAACGGTGCTTCAGTCTGGCGCCGTCCTTCCGCGACGAACCGCCTGGAAGAGGACACAGCCCCGAATTTCTCATGCTCGAGTGGTACCGGACGCACGCCCGTCTCAGGGAACTCCTGGCGGACTGCGGAACGCTGCTGAAGCGTCTCGGGACAGCGCTGGGCGCGCCCGCGGTCCCGCTTCCGGACGGTGGAAGCTGCCGCCTTTCGGCCGGGATCGAAGTCTTCGAACTCTCCGAGGCCTTCGAGCAATGGGCCGGCGTGTCCTGGCGGGTCCTCGACGACGTGCATGCCTGGCGCGAAGCCGCCCGCAGATGGGGAGGCGACGTGAACGAGACCTGGACCGAGAACGACTGCTTCTCCTACCTGCTGCTGACGCGGATCGAACCGGCGCTCGCCCGCCTCGATCGCCCGGCCGCACTCTTCGGGTACCCATCTTTCCAGGGAGCGCTGGCGCGCGAGCGGGAGGACGATCCGGGCGTCATTGACCGGTTCGAGCTGTACGCCGCCGGAGTGGAACTGGCAAACGCCTACCAGGAGCTGACGGACGGAGAGGAACAGCGGCGGCGCTATGCGGCGTACCAGGAAGAGCGCCTGAAGCAGGGCAAGCCCCCGCATCCTCCCGATGAGGAATTCTTCGAAGCGGTGGACCTCCTTCCCGAATGCGCCGGCATCGCCCTCGGCGCCGACCGGCTTTTCGCCCTCCTCACCGGACGGACCGTGCTGGAAGTCCGCCACGGGACGAATGGCCGCTGGGCGGCCGGCGAGGAAGTAAAGAGCTAGGAGGTTGGGCCGCGTTGCGGCCCGTGAACCGTTAACGGTGAATCGTGAGTTCAGGAATTTCTCTGCGGGCAAGAATTTGAATGAGGGATTCGCCCTCTGGTGTGTGAAGGCAAGCCCAAAGCCGCGAAATACGAAACACGAGACACAGGCGCACGCGCGCCGGCCGCCGCACGACGCGAAGCGCGTCTTCTGGCGTCTTCCCTTTCCCCTTTCCCCTCTTCCTGCGCGCGGTGAAGCCGCGCGCCGCTCCGTCCCGCAGAGGCATGCCCCCTGAAACCCGACCTCTGACGATTTACGGCTAACGGCGCGCAGCGTTTCCGGCCGCTACAGCCGCCCAAGACTC
>JARRNO010000087.1:19779-28147 GCA_037384885.1 Acidobacteriota bacterium
GTTTCCGGCCGCTCCAGCCGCCCAAGACTCCTACCTCTAAGCCGCCTCGCTTGTTCACTTCTTTATCCGGAGGTGGCGGACGCAGTCCGCACGGCGCAAAGCGCCGAAGCCGCCGACAGGCGGCGGGTCCTCCGGTGATTCCCGCGCAGGCAGACCCCCTCGACGGATTTCGTGCCCTTTGCGAAATCCGGCTGCCGACCGGACGGCTGTCAGATTCAAGGAAGGCAAGCGGCGGGGCACCGAGTCGTACTGGTGTACTTCGAGCGTGCCGCGCCGCGAAGTCTGACGCGGGAGATGGCGCCGGATCTGTCGGCGCACGTCTTAATATTGTTGGGAGTGGGGGTGATAGCCTGGTACGCGTGTTTTTGCAGGGCGTGAGGCACGATGGGCCCGCTCCGCACGCCAGTGAGGCGCGACGGCATGAAGCGACTGGAGAAAAGCTTGCTTGTCGACAGGCGCCTTAGTCGACGCGAAAGGGCACGTGAGCGCCTGCGGGCCCGTCCAGCAACGCCGGGGCTACTGCACGACCCATCATGAACAGAATAGTGCGCGCCAGCGCATCCTCGGATGGTCTAACCTTTCCCCTCTCCCCTCTTCCTGTGCGCGGTGAAGCCGCGCGCCGATTTGACACCTCCCGGCGCTTTGGTTACGCTTTGGGCGGGATGGAAACCATGCTTTCGATCCAGGAGAACGTCCGTTCCGTCCTCGGCCGGATCGCCTCGGCGGCCGGAAGAGCGGGGCGAAATCCCGATTCCGTGGCCTTGATGGCCGCGGTCAAAGTCCGATCCCCGGAGGAAATCACGGCCGCCGTGGAAGCGGGCGTGACGCACCTCGGGGAAAACCGGCTCCAGGAGGGGCTGGATCACTTGGCCCATCTGCCTCCCAAACTCCCCCGGAACTGCACCCTCCATTTCATCGGTACGCTCCAGTCCAACAAGGCGAGAAAGGTCCTTAAGGCCTTTCATTCCGTTGATTCGGTATCCTCCCTGAGCCTCGCCGAACGCCTCTCCCGCATCGCCGTCGAGGAAGGGCTGACCCGCGAAGCCATGGTGGAGATCAATCTCGGAGAGGAAAACGCCAAGACGGGTGCGCCGCCGGAAGACACCGCCCTCCTGGCCGGGAAGGTCAACGCCCTGCCAGGGCTTCGATTGACGGGTCTGATGGGCATGCCTCCTTATTTCGAGGACCCGGAGAAGGTCCGTCCCTGCTTCAAGCGAATGCGGCGCCTCTGGGAGGATGTGCGCGTCCGTCTTGAAAATCCGGAAGGATTCCGCTGGCTCTCCATGGGGATGAGCCACGATTTTGAAGTGGCCGTGGAGGAAGGCGCCACGCTGGTACGCGTCGGCACCGCTCTTTTCGGTCCGAGGAGGACCTCATGAGTCCTGCTAAACCCATGTCGCCCGTCGAAATTCAGACGCAGGTCTTTCGTAAGACGCTGCGCGGTTTCGATCCCGAGGAAGTCAAGCTGTTTCTCACCAACGTGGCCGATTCATACCAGTCTCTCGTTCTCGAAAACACGAAGCTCACGCAGGAGGTCACGCACCTGTCGGCCGCCCTCGACGAGTTCAGGAAGCGCGAGACGCTCCTGAAAGAAGCGCTCTATTCCGCACAGAAGACCGCCGACGAAGTGCGCTCCCAGGCCGACCGCGAGGCCCGCAACATCGTCCACGAAGCGGAGCTCAAAGGCGAGGCCGCCCTCCGCGACGCCCAGGCGCGCGCCCACCGCATCGAGCGCCAGATCCTGGATCTGAAAACCGAGCGGGAAGGCCTCCTGCGGTCGGTCCGGGACATTTTGCGACGGATCACCGTGATGGTGGACGCCATCGAAGGGCAGAAGGACGGAGAAAACGTCCAGAGCTTCGGGCAAGACCAGGCATGAACAAGCCCGATTTTGACATCCTTGTCGGACCCATCGGCTGCCTGGCCGCCTGCCATGACGAGCAGCCGCGCACGGGAGAAGCCCTGAAAGAACTCCCCACCTTGAGAAACGCGGCCGTAGGCATCCGGGGCGACCGGATCGCTTACGCCGGCCCCTACAAAGACGTGGCTTCGGCTTCAGCGGAAGAGAAAATAGACGCCAGGGGCGCCACCGTGCTGCCCGGCTTTGTGGATCCTCACACCCATGTGCCGTTCCTCGGCGACCGCGCCTCCGAACTGAGCATGCGCCTCAACGGAATGAGTTACATGGACATCGGAAAGAAGGGCGGCGGGATTTTGTCCACCATGCGGTCCGTCCGGGACGCCAACGAGAAGACGCTCCTCAGGGCCGGCCGGGTTCTGGCCCGGAGCGCGCTGTCGCATGGAACCACCACCCTCGAGGCCAAGAGCGGATACGGGCTGAACGTCCCCGACGAACTTAAGCAGCTTCGCGTGATCAAGGCGCTTGGAGACGAGGGATTCCAAGGTTTCCTGCCCACCTGCCTGGCGGCCCACTTCGTGCCGCCGGAGTTCGAGGGAGACCCGGACGGCTACGTCCAGTTCGTCTGCGATGAGATCCTCCCGGCCGTCACGGCCGAGAAGCTGGCCAAATTCGTGGACGTCTTCTGCGAGGAAGGCGCCTTCGACCTCGAACAGTCCAGGCGCGTACTGGAAAAGGGCAAGGCCCTCGGGCTGGTTCCCAGGCTCCATGCCGACGAAATCGTGGACACCGGAGGCGCCGCCCTGGCCGCTGAAGTGGGCGCCGCGTCGGCGGACCACCTGCTCGCCGCCTCCGACCAGGGAATCGCGGCCATGGCCGAAGCGGGCGTTTGCGCGACGCTGCTCCCGGGAACGGCCTTCTACCTCCGAAAACCCTATGCGCCCGCTCGAAAGTTCATCGAGGCGGGATGCGTCGTGGCGCTGGCCACCGACTGCAACCCGGGCTCGAGCTATACGACCAACCTGCTGGAGGTCGCGGCGCTTGCCGTTTTTGGGATGGGGATGCTCCCCGAAGAGGTCCTCTGGTCCGTCACGCTCAACGCGGCGGCGGCCCTCGGCGAGCAACAGCGCCTCGGTTCCATCGCCGAGGGCAAAAGGGCCGACCTCTGTATCTGGAACGTCCCTTCGCCGCTTCACCTGTTCTACCCTTACGGCGAAAATCCGCTCCAAACGGTCCTGTTCGGGGGACGGAAGGTCTACGAAGCCACATGAGATGCAGCGGCGGTTTGTCGGGAACGGCCGACTCCCCTTATACTGTTTTTTTGCGGATCCGGGGTTTTTCGAATGGCAGGATTGGGTAAAGTCGTCGCACTGGGAGGAGGCACCGGCCTGCCGGCCCTGCTGGCCGCGATCCGCCCATCAAACGGCACAGGCGTGGCGCCGATCCGGGACGTCACCGCCGTGGTCACCGTTTCGGACAGCGGCGGCTCCTCCGGCCGGCTGCGCCGCGACCTGGGGACCCTCGCCCCCGGAGACATCCGTAACTGCCTGGTGGCGCTTTCCGACGCGCCCGAAACTCTCCGGAAGCTCTTCCAATACCGGTTCAGCCAGGGCGAACTGGAGGGACATTCCCTTGGAAATCTGCTGATCGTGGCCCTTGCGCAAGTCACGGGCGATTTCGCCAGCGCGGTGAGTCAGATGCACGATATTCTGGCCATCCGCGGCAAAATCTACCCGTCCACGCTTGAAAACGTCGAACTGGTCGCCGATTACGAAGACGGAAGCCGCAAGCGCGGGGAAGCGGCCATCACGAAGGCCGGCAAGGCCATCCGGGGCGTCGCCCTGGATCCTCCCGGCTGCCGCGCGCTTCCCGAAGCATGCGCAGCCTTAGAGGATGCGGACTTGATCCTATTTGGACCCGGCTCGCTCTACACTTCCGTGCTCCCCAACCTGCTCGTCGGCGATATCGCAAAGGCCATTCGCGCCTCCAGGGCCCGCAAGGTCTATATCTGCAACCTCGTGACGCAACCCGGGGAAACATCGGGATACTCGGCGGGGCGCCATGTCCGGGCCATCGTCGACCATTGCGGGACGGGCCTCTGCGATACGATTCTCTGCAACTCGGCCCCCTTGCCGGACCGCGTCAGAGAGGCTTACACAAGGGTGGGGTCCGCCCCCGTGGAGCTGGATGCCGAATCCATCCGGGACCTCGGCGTGAGCGTGGTGGCGGAAGACCTGCTTGCGGAAGGCCCGTACGCCCGCCACGATCCGGCAAAACTCAAGGGAAGCCTGGAACGGCTGCTTCGTACTGCTATGGAGACGCCATGAATCGAACGATCGTTGTCCTGTCGGCCGGCAAAGGCACCCGGATGAAATCGCCCCGGGCAAAGGTGCTCCATCCGATCATGGGGCGCCCCATGCTGGCGCATCTTTTCGACTCCCTCGGTGCGCTCGGCGCATCGAAAGTCTTTGCCGTCGTCGGCCACCAGAAGGAGAAGGTCGCAGACATCGCAGAGGGCTGCGGGGCGGAATGCGTCGTGCAGGAACCGCAGCTGGGCACCGGCCATGCCCTCATGTGCTGCCGGGAGGCGCTGCAAGCGCTGGGTGAGACAGAAGTGCTGCTGGTTTCGGGGGACGTCCCTCTCCTGCCGGTGGACGAAGTCGAGAGTTTCTGGAAGCGCTTCCATAAAGGAGGCGCGGCGATGGGAATGGTCACGGTGGAGCTTGAATCCCCCGCCGGATACGGCCGGATCATCCGGGACGGCGAGGGGCGACTTGCCCGTGTCGTCGAAGAAAAGGACGCCGGTCCGGAACAGAAAAGGATCCGGGAAGTCAATTCCGGAATCTACTTCTTCCGGCCAGCGGCTGTTTTGCCGCTTCTGGACTCGCTGGGAACGGACAACGCCCAGGGGGAATACTACCTGCCCGACCTTTTCGCCGCACTTTACGATCAGGGCGCACCTGCCGCGACTTTTCCGGCCTCCGATCCTGGGAAATGGCTGGGAATCAACACCCAGGCCGATCTCGCCTCGGCCAATGAGACCCTTCGGGCGGAAATCGTCTCGCGGCTGATGGCCGGCGGCGTCACCATTCTCGGCCCCGGCACGGTGTGGGTGGAGCCCACGGTTTCTATCGACCCCGGCTGCGTACTCCACCCCTTCACGCGGATCTGTGGTGAGACCCGGCTCGGCGCCGGGACGGAAATTCGATCCTTTTCCACTTTGCGCGACAGCGTCGTGGGACCGGGCACGTTGATCAAAGAGAACTGCGTTCTGGAGGGAACCCGGACGGGGGCGTCCTGCATCATCGGCCCCTTCTGCCATACCCGCGAAGGCACCGTCTTGGAGGAGCGCGTCCACCTCGGCAATTTCGTGGAAACCAAGAAGGCCCGTCTGGGCCCAGGCGTGAAGGCAAACCACCTGACTTACCTCGGCGACGCCGAAGTGGGCGAAGGCAGCAACATCGGCGCCGGTACGATCACGTGCAACTACGACGGGGTTCGCAAGCATCCGACCGTCCTGGGACGGAACGTCTTCGTGGGAAGCGACACCCAGTTCGTCGCCCCCGTCAAGGTGGGAGACGGAGCCTACATCGGCGCCGGGACCACCGTCACCAAGGAGGTGCCGCCGGAATCCCTGGCCATATCCAGGGCGCCGCAGAAGAACCTGGAAGGATGGGCGGCCCGCAAGAAACGCAAGAAATGAACCGCTCTTCCCACTCCGGGAAGGGCTGAATAGGGGCTGGACGATGAGCCACCTGATACTCAGCTGCAGTTATCACCCTCACAGCAAGAGCCGCGTCCTCGCGTCCGAGGCGGCGGCAAGAATGGCCGCCCGCGGCGCCCAGACGGAGATCGCCGATTTCAGCGAAATGAATCTCCCCATCTGCGACGGCGAACGCTGCTACGACGCGCCGGACGTCAAGGCCCTGGCGGAACGCATCAGGACGGCGGACGGCCTGCTGGTCGCCACCCCGGTTTACAACTACAACATCAACGCCGGCCTCAAAAACGCCCTGGAACTCACAGGGAGAGCCTGGCAGGATAAGGTCGTCGGATTTCTCTGCGCGGCCGGAGGACGGGGCAGTTACATGTCCGTCATGCCGTTTGCAAACAGCCTCATGCTGGACTTCCGCTGCATCATCATTCCCCGCTTCGTCTTCGCCCTGGGCAGCTCGTTTGCCGGCGGCGGGCTGGTGGATGCGGAGGTTCGCCAGCGGGTGGACGACCTGGCGGCCGCCATGATCCGGTTCAGCAGGGCCCTGGCGAACTAACCCGCACTTGGCGCGCGCCCGCAAGCGGGGTATCCTGGTTTTTTGGCGGTGGACCGATTTCCTCGGATTCGGTCCGGCCGTTACGGAGGGAGTCGAGCATGTGCGGAATCGTGGGATACATCGGGCCCAAGGCCCCCGTCCCCATTCTGATGGAAGGGCTGAAGCGCCTGGAATACCGGGGATATGACTCCGCTGGTATCGCCACCATCGAAAAAGGGACCCTTTTCACGGAACGCGCCGCGGGCAAGATCGTCAACCTGGAAGAAAAACTTCGCCTGAAGCCGCTGACTGGGGCCTACGGCGTGGGACACACCCGCTGGGCCACCCACGGCCGGCCCACGGAAGAAAACGCCCATCCGCACCTGGACTGCACCCGTGAAATCGTGGTCGTCCACAACGGCATCATCGAAAACTACATGGAGCTGAAACAGGAACTCCTTCAAAAGGGCCACAAGTTTCTGACCGAAACGGATACGGAGGTCGTGGCCCACATGCTGGAGGACGAGGACGGCCCGCTCGACGAGTCCATGCGCCGCGTCTGCAACCGTCTGAGCGGGATCTTTGCGCTCGTGGCCGCCAGCGTGCGGGACCCTGACAAGCTCGTGGTGGCCCGCATGGGACCGCCCCTCGTTGTCGGGCTCGGCGAAGGTGAAAACTACGTTGCCAGCGACATCCCGGCCATCCTCCACCATACGCGGAACATGATCTTCCTGGACGACCGCGAGATCGCCGTAGTCACAAGAGATTCGGCGGTGCTCAGCACGTTCGACGGCGACCCCGTGGTTAAGAATCCCAGCCGCATCACCTGGGACCCCATCCAAGCCGAGAAGGCCGGATTCAAGCATTTTATGCAAAAGGAAATCTTCGAACAGCCCCGCGCCATCCAGGACACGCTGGTGGGACGCATTTCACTGGACGCGGGCCGGGTGCATCTGGAGGAGCTGGGTTTGACGCCGGGCGATCTTGAGAATATCGACCGCGTCTCGCTTGTGGCTTGCGGAACATCCTGGCATGCCACCCTGTGCGGCCGGTACATGATCGAGAATCTCGCCCGGCTCCGCACCGAAGTGGATTACGGCTCCGAATTCCGATACCGCGACCCCCTGGTGGACGACCGCACCCTCTGCGTCTTCGTCTCGCAGTCGGGCGAAACGGCCGACACCCTCGCCGCGGTTCGGGAAGCCAAAGCCAAGGGCGCTCACACACTGGCGATCTGCAATGTGGTGGACAGCATGCTGACGCGGGAGGCCGACGCCACCCTGTACACACACGCCGGCCCGGAAATCGGCGTGGCGTCCACCAAAGCGTTCACCACCCAGCTGGTGGCCCTGCACCTGCTCGCCCTCCATCTCGGACAGCTCCGGGGCGAAGTTCCCCCCGAGGCGGCGCTGCGGGAACTGAACGGCCTCCAGAAGCTGGCGGGGCTGGTGGAGCAGGTACTCGGACTCGAAGACGAGATCGAGGACATGAGCCGGAACTTCATGCGCTATGACGACTTTCTCTACCTCGGGCGGGGCATCCACTATCCCATTGCCCTCGAGGGGGCGCTCAAGCTCAAGGAAATTTCCTACATTCACGCCGAGGGCTACCCCTCCGGCGAGATGAAGCACGGTCCCATCGCTCTCATCGACGAGAACATGCCCGTTGTGGCGCTGGCTCCGGCGGACGGTGTTTACGACAAGATCATTTCAAACCTGGAAGAGGTGAAGGCGCGGGACGGCAAGACGATCGTTCTGGCCAACCGCCGGGACCGTAAGATCGAAGAAGTAGCGGACGTGGTGCTTGAGGTTCCCGAATGCGAACCCCTCCTGGCGCCCGTTGTCAACGTGGTTCCGCTTCAGCTTCTCGCCTACCACATCGCCGTGAAGCGCGGCTGCGACGTGGATCAGCCCCGCAACCTCGCCAAAAGCGTCACGGTGGAATAGCCCCCGGCGCCGCCGGTGAGGGAGTCAAGAGTCAGGAAGTAAAGAAGTGTCCGTGGGATTCCCGTTGCACGCAAAGATTTGGATGAATCCCGTTGCGGGACATCGCGACTGGAAGCCGCCCCCACAGGAAGGTAGCGTGGGCAGCACCCAGAGCCGCCGCCGCCCGGCCTGCAAGCTTCGCCACTTCGTCACCCAGTCACTTAGTCACTTAGTCACTTCTTCACTGAATCGCCTGGTCACGCAGTCACCTAATCACTGCGCGAAGCGCGACGGCCGCTGCGCGGCCAGCGCCCCCGGTTGCTCCCGGTCCGCCG
>JARRNO010000088.1:0-8343 GCA_037384885.1 Acidobacteriota bacterium
ACGGCGCTTCGCGCCGTGTAGCGGCCGGTTCCCACCGGCCGGTCCCGCGGCAGCCCGCAATTCAAGTCCTTGCCAGCAACGTATTGCCCGCGAACACTTCCTAACCTCCTAGCTCTCTACTTCCTCGCTGGCCGCAAAGCGGCCCATTCACAGGGAGGACGGGAGGTGTTTTGCGCGGCAATATTCAAATTTTGACTTGCATCCGTATTCCCGCGTTCACTTCTCACGATTCACTGGCCGCCCTGCGGCCATCACCTACTGGCTGTTGACTTCCCAAGCGGCCGCTAGCACCATCCCCGAATCACTGCGGGCAAAACGCTTCGATATCCGGCGTTTGTCGGTTTAAAATAGAAAAGGTGGGCACAACGCCCACCGTACCTCCAACATCTAACCTTTCCCCTCTTCCTTCTCTCTGGCCGCTTCGCGGCCCCTACAACATCATGAAATAGGGATCCTCGAGGGCCTGGGCCACCCAGCGCAGGAACCGCGCCGCGTCGGCGCCGTCGATGACGCGGTGGTCGTAGGTCAGCGAAAGGGGCAGCATCAGGCGGGGCTGGAATGCGTCGCCTTTCCACACGGGCTCCATGGCCGCCCGCGATACGCCCAGGATGGCCACCTGGGGCGGGTAGACGATGGGCGAAAAACTCGTGCCGCCGATGCCGCCGAGGTTGGAGATCGTGAAAGTACCGCCCTCCATTTCCTCTGGCATGATGCGCTTGCTGCGGGCCTTGTCGGAAAGGTTGGCCAGTGAAACGGACAGCTCCGTCACGCTCTTCTGATCCACGTCCCTGACGACGGGCACCAGGAGCCCGCGATCCGTATCCACCGCCACGCCGATATGGAAGTACTCTTTGAAGACGAGTTCGTTCTGCAGCACGTCGAGGCTGGAATTGAAACGAGGAAATGCTTTCAGCGCTTCGGCGACGATCTTCAGAAGGACCGCCGTCACCGTCAGCTTCCCGCCGGCGGCCTCGACACGGGCGGCATATTGCTTTCTGAAGGCTTCCAGCGCCGTGAGGTCCGCCTTGTCGTTTTGGGTTACCTGGGGAATGGTGGTCCAGGCCTGGGTCATGCTCTCGGCGGTAATCCGCCGCACGTTGCTCACCGGCTCCCGGCGCACGCCGCCGTAGCGCGAAAAGTCGGGCAGCGGCGCGGCTTCGGCCTGTCGGACGGCGGCCTGCGGACGCCCGCCCTGCTCGGCGAACCGTCGCACGTCCTGCTTGCTCAACCGCCCGCCGGGACCGGTTCCCGGCACCAGCCGGATGTCCACGTTCAGTTCGCGGGCGAGACGCCGCACGGAGGGCGCCGCGGGCGCGGGTCTTCCGGCGGGAGGCTGGGGCGCGGGAGCGGGCCGGCTTTCCGCCGTCTGCTTTTCTGTTTTTTCGGGCGGCGTGGGTTTGGATGCCGGCTCCGGCGTCCCTCCCGCCTTCGAGGCGGGCGCCTTCTCCGTGTCATCCTCCGGCTTCTCTCCGGCGCCGTCCGTCTCCACCTTAAAGAGAATTTCGCCCACCTTGACAGTCGAGTCGGCCTTGACGAGGACATCTGTGATCTTGCCCGATTCGGTCGAAGGCAGTTCGAACATGGCCTTGTCCGTTTCAAGTTCCAGCAGGGCCTGGTCGACCTCGATCGTGTCGCCCTTTGAGACCAGCACGTTCACGATGGTCGCGGATTCCACGTTTTCAGATAGTTCGGGAAGCTTAATTTCCTTGATCATGGGCGCCGTCCCTCCTCAGGCGTTCACCGGGTTCGGTCGATCCGGGTCGATGTCCAGGTCGTTCATCGCCTGCTTCACCGTCTTCAGCGGGACTTCTCCCTTCCGGTGCAGCAGGCTCAGCGCGGCCATGGCGATGTGGCGCGAATCCACTTCGAAAAAGTCTCTCAGGGCCGCCCGGGTGTCGCTGCGGCCGAAGCCGTCCGTCCCCAGGGGCATGAAGGCGCCGGGAACCCATCGCGCCACCGACGCCGGCAGGGCCTTCACGTAGTCGGAGGCGGCCACATACACACCGTCATCGTCGCCGAGCGTTTGCGTAATATAGGGAACCCGAGGCGCCTTTTTCTCCGGATGCAGCATGTTGTCGCGTTCCGCATCCAGGGCGTCGCGGTGAAGCTCTTTATAGGACGTCACGCTGAAGACGTCCGAAGCGATGCCGTAATGTTCCTGCAGCAGCTTCTGTGCTTTCACGGCTTCGTTGAGAATGGTGCCGCTGCCCATCAGGTGCGCTTTCGGCTTACCCTTTTTGCCGCCTTCGAGCGGACCGAAGGCTTTGTAAATCCCCCTGAGAATACCCTCTTCGGCGCCTTTCGGCATGGGCGGCATCTCGTAGAACTCGTTCATCAGGGTGATGTAATAGAAGACGTTCTCGTTGCGTGCGTACATGCGTTCAAGCCCTTCGCGCACGATCACAGCGATCTCGTAGGCGTAGGCCGGATCGTACGCGTGCAGGTTAGGCAGCGGGTAGGCCAGCAGGTGACTGTTGCCGTCCTGGTGCTGCAGCCCCTCACCCTGGAGCGTGGTCCGCCCGGCGGTTCCCCCCAGGATGAATCCTTTTGCCTGCATGTCTCCGGCGGCCCAGATGAGGTCTCCCACGCGCTGGAACCCGAACATGGAATAGAAGATGAAGAACGGGATCATGTTGACACCGTGGGTGGCGTGGGCGGTTCCGCCGGCGATAAAGGACGACATGGCGCCCGCCTCCGTAATCCCCTCTTCCAAAATGGCTCCGTTTCGCGCTTCCTTGTAGTAAAGCAGGCTGTCCTTGTCCACCGGCTCGTAGAGCTGGCCCACGTGGGAGTAAATCGCCACCTTCCGGAACAGCGCCTCCATGCCGAAAGTCCGGGCTTCGTCCGGCACGATGGGCACAATCCGCTTGCCGATCTCCGGATCGGCGAGAAGCTTGGACAGCAGGTGCACGAAGGCCATGGTTGTGGCCAGCTCCCGCCCCTGCGACCCCTTGAAGAACTCGTCGTAAAGGCTTTTCACCGGGAGTTTCAGCGGCTTTCCGCCCACGGTCCGCCGCGGGACATAGCCGCCGAGGGCCTCCCGGCGTTCCCTCAAGTACTGCATCTCCTCGGAGTTTTCCGGCGGCTTGAAGAAGGCGGCTTCCGCCACTTTCTTGTCCGGGATCGGCAGATCGAAGCGGTCGCGGAACTCCTTGAGCTGTTCCTCGTTCAGCTTCTTTTGCTGGTGGGTGATGTTTCGCCCTTCCCCGGCTTCGCCCATGCCGTAGCCCTTGATGGTCAGGGTCAGCACGACGGTGGGCGAGCCCTCGTGTTCGACCGCGGACTTGAAGGCGGCGTAGACCTTCTCGGGATCGTGACCGCCCCGCCGCATGGTGCGAAGCTGTTCGTCCGTGTAGTCCCGGACCATGGCCTGGAGCTTCGGGTCCTTGCCCCAGAAATGCTTGCGGATGTAGTCGCCGCTCGAGACGGTGTATTTCTGGGACTGGCCGTCCACGATCTCGCTCATGCGCTTCACGAGCAGGCCGTCCTGGTCCTTGGCCAGCAGCGGATCCCAGTCGGATCCGGTGATCACCTTGATCACGTTCCAACCCGTGCCGCGGAAGACGGCCTCCAGCTCCTGAATAATCTTGCCGTTTCCCCGGACCGGGCCGTCGAGACGCTGCAGGTTGCAGTTGACGACCCAGATGAGGTTGTCGAGTTTTTCCCTCGCCGCCAGGCTGATGGCGCCCAGGCTCTCCGGCTCGTCCATCTCACCGTCGCCCTGAAAGGCCCAGATCTTGCGGTTCGAAGCGGTCTTCAGGCCGCGGTCCTCCATGTAGCGATTGAAGCGGGCTTGATAGATGGACATGAGCGGGCTCAGCCCCATGGATACCGTGGGGAACTCCCAGAAGTTGTCCATGAGACGCGGGTGCGGGTAGGATGGGAGGCCTCCGCCCTTTCTCAGCTCGCGGCGGAAATTCAGAAGGTCTTTCTCCTTGAGCCTTCCTTCCAGAAACGCCCTTGCGTAAATGCCGGGAGATCCGTGCCCCTGAAAGTAGACGATGTCCCCGTCGTGGGAGCCCGAGTTTCCCCGGAAGAAGTGGTTGAATCCTACCTCGTAGAGGGTGGCGGCGGAGGCGTAGCTGGCGATGTGCCCGCCGATGCCGCTCGCCTCCCGGTTGGCCCGCACGACCATGGCCATTGCGTTCCAGCGAATGTAGCTTTTGATCCGCCGTTCGATCGCCCTGTCGCCCGGATAGGGCGGCTGGCGGTCCACCGGGATGGTGTTGACATAGGCCGTGTTGGCGCTGAAGGGCAGTTTGACCCCGTAGCGGTGGGCCTGCACGTGAAGTTCCCAGAGAAGGTCCTTCACCCGGTCCGCCCCCGCCCGCTGGTAGACGTCCTCCAGCGATTCCATCCATTCCTGGTTTTCGATTTCCACCAGGTTGTAAGGAGGCTTTCGGTTCGCTTCAGCCATGGGTATGGCTCCTTTCTGCAGTTCTCTTCTATCTGGTCGCGGCCGGCCGGTTCCGCAGACGCCCCCTCGCAATCCGGCCGCACCCCGCCCCCGCTTCAAGCGCGGCGCGCGTTGGGCGGACATTGATAGTTTAAAGCAGAATTCAAAACACGGTCACTCTGCGGCGCATTGTCGCACCGGCGGGGCTTCACCGGCCCATTAACGGGAAACACTCGCGTGGGAGAATTTGTTTCAGCCCCCCGCTCCGGATAGACCGTCAGACTGCGGACCCGGAAGTCCTCCGCAATTTTCATGGGAGGTCAGGAAGGAGATGGAAACGAAGGCAGCAGAGGGCGGGCCTGACCGGCCCGCCCTCCAAATGCTTGACGGGCCGGTCAGCGTTCCGGAACGGCCTTGTAGCCGTACGCCAGCACGCCGGACTCGCCTTCAGCCTGAATGCGGCGGAATTCGAGATGGACTTCCAGTCCGACTTTTACTTCTTCCGGGCTGCAGTCCGCCACTTGGCACAGCACACGGGCGCCGTTCTCCAGCTCGACAACGCCCATGGCGTAAGGCGCCTGGTCGCCAAACCCGGTGGGCGCCGTACGGATAACCGTGTAGGCAGCCACCTTGCCCGTTCCGGGCAGAGTCACGGTTTCAAATTCGCGCCCCTGGCATTCGCGGCAGATCAGGCGGGGCGGGAAATAAATCTCGCCGCACTTTTTGCACTTACCCGCTTCCAGGCGGTACCGCTGAGGCGTTTCTCTACGAATTCTAGGCGGTGTCAACATCAGAGCACCTCCAGGATATGAACGACGGCCGAACCGCCTGAACCACCCATGTTTTGCGTCAAGCCGCGACGGGGGTTGGAGAGCTGGCGCTTGCCGGCTTCGCCCCTCAGCTGGCTGACCGCTTCGTGGATCTGAGCAATGCCCGTCGCGCCCACGGGATGGCCCTTGGATTTCAGGCCGCCTGAAGTGTTGACGGGGATTTTGCCGTCGCGCGCCGTTAACCCGGTGCGCGCCGCCTGTCCGCCCTGGCCCTTTTCAACGAAGCCGAGGGCCTCGATGACACAGATTTCCGCGATGGTAAAGCAGTCGTGGACCTCGGCGAAATCGATGTCCTTCGGCGAAAGTCCGGCGTCCTTGTAGGCCTTCTGGGCCGCTACCGCGGTGGAGTTCAGCCAGGTCAGGTCCTTGCGCTGGTGCAGCGCGATGGAGTCTGTGGCGTGGGCGCTGGCGAGAATCTTGACCGGCGCTTTCTTGGCGAGTTTCTTGGCCATGTCCAGCGGGCAGATGACGGCCGCGGCCGCACCGTCCGTGATGGGCGAACAGTCTAGGATCGTCAACGGGTCGGCCACCTTCACGGCGTTGATCACGCCGTCCACGGTCACCGGGAAGGGATACTGGGCATGGGGGTTCAGCGCCCCGTTGGCGTGGTTCTTCACCGCCACGTGGGCGAGGTCCTCGCGGGTGGTGCCGTACTTGTGCATGTGGGCCGTGGCGATCATGGCGTACAGGCCGGGAAAGGTGACGCCGTGGAAGGCCTCGTATTCCCCGTCGGCCGCCGTCGCGAGCGCGTAGGTGGCGCCCCCGCCGGTCACGTCGGTCATCTTTTCCACGCCGGAAACCAGGACGATGTCGTTCATGCCCGAGGCCACGTCCATGATGCCGCAGCGAAGGGCGAGACCGCCAGATGCGCAGGCGCTCTCCACGCGGGTGGCGGGGATGGGCGCCTGTCCGAGATAGTCCGCGAGCAGCGAGCCGATGTGTTCCTGGCCGGTGAACAGGCCGGGCGACATGGACCCGATGTACATGGAATCCACGTGGTCCACGCCCGCGTCATCCATGGCGTTCAGCGCGGCCTCCACGAAGAGATCGCGCAGGGAGACCTTCCAGTGCTCCCCGAAATCCGTCATTCCAATGCCGATAATGGCGACGTCACGCATAGGGAGCCTCCTTAGTCTTCTTCGACGTTTTTGTGGATTTTCTTCCGGAACTTGGCGTACATGCCGTAGTCCAGGTAGATGGGATTGGTATCCAGGTAGTACCGGGTCTTCCTGGCCTTGTCCTGGACCTGGGCAAGTTTGTCCGTCGCCTTGAAGATGAAGGCGTCGGAACCGGCCCCCGATCCAAAGGAACACATGAGGATCCGGTCGCCCGGCTTCGCCTCGTCCAGAACGGCGGCGAGGCCCAGCGGCGAGGCGCCCGAATAGGTGTTGCCCAGCGTGGGCACCAGGAGCCCGGTCTTGTACTGCTCTTCGGTGAAGCCGAGCTTCTTCGCCATGCGCGTGGGGAACTTGCCGTTGGGCTGGTGGAAGACGATGTACTTGAAGTCCTCCTTTTTGCGCCCCGACTTGGCCAGGATGCCTTCGACGCCGCCGCGCACGTGCTTGAAGTAGGCCTCGTCGCCCGTGAAACGGCCGCCGTGCTTGGGATACATCATGTGCTCGCGGCGCCAGAAATCGGGGGTGTCCGTCATGAAGGAATATTGGCACTCCAGCTCGGCCACCACGTTATCCTTGCCCATGATGAAAGCCGCGCCGCCGGCCGCGGCGCTGTATTCGAGCGCATCGCCGGGTGCGCCCTGGGACGTGTCCGCCCCGATGGCGAGCGCATAATCCACTTCGCCGCTCTTGACGAGGGCCATGCCGAGGAACATGCCTTCCGAGCCGGCTTTGCACGCAAACTCGAGATCGGCGCAGTGGCAGTCGGGGACGGCGCCCAGCGCTTCCGCCACGGCCGTACCGGACGGTTTGACGGCGTAGGGGTGCGATTCGGAACCCACGTACACGGCCCCGATTCCGGCCGGATCGATGCCCGCCCTGAGGACGGCGTTCCGGGCCGCTTCCACGGCAATAGTGATCGTGTCCTGATCCGGGCCCGGCACCGACTTCTGTTCGAGCATCAGGCCCTTCTTGTAGCTGGGAGCGTCGGCGCCCCAGACCTTGGCGATCTCCTCCACCTTGATCCGAAAGCGCGGGATATACGCTCCAAAACCGATAATTCCAACCATTGTTGCCTCCTCGTTTACCCTGAGAGTTGCTGCGCCGGAATTCACGCAGTCCCAACAATCAATTTTAACGCGCCCATGGAGCGCCCGCAACTGAGCCGTGCTGAAAAGGGCCGCTGCCACGGCGCTTCAGTTGTCAGACCCGGGCTTCGAGTTGTCGGCGGTTCCCCGGATTCCGCCCGGCCGGACCGGGCGAAAGGTGAGCATATCATATTCGGCCGGGAAGGGGCCGACGGCCCCCTCCCGGCCGGGGAGAGGGTAGAGGGGAAAGGGGAAAGGTTCGTTTGGCAGACCTTCGCAAGCAAGGATCTGGATGGTGTGCCGTTGCGGGAGTTGGCCCCCTCCCGGCCGGACGGCAGCCGGTGGCTCAAAACTTGAATAGCATGCCGCTGCGGGGAATCACGGCTGGAAGCCGCTCCCATAGGTAGTCAGGGTGGACATTCATGCCCACCTCTTTATCCGGCGGGCAGCACCCAGCGCCGCTGCTGCCCGACCTGCAAGCTTAGTCACTTAGTCACTGAGTCACATTCCGCAACAGTAAGCCCCGATTGACTGAGCCATCTCTGGGTCCTCTGTGGTTGATGGCCGCTGCGGCGGCCTCCGGCGAGTATGGTACCCTGTGTGCAACCCATGTCAGGCGGAAAGAGCTTTCGGGAAGGGGCTACTGTTTCCTGCGCCTTTTTTGGGTTTCACCTTGGGAGGGAACGATGGGGGCGGGTCGAACCGACGATGAGAACCGTTACAGGGGCGTGACGCGATTCGCCGTTTTCATTCTTTTGCTTTCAGCCTTGGCTGGCTGCGTGGCCCTCGCCCGCGTTGAAGGAGAAGCCCACCCGAGAGGGCCGGAAGGACGACGTTTTCATAAATACACCCTGGTCTTTCGCGGCAACGGTCAAAACTGCATATTGACGCTCAGCTCTCCCAAGCCCGACGAC
>JARRNO010000089.1:0-12151 GCA_037384885.1 Acidobacteriota bacterium
CTTATCCCGGACCTCCTGCGAGCTCGAGAGGTTTCCGCCCATGCCTCCACATACTGCCTTTCGGTCCAGACTCATCCCAGCCGTTTTCGCGGCCGTTCTTCTGGCCTCCCTGCCCGCGTTCGCCGGCGGGCCCGGTTCGGAGACTGCGCCGAACGACTCCCAGGAAAAACCGGCGCCGCTCTGGAGCACCTCTCTCAGCCTGTCCTACGTGGCCACGAGCGGCAACACGAACACACGAACCCTGGGCACAGACTGGGTCTTTGCCAGAAAACCCTCTCCCTGGGGGCTGAAGGGGGAAGTCAGCTACATGCAGGCCAAGGAAGAGGGCGTCATGACCGCCCAGCGGAGCATGGCGAAAATTCGTGGGCTGCGCTCCCTCAGCAAACGTTGGGAAGCCTTCGTGGGAGCGGCGGGACTCAGCGACCGCTTTTCGGGAATCCATCGCCGCTACCTCGTGGAGACGGGGGCGACCTTTCATGCGGTGGCCGGGCCGGAGCAGCACCTGTCTTTCGACGCCGGACTCACCCGGACCCGGGAGGAATTCACGGACGGCTCGCGCCACAATTATTTGGGCGGCGTCTTCGGCGGGGATTACCGGTGGGTCTTTTCGAAGGGGACGCAGTTTTCCCAGAGCCTGCACTATTATCCCGACTTCAACACGGCTTCCAACTGGCGGGTGGAATCCGAAACGTCGCTCCAGGCCGCCGTGAATTCACACCTGGCTTTGAAGGCCGGCTTCCAGTTCCGCTACGACAACCTCCCCCAGCCCGGTTTTCGCAAGACCGACACGACCACCACCATGTCGCTGGTCTTCCAGTTCTGAGACACGGGCAAACGAGGGAGGATCTACCATGCAGGAGCTGTTTCAGTACCCGTCCTACCTGATCCGCACCAAACCTTTCGTACTTTTCGGGGGGATCTACCAGGTCTACGACGGGTTCGGGGATCTCGTCTTCACCTGCCGGAGGGAAGTCTTCAAGCTCAAGAAAACCCTTCACCTGTACGCCGGAGATGGCGGCCCGGAAATCCTCACCATCCACGCCCGCCGGATCGCCGAACTCGTCTCGGCCTACGACGTATTCGAGACCCCCACCCAGGCCCACGTGGGAACCCTGAAACGGAACTACATTCGTTCCATCATGCGCGACGAATGGGAGATCATGAACGCCGAGGAGGCCCACATCGGCGAGCTGCGCGAAGACTCCACGCAGTGGGCGCTGGTGAGACGGTACCTTCTCAACCTCGTTCCGCAGGTCTTCTACGCCACGGTGGCCGGCGGCATCGTGGCCGAGTACCGGCAGAACTTCAACCCGTTTCTGTTGAAGATCAAGGTCGACTTCTCACCAGACATCCGGAATGTCTACGACCGCCGCCTTGGGCTGGCCGCCGGCCTGCTCCTGGCCGCCGTGGAGCGCCGCCAGCGCTGAGCCCTCACGCTTTTGGAAGGGTGTCCTTGTACACGAGCAGCGCCCCCTGGCGCGGATCGCACACGAAAACCTTTCCGTCCGGGGCCGCCACAACGCTGTGCGCGCCTTTGACCGTAGGGAGTACTTTCAAAAGCGTCAACGACCCTTTGGACGAGACCCCGATCACAGCCATCGTGGCGCTGCGCGCCCCAGGCAGATAGAGGTGGCGCAGGGCGGGGTCGTAATCGATGATATCCACGCCCAAGCCAGACTTGAGGCTTGAAAGGATTTTTCCGCCGTGATTCACGTCGAGAACCACGGCTCTTCCGTTCTTGCCGCCCACGAAGAGAAAGCCGCGGGCCGAATCGAGCGCCAGGCCTCTCGAACCGGCGTTGCCGTTCGGCCATCTCGCGACTACTTTCCGTGTCTTCAGATTGATGGCCAATGTCTTGTTTGACCAGAGGTTGGTGTAAGCGCGATTCCGCGTTGCGTCGATGCAGAGCGCTTCGGGACCTCCTTCGACGTGGATGAAGCCGCTGTGGACCGGGACCGGGTTAGCGCCCGACGGCAGTTTGAAAATTTCGATGCCGGATCGTCCCGGTTCGGTGACCCAGATCTCGTGCGTCGGCGCCACCCACCGGACGTAGTCGGGGCCGCCGCCCAGATTGACCGACGCTACGACCTTGCGGGTACTCTCGTTCACCACGTTCAGCAACCGTGTCGTGCGGTCCGTCACGAAAAGGAAGCGGCCGTTTTCGGAGACCGAGGTGATTCCTTCGCCGTGGCCGCCTTTGAAGGACTTTTCCCGGCTGAATCCCGAGATGGTCGAAATTTTGAGCGATCCGGGGGCGATCAGATCCAGGTCGCCCGTCTGGGCGGCGGGAGCAAGCACCATTTTCAGAATGCTCGAATACTGAAGGTCATCGAATCCTATGCCCTGTGATCCGCCGGGCAATTTTAAAACAACAGGCGAGGGTGTTTTGGCGGAAGCAGCCGGGAGCGCCGATGCGAAAAGAGACGCAGCAAAGACCACAGCTGTGATTTTCAGGTTGAAAGTACCCTTCATGGTTGGCCTCCTGGAGAATGGGGCGCGAAACGGATGTTCATAAGTCCGCGCCGGTTCTATAATAGAGATAGTATACGCTTCCCCCCGCATGGGGGCAGGCGCGAGAAGTATTGGGGAGGCCGCCATGGAAGACCTGAAAACCTGTCCGCAATGCGGACTTGCCGTTCCCCTTCCCGATCGGCGGTGCCGGTGCGGTTATCGTTTCGGGGGATCCTTCCCGCCCGCAGGCCCCGGGCCGTCCGGCGGACCCATGACGGCACGAAAGCCCGCGTCGGTGGGCCGGTTGTTAATCGTGATCCTCAATCTCGGGATTATTGCGTTTATCCTGCTGGGCACGCCGGGCGGCCGGCAGTTCTGGAAGCAGCTCAAGGAAGGCATGCGTTCCGGTCGCGCGCCGGAGGCCGAAAGGGCCGATCCGGCTATTCTGGCAAAATCGTGGAAGCGCTATCCCGTGGGGAATGACGGTCTGACGCTGGAACTTCCCGCGAAGCCCCGGCGCCTTTCTTCAGGGGATATCAGGCGGCTTTATCACGTTTCGGACAAGGACGGGCTTGAAGTTTACCAATGCAAAGTTCCCGGCGTCGAGATCGAAGTCATGACCTTCCCAAATCGTAAAGAGCCCCCCGGGAAAATGGTCCGCCAGATGGCGGACGGGCTTAGAACAGGTCTTCGCAAAGCCGGCGTATCGGGAATGGAGTGGGAGGAGCGGACCGGCAGCCTGCAGGGCCTGGACAATCTCCTGGTGTCCGCCCGGTTTCGGTACAAGGGACGCGACCGCCGGATCACCGCACTGTCGGCCGCTTCCACCGCCAGGGTTTGGCGCGTGATGGGCTCTTGGCAGGCCGGCGACGCGGCCGCAGGGAAAATCAGCGCCCGAAGCCTGGCATCGGTCGAACTTGGGCTTCGGCTCCCCGAACACCCCGCGCAGGGCGCTGCAGAGTAGACACGGGCCTTGCTCGCTGCGTTTGAGCGTTCTTCCGGGCTGGTCCCCTTCTGGAACAAAATTCCTCGAACACGGTTCTCATATTGAATGCAGCCGGAGGGGCCGCCCTTCTCCTTGAAACAGCGGGGAAGACCACGCCCTTTCCGGCATCGATGAAATGGAAGGAGGCCCCAGATGACTCATTCCGAGAAAGCAAGCCGAAGCACCTCCAAACATTTCCGCGCCGTGTTGCTCGCGGCGTTGGCCGCTGTCGGGTTTTCGGCCTGGGCCGCCGGTTCCGGTGGCGCATCCGGTAAACAGCCTGCGTCGGATTTCAAACAGGACATCCACAACGCTCACGTTGAACTGGCCGTGCATCTCAAGCTCCTATCCAAGCTGGGCGTGGACGGCCTCCATGTGGAAGTCGTCGCGCAGGATGGAAACGTGACCCTGAGCGGCATCGTCAAACACCCGGCCGACCGGAAGATGGCAAGACAAGTGGCCCTGAGTGTGGACGGCGTCAAATCCGTCCGAAACGAAATCACCTATGTCCCCGATAAACAGAACACGGATTCCGCGGTGAAAAAGACTGCCCACAAGGTGGAGCGGTCGGTGAAGGACGCCGCGCTGGAGGCTCATGTCAAGATGCGCCTCTTAGACAACATGGGGCACAACGCTTTCGACGTTGAAGTGGAGGCGTCGCGAGGCGTGGTCAGCCTCCGCGGCGTGGTCAAGACGGACAGCTACAGGGACACTGCCGTTCAGACGGCGCGCGGGACCAAGGGCGTCAGGAAGGTCATCGACCTCCTGAAGGTCGGCGGATAACCTCCGGCGTTCCGCTGAAGGTGAAATGGAGCAAAGAACTAAAGACGGGTGTGCCCAGGTGACGGGGCCGCCGCTGCTCCGGCTTGGAAAGTAAAGAAGCTGGGAAGCGAAGCAGCCGCCTTTGGCGGCTGAGGATGGGCGGGCCACTCTTCGCGGGAGTGCCTCGCCGTATTCCGGCTGCAACCTTGCGGCCGTTCCTGCAGCGGTAATTCATCCAACTCGCTGCCGGCAAAGAATTTCCCGCTAACACACTTCATGTCCTGACTCTTTACCTTCTTACCGGAGCGGCTGCGTGGCGGCCGTATTAACATGGAGGCGGTGAGAAAACATGACTCTCATCGTCTCTCTGCCTCGCTGTGCAACGTGTCTCTGGGGTCCGCCGCCCGGCTCTGATATACTTCATGCATGGCGAAAGCGACCAGCATCTTTATCTGCGAAGCCTGCGGGACTCAGCATCAGAAATGGCTTGGACGCTGCCCGGCCTGCGGTGAGTGGAATTCCATCGTGGAGGAGGCGGCTGCTCCCGCGCTCACGGCAACGGGCGTAATGCGGGAGCGTCATGCCGCCCGGCTTTCGGAGATCGAATGCGATCCAGGCGACCGCCTGGATACGGGAATCGGCGAAGTCAACCGGGTGCTCGGCGGTGGGGTGGTGCCGGGATCGGTCTCCCTCCTGGGTGGGGATCCGGGAGTGGGCAAATCCACATTGATGCTCCAGGTGGCCGGGTCCCTGGCGAACGGAGAGCCGGTACTCTACGTGAGCGGCGAGGAATCACCGGCACAGGTCGCCGGACGGGCCGGACGATTGGGCATCGATTCTCCGGAACTCCATCTCTTTTGCGAGGTCTCGCTGGAGGCGATGGTCCGTGAAGCCAAGCGGCTGAAACCTGTCCTCATGATCGTGGACTCCATCCAGACTGCGGCGACGCAGGAGCTGACTTCCGCGCCCGGAAGCCTTTCACAGGTTCGGGAATGTGCGGTCAGACTCGCCGAATTCGGAAAGGTCGAAAACGTCCCGCTCGTTTTGGTCGGGCACATTACCAAGGAAGGGATGATTGCGGGGCCGAAGGCGCTCGAGCACATTGTGGACACGGTTCTCTACCTTGAGGGAGAGCGGTACCGGCACCTGAAGGTGCTCAGGGCGCAGAAGAACCGGTTCGGCGCCACCTCCGAAATCGCCCTCCTCGAAATGACAGGGAGCGGCCTTCAGGAGGTCGAGAACCCGTCGCAGGCCCTGCTGGCGGATCGTCCCGTAGGCTCTCCCGGGTCGGTGATCGGCGTAGCCGTTCAGGGGACACGGCCGCTTCTTTTTGAAATCCAAGCCCTCACCAGCCCTTCAGCCTTCGGTCTGGCCAAGCGCATGAGCGTGGGACTCGACCGGAACAGGGTTCAGCTGCTGACCGCGGTCCTGGAGCGTGCCGCCAAGTTGACGTTGGGGGACCGGGATCTTTTCGTCAATGTGGTAGGGGGGGTGGCAGTAGAGGAGCCTTCGCTGGACCTGCCGCTGTGCCTCGCCGTGGCTTCGGCTTATCGAAATTGCCCCGTGCCTCAGGATTTCGTCGCGTTCGGTGAAATCGGCCTGGCCGGCGAAATTCGCGGTGTGGGCTCGCCCCAAGCCCGGGTGATGGAAGCCAAAGCGCTCGGGTTTACACGCTGCTTTCTGCCGGCGTCCGACCTTGAACGGCTGGAAAGGAAGCCAAAAGGAGTCTTGCTCGAGCCCGTCACCACCCTGGCGGAGGCCGTTGAAATTCTCTTGCCGTGAGCGTGAATCTCACCGGAATGACGGTGCGGCTCACGATGTTCCGTGAGCAGGCCGGGCAAAATCTTCTCCCTTCGGCGAAACACGGTCCGGCCGGTATTCAAGGAGGAATGGATGCAGCAGACAATTCTCATTACGGGCGCCAACCGGGGCATCGGTCTCGAGATGGTCAGGCAGTACATGGAAGATGGATGGAAAGTTCTGGCTTGCTGCCGTGCGCCCTCCGCCGCGGAAAAGCTCCAGGAAATGGCTTCCGGTGCGGAGGACCTCGTCGAAATTCATGCTCTGGACGTAACGGACGGCGCTCAGATCAGCACCCTTTCGGAGCGGCTGAAAGACGTTCCCATCGACATTCTGCTGAACAATGCGGGCGTCTATGGCCCGAAGCACAGTGGATTTGGCGGCGTCGACACGGAGGAATGGCTGAAAACCTTCCGCGTGAACGCGGTGGCGCCCCTGAAGATGGCGGAGGCGTTCGTCGGCCAGGTGGCTTCCGGCCGCCGGAAAGTCGTCGCGACCATATCCAGTCTCATGGGAAGCATCGCCGACAACGGATCGGGCGGCGGATACATCTACCGGACGAGTAAAGCCGGTGCCAACATGGTGATGAAGAGCCTCGCGGTGGACTTGAAGCCGAGGGGCATCATTGCGGTAGCCCTCAGTCCGGGATGGGTCCGGACCGATATGGGGGGTGCGAATGCTCCAACGGCGCCGGAAGAAAGCGTGGCCGGTTTGAGACGGGTGCTGGCACAGCTGGGGCCGGAGGATTCAGGCAAGTTCTTTCACTATGACGGCCGGGCGCTGCCCTGGTAACCGGGGGCTTTTATGTGTCTTCTCCTGATTGCCCACAAGGTCCACCCGGATTTTGAACTCGTCATTGCTGCCAATCGCGACGAGACCTACGACCGGCCCACGGAGCCGGCCCGCTTCTGGTCGGACGCTCCCAACCTGCTGGCCGGACGGGACCTCATGGCGGGTGGAACCTGGCTGGGAGTGACGAAAGAGGGGCGCATCGCCGGGCTGACCAATTACCGGGAGCCCGGAAGGACCCGCGGCGACGCCCCCTCCAGGGGGCACCTCGTTGAGAACTACCTGAAGCGGGACGATCCGCCTCCCGCGTTCTTGGATTACCTTAAGGCAAAGGGGAAGCGTTACAACGGATTCGCCATGCTTTTCGGTGTCCCGGGTACTCTCTTCTACACCACGAACCGCAATTCCCATCCCCGCGAACTGGAACCCGGCGTGCACGGGCTGAGCAACAGCCTGCTCGACACGCCCTGGCCGAAAGTCGAAAAGGGACGACGCCGCCTGCGGGAGATCCTGGAGAGCGGGCAGGACCAGGACATACCCACGGCGCTTTTTACGCTGCTTCACGACCGGGAAATTCCTCCGGACGGCGCGCTGCCTGTCACGGGGGTCGGGCCGGAATGGGAACGCAAGCTCGCTCCCCTGTTCGTCCAGACGCCGGAATACGGGACGCGTTGTTCGACCTTGGTCCTGGCCCGCAAAGACGGAACTATCTGGTTTGAAGAACGAACCTGGCGGCCCGGGGATACGGCCGGTCCGGTCCGAACCTACGATTTCAAAGTGGAACGGACCTCGGGAAGCCGCTGATCAGGCGGAGCCGTCCCCCCGCAGCCCCCACTCCTGTCGTTCCAACCAGGAAGAAACGGCATTCATGCCCCTGTCCAGGGTAGTCTGCGCACGAAATCCCAGTTCCTCTTCCGCCTTGGTCCCGTTGAAGGTCGTTTCTTGCAGGGTGAACCGGACCGCGCTCCGGGTGAAGCGCGGGGGACGGCCGGTGATTTTAGAGCCGGCCTCCGCCAGCGCGGCAACGGCCAGGGCAACCCACGCGGGGGCCGATTTCATGGGCGCGTGGCCGATCATGGCAGCCAGCCGGGAGAAGAACTCCCGGATTGTGACCGCTTGCGGGCCGCATAGAATGTAGGTCTCTCCCGGCCTGCCTCTTTCCAGCGCCGCCAGAATCCCCCGGGCCAAATCCTCAATGAAGATAGGCTGGACTATCCCCTTTCCACCGCCGGGAAGAATCATCTTGCCGGCCCGGATCAGCCGCAGGGGGCCCAGCGTCCAGGTTTCGTCGCCGGGGCCGTAAACCTGCGCGGGCTGGACGACCACCCCGGGTAGGCCCCTTTCTCGGACCAGGTTCAGTATGACGCGCTGTCCCTGCAATTTGGTGTCGCTGTAAAAATCCCCAGGGCGAATTCCGCGAGCCGGCGCGTGCCTTCCACATTGACCGCCCGGAAATAGGACAGGGGCTTGAATTCATCTCCAAGAACCCCTGCGCAGTGAATGACCTTTGAACACCCGTGAACTGCTTCTTCGAGGCTTGTGGGATCGGTCATGTCTCCTTGCTGGATCAGAGCGCCCCGGGCCGAAAGTCCCGCGGTTTTTGCCGGATTCCGCGCCAGGATTTTGACCGAGGCGCCTTCGTCCAGGAGACGGTGGACAACCGCCCCACCTACAAGCCCTGTGGCGCCCGTCACCAGGATAGGCTGGGACTTCATTCCCGGGGTCATGGCCTCCCGCTCCCACGAAGAGGCCCGGCCGGTAGAAATGGGGCGCTGCCTCCGCCCAGCCGCACACGGCGCTCCAATTCCAGAGCGAATCTTTGGGTCTCTTCATTCAGCCGACTTACGAAGAATCCCGAACAGAGAGAAAGACCCTCCTGCGACCAATAGACTTTGACAAGCGTCCTGCCCATCAGCCACTGGCCGGCGTGCCAAGTTCCCGTGCCGATGGTGGTGACCAGATGATAAGGAATGATCAGCGGGGCGCGCGTCAAGGCCCGTTGGAAACTGAATCCTTGGTCCGTGAACCGCCATTCGCCAAGACCTCTGGCGAAGAAGTGATGCTCTTTGTACCGCTTCCACCACTTGCCGTCGATCTCTGTGCCCAGGTAAGAGCCCACGCGGTTTTCCAGGTCGACGCCTCTTCCTTTTTTCACTTCCGCCTCCGGTGCTGCTGTCTTATTCGGAAATTACCCCTCCATCATAGCACGCCGGGCCCGCCGCTTACGCCCGCCTTCGTCCGCGGATTGAGGCGGCGCAAGCGTTCCAGCTGCCGGGCATATTTCCTCGCATTGATTGTTTTTATCATCCTGGCATAGGAGGTGTACACCAATGAAACTCTCTTTCAAACACCTGCTTGTCACTGCATCGGTTCTTGCCTTTGCAGCATTCAGCCTTTCGGCGCTCGCCCGCACCCAAACGATGAAGAAGATGGGCGACATGACGATCAAAGGCCAGATTTCCCACATGACTCTTGAGTCCGGCGCCCGGAAGAAAACCGGTGATCTCGGAATCCTCACCGGTAATGGCAGGGTTTTCCGGCTTGTCATGAACAAGAAAGATCCCGCACTCTTCAAAAGGGCCGAAAAGGCGGCGGACGACACTGAATACGTTCGTGTCAGCGGCCCCGTCATAGACAAAGGCGGCGTCTACACGATGACCGTGGACCACTTGAGCGAACATCTGTTTTAGAAACAACAGGCTGTTTCTGACCACGAACAACCGCACCAAAATGGAACTCCCCGCCGCAGGATATGCCAGGACGGCGGGGATTTTTTATATGGCGGTCCTCCCAGGCTGCTTCAGCGTCTCAAAGTGGCCGCCAGTCTCAAGGGGTTGAGCAGAAGGCTCAGTCCGTCAACGGGATCCTTGACCACGATATGGGCGGCCATGAGAGCCGGTGCGGCGCACCCTTCCGGTCCCAGGACAGCGATCCCGAGGGCGGCCGTTTCGAGCATGGCCACGTCGTTCATACCGTTCCCCATGGCCGCCGAATGCTCTCGGCCGAGGCTCCTGACGAACTGCGCCTTCACGGGCCCTCCTTCGGCTTCCCTGGAAATCGTCCGGACGTGGAGTCCCTTGATCTCTTTGAGGTTTTCCGCCGTACCGAACGTATTCGCCGTCAAGACGTGGACATCCAGGACGGAAACGAGCCGCGCGAGGTGCTCTTCCACACCCGCGATGAGCCGGCCGTCCAAAGCAAGGGTGCCGTTGAGGTCGAGCACGAGATGTTGAAGAAGCAGCTCCCGTCCGTGGGGAGGCGTAATCGCAATTCCTTCAGCCTTTTTCATGGTCATGCCCTCGCCGTTCAGTATCCGGCCGCTTCTCCGGCGGGCCGGCGGTCGTCGTTCGCGCCGGAAAGAACACCGGTAGCCGGATTGCGGGTGATGGCTTCGCACGCCCCCCAGGGAGGCTGCACCTTCATCTTGTAGCCCATGTCCTCGAGGATCCTCGAGGTGTCCGGGGATAATGCCCGCGGTTCAGCATAAAGCACGTCGGGGAGTCCTTGAAAGTGAATTCGCGGCGCGTCCACGGCCTGCCGGATGTTCATGCCGTGGTCGATAACGTTCAAAATACTTTCGAGTGTAATCGTGATAATGCGCGATCCGCCCGGGCTGCCCGTGACCATCACGAGCTTGCCGTCTTTGAAGACCATCGTGGGCGCCATGGAGCTCAGGGGGCGCTTGCCCGGCTCGACTTCGTTGGTCTTGCCCTGAACCAGCCCGTACATGTTGGGCACTCCCGGCTTGCTGGTAAAGTCGTCCATTTCATCGTTCAGAAAGAAGCCCGTGTCGCCCGCCATGTGCCCGGATCCGAACCACGCATTTAAGGTATACGTGACGGCCGCGGCGTTGCCCCGCGCGTCCACGATGGAATAATGGGTCGTGTCCACGCCCTCGCTGAACGGCGAGGCCTTCTTCAAGACGGGGCCGGCCTTGTCCGGTTGAATCCGGGACCGGATCCAGGCGGCGTGTTCCTTCGACAAGAGAGACTTCAGGGGATTATGGACAAAATCCGGATCGCCGAGATAGGTGTTGCGGTCGGCGTAAGCGTAGCGCATGGCCTCCGCCATCAAGTGAACGCCCCGGGCGGAATGAAAGCCGAGCTTGGCCATGGGGTAGCCGGCGAGCACATCCAGAATCTCGCAAAGCGTGGTTCCGCCCGAACTTGGGGGAGGTGAGGACACGATGGTGTATCCGCGGTAATGTCCCGTGACGGGGGCCATTTCTTCAACAGTGTATCGAGCCAGGTCTTTCCGGCTCAGGATTCCCCCGTTTTTCTTCGAGGCCTTGACGATGGTGCCGGCGATAGAACCTTGGTAAAAGGCGGCGGAACCCTCCTTTTCGATCAATTCCAGAGTGTGGGCAAGCTGCGGCTGGCGGAATATTTGCCCCGGCTTGAAGGGTGTTCCGTGATCGAGGAAAATGGCGGCCACGTTGGGTTCACAGGAGAAGTCCTTCGTGCTGGAGTTCATGATTTCCACATCGCCCGGCGTTAAAACGAAGCCTTTTCGCGCCAGTTGAATCGCGGGCGCCATGACTTGCCGGCGGCTCATGGTGCCGTATTTCCTCAAGGCGGTATCGAGTCCCATGACCGTTCCGGGAACGCCGATGCTCAACCAGCTGCGGGTGCTGAGCCCTTTGACGACGTTACCCTGCTTGTTCAGGAAAATGTCCGGGCGCGCTCTGAGGGGGGCCTTTTCCCGGAAGTTCAGAAAAATATTGCGGCCGTCGCGCAGGTGGATCAGCATGAACCCTCCGCCGCCGATATTGCCGCAGCAGGGATGAACGACCGCGAGAGCGTATCCCACGGCCACCGCCGCATCCACGGCGTTTCCACCGTCCTTGAGAATGCGGACGCCCACCTGGGTGGCGAGGTGCTGGGCGGTGACCACCATGCCATGCCGTGCCCGCACGGGCGGAGGCACCGCGGCGTTGGAGGGGAGCGCCAGAAAAACTCCGAAGAGCGACACGCAAAGCAGTAAACCGCGAAGATGTTGGAAAAGTGTGGGTCGAGGCAGCTTTTTTCCCATGTTAAATGCCTTCAAGAACGAGACCGGCCGGCTGGCCGGGTGAGTGAACGGCAATGGCGCCCTCTTGCGGACAATATACTCCAGGAGGTGTATGGAATGAAGGCCGGTGAGCGGTCACCGGATTGCCCGGACAGCGAAAAGCCCTTATAATATCCGCGCCCGGAGAGATGGCCGAGTGGTCGAAGGCGTCGGTCTCGAAAACCGATGTCCGGGAAACCGGACCGGGGGTTCGAATCCCCCTCTCTCCGCCAAAGGGCTCCACGCAACGGCTTCCCACAAAGGACAACTTGGAAAGGGGATTCGAAGGGCGGGGAAGTGTCCATGGTTTTCGAG
>JARRNO010000090.1:0-7938 GCA_037384885.1 Acidobacteriota bacterium
CGCACGCCTTACGTAAGAGCCCGTGGCAAGAATTCCATGAAAGCCTGGCAAGTGCTGCTGAGCGGTTGAAGGCTTCCCGTCCCACTGCCGTGAATCTGTTCTGGGCCGTTGACCACATGACTTCCCTCGTGAAAGAAGCGGCCGCCGCCGGCCTCAGCCCGGAGCAGGCCGCCGCAAGAATGGCCGAAGAGGCCTTAACCATCCATCAAAATGATATCGATGCCTGCCGCTCCATTGGAATAGCCGCCCTTCCCTACATTCCCGAGGGAGCGCGGATCCTGACCCACTGCAATGCCGGAGCCCTCGCCACCGGCGGCTACGGCACGGCGCTGGGAGTGGTGAGGGCTGCATGGGAGGCCGGAAAGTACGTACAGGTTTACGCCGACGAAACACGTCCCTATCTACAGGGCGCGCGGCTGACGGCCTGGGAGCTTCACCAGGACGGGATTCCCGTCACCGTGCTCTGTGATAATACGGCGGGAGCCCTCATGAAAGAGAAGTCGATCGACCTCGTCGTCACCGGGGCCGACCGCATCGCAGCAAACGGCGACACGGCGAACAAGATCGGAACTTACAGCGTGGCGGTCCTGGCGGCACATCATGGTCTTCCCTTTTACGTTGCTGCTCCCGCCAATACGTTTGATCTCAACATCACAAGCGGCGACGGAATCCCTATTGAAAACCGTGCAGCCGACGAGGTCCTTCTGATGCACGGGCGCCGTCTCGCTCCCCAGGGAGTCACCGCCCTTTACCAGGCCTTCGACGTCACACCGGCCCCCTTGATTAAGGCGATCTTCACCGAAAGGGGTGTTGTGGATCCCGTCGGCCCAGACGTCGTCCGCCGCGTCCTTACCCAGGGATAGCCTCATGGCCAGGTTCCTCGGCATTGAATCCTCGTGCGACGATACGGGCGCTGCTGTCCTGGACTCCGACGGGAACGTCCTCTCAAGTGTCGTGGCGTCGCAAATTGAAGTGCACGCCCCTTATGGCGGCGTCGTACCGGAACTGGCAAGCCGCCACCATCTCAGGAACATACGACCAGTGGTCGATGAGGCGCTGGCCAAGGCCTCGCTGCCGCCCGGGGGGATCACGGGAGTCGCCGCGACGGCCGGGCCGGGGCTTATCGGCTCCGTCCTGGTAGGCTTCTCCTTCGCCAAGGCCCTGGCCTGTGGATTGGGCGTCCCCTTTATCCCAGTCAACCACATTGAGGCCCACCTGCACTCGCCGTGGCTGGAACACCGCGATCTCCCGTACCCTGCCCTTGTTCTCGTGGTCTCCGGCGGTCATTCCCACCTGTTTCTATGCAGAGACGCCTCGCCTCCCCGCCTTGTTTGCGCGACGCGCGACGACGCGGCGGGGGAAGCTCTGGACAAAGCCGCCAAGTTTCTCGGTCTGCCCTACCCCGGAGGCCCCTGGATCGACAGGCTCGCGCGAAAGGGCAACCCCCGCGCCTTTCCATTCAGCCTTCCAAGGATGTCATCGGGAAGTCTGGATTATTCCTTTTCAGGCCTCAAGACCGCGCTGATTTACGGCGTAAAGCGCGACGGGCTGACCCCGCCGGAAAAGCCGGACCTTGAGCGGCTCCCCCAATGGCTTTACGACCTGCTTGCCTCCTATCAGAAGCGCGTGGTGGATCACTTGCTTCAGCGGGTCCGCCAAGCCCTGCAGCGATTCTCCGTGCGGTCCCTTGCCATGGCGGGCGGCGTGGCCTGCAACAGCGTTTTGCGCAGCAGGCTCGGGGAACTCGCTGAGAAATACCACCTGGAATGTGCCTACCCGTCGCCCCGCTTTTGCACGGATAACGCTGCGATGATAGCATTTGCGGCCCTTAAGCATTTCGGGCGCCCCCAGGAGAGTCAGTTGGAGGCTGACGCATTCGCCACCCATTTATGGAAGACTGTCGACGAGGACGCCGGCACGAACGATCATGCCGAAAGGAGGGTACCATGAGCTTGAAAATGACGCCTCAAGAAATCGAGCAGGCACTGGAATCCAGTCCTGGCTGGAAATTCGAGAACAACGCCATCACGAAGAAGTTCAACTTTCTTCAGTACATGGACGGGATTAAGTTTGTCGAGGCGGTCGCCCTGGAAGCGGAGGCCCAGAACCACCATCCCGACCTCTTTGTGTCCTACGCTGAGGTCAACGCCACGCTTTCCACTCACTCGGAAGGAGGCGTGACCCAAAAAGACCTCGACCTGGCCCACGCCATGGATCGTATCGCCGTGGACTACAACGCACGTATTTGAACCTGGGATATCCCCGGCCATCGCGGCGAACCGGAGGGCCGGCATGACTGCACCTCTTCCCGCGCAGACGTGAAACAAACAAGAAAGCAGGGAAGTTGAAAACCCTCCGTCCGGCGGGCGGCAACAACCGGCATCCCGCCGCTTTCATCTTTCGCGGCAATACGGTTCTGCTGTAAAATTGGCCGGCGGCGGCCGAGGCGCCATAAGGGGGGCGGGCCCTGGAAACGTTGACGGAGGGGCCGTCTTAGGCTATACTTCTTGGCGGGTCGCTAGCTCAATTGGTAGAGCAGCGGACTCTTAATCCGTCGGTTCGGGGTTCGAGTCCCCGGCGACCCACCAAGCATCCTTTTCCCCCAAAAACATAGAGCCATGCCATTTGGTGAATCCTACCGGTCAGGTTGCCGCCTTGAGAAGCTCTCGTGCGTGATCGCGTGCCGTGTCCGTAATTGTCTCGCCAGCCAGCATTCTCGCCAGTTCCTCCACACGGCGCTCCCCCGATAGACAGCTCGTCTGGATTTTCGTCAAATCCTGTTCCTGGCTCTTTTCAACCCGGATATGCTGCGAGGCGAAAGCCGCGATTTGGGGAAGATGCGTAATGCACAACACTTGGCGGACTTGGGAAAGCTTGTGCAAATGACGTCCCACCGCCTCTGCGGGGCGGCCTCCTATTCCCGTGTCCACTTCATCGAAGACCAGCGTATCGGGCCCCCCCGCAGCGTTTGATGCGCTCAAGACGGCGAGCATGGTCCTGCTCAGTTCCCCGCCGGAAGCAATCCGGGAAAGAGGTTTGAGCGGCTCGCCCGGATTGGCGCTGAACTGGAACGAAACGCTCTCAAGGCCGTGAGCCGACGCCGATTCGGGACCGTCGAGCGGCCGTGGATGAAGTAAAACTTGGAAGCGGGCTTTATCCAGCGCCAGCGGACGGAGCGCCTCCTCCACTGAGATCGAAAGAGACTGTGCCCCTCGCTTCCGGAGCTCGCTGAGCCTTTTCGCATGGTCGAGGTATTCACGGTAGGCCGCATCGACTTGGGTCTGAGCTTCCTCCACGCTCATGGGCCTTTCACCTAACCGGGCGAGTTCGCGTTCAAGCTCTTCCCATGAGGAAACCACATCTTCAAGGTCCGGGCCGTATTTTCGTTTCAGGCGCTGCAGGTCCGCGAGGCGGCTTTCAATCTTCTCGAGCGCCTCCGGATCATATACGATCGTGGAGGCAACCCGCTCCGCTTCTCCCGCAATAGCCTGAAGCACACCTGCCGCCTGCACGAAATCGCTCTTATAGGCCTTCCATTCTGGATCCACCTCTGCCAGACCTGCGATCCGGCGCCCCACCTCGGCCAACATGGCGGCGACCGACGCTTCGGAGTCCCTCAGGATATCCGCCACTGCAGACGCGTCTTCCGCGATCTGCTCCGCATGCTGAAGACGGTTGCGCTCGCTGATGAGGTCACCCTCCTCTCCCGTCTTTGGAGCAATGCGGCCCAATTCCTCGCACTGAGCACGCAGAAGGGCCAACCTGGCTTCCCGTTCGGCGCTTGTCCTGCGCAGCGCGTCCAGATCTTCAACCGCTCCGTGCAGCCTCAACCTAGCCTCTTCGACCGTCCGCGCGACTCCCTCCAGTTCAGGCAGCGAATCGAGAAAATTCCGGTGGGCGTCTTCATCCAGAAGAACCTGGCTTTCATGCTGGCCGTGAATGGCGAAAAGCAAGGCGCCCAGTTCCTTGAGCTGGGCCAGCGTCACACCGGCCCCATTGACTGTTGCGGAGTTTCTCCCCGATCTCTGAAGCTTGCGGCGCACCACCAGGTCGCCTTCAAATACAATGCCCCACCCAGCGAGAAGCGAGGCGACGGCCTCATTCTGAGCCGAAATGGCGCCCGCCACCGTGAAATCAAACGTTCCCTCCACGAGGGCTTCGTCTTTTCCCGTACGGATCATCTCTGTCTCGGCTCGTTGCCCTCCCAGGAGCGAGAGAGCCTCCACAAGAATGGATTTGCCTGCGCCCGTCTCGCCCGTCAGGAGGCACAAACCCCCTTCAAGCTCCAGATCCAGGGAATCGACCAGCGCAAATTGGGAAAGCTTCAGACGGGTCAGCATGACTTATTCAAACCAGCATGGCGAATAGCAGTCGGGCTGGTGCGTGATGCGCTTCACCCCGGTCCCATCCCACCGCATGATGTAAATCTGAAAATCTCCCGTGCGATTGCTGGCAAAGGCAAGGTAGTTGCCGTCCGGGGACCACGAAGGGCATTCATTGTCTCCCTGTCCATGCGTCAGCATCGTTACTTTGTTGGTGTTCAGGTCCAGAACGGCAATGTTGAATCTCCCGTCGACCATGGTGCTGTAGGCGATTTTGTCGCCCTTGGGAGACCACGCCGGCTGGTCGCAGCGACCTGAATCAGGAGGGGAAATCCGGTGAGCATTCGTGCCGTCCCTGTCCATGATATAAATCTGCGGCGTCCCTCCCCGGTCGGACGTGAAGGCAATATGCTTTCCGTCGGGCGACCATGTGGGAGCCGTGTCGATTTCCGGCGAGGTCGTGAGCCGCTTCAAGTTCTTGCCGTCTATATTGATGGTCCAGATATCGGGATTTCCGGATCGAGAGCTGCAGAAGGCGATGGTATTACCGTCCGGCGAAAATCGGGGACTCGCATTCAAGCCCTCTCCCCGGCCGTAAAGAAGCCTTCGATGCCCCTTTCTATCCAAAAGGTAAAGGCCTTGGCGGTCCTTCATGATCGAAGTGAAAGCGATCAGCGTGCCTTTTTTGTTCACATCGGGTGTCACGTTGAGCTGGCCGAGAGCGGTCAGCCTCACGAGGTTGTACCCATCGTAATCGCAAAGGAAAATATCCTGCGTGTCCCCAAGCTGGGACGCAAAAAGGATCTGGCTCGTGGGAAACTTGCCCGCCCCGAAAAGGTAGTCCAAGACGACCGCAGAGAGGTTGTGAGCGAGGGCCCTGACATCCTTTGCCGGCCCCTTGATCCGCTTTCCAGTCACGAGCTCTCCCTGCTTCACATCGTAAAGCCTGCCTTCCAGGATCAGCGATTCGCCGGCCCGGTGGAGCGAGGTCATCAGGAGGTAATCGGCGTTCATTCCGCGCCATGCCGCGTAATCGATCGTGGGACTGCCCAAGTTCATCCCGGCCCAAAGTGAGGATTCAATGGGTTTGAAATAGCCGGAAAACACGAGATCGTCCGTCACCACGCCGTGAATTTCTTCCGCTTGCGCCGCCAGTGACCCCACGGATTGGCAGGGAGTAATAGCAATGTTCAGCTGGGTGAAGCCGGTCTCGGTAATGGTGCCGGTTATCTGTTGCCCTCTGCTCTTTACCTGAGGCGTCTGCGCTGCTGGGCCGGTCATCGCCATCAGTAACGCAGCCCCCGCCAAGAGGGCCGTGAGAAGCCTGCTGCTGCTCCCATTTTGCGGCGCTACTCTTGATGCATTCCTCATTCTCTCGGCCTCCTGATCTTGCCGTGGCTCATGCGATACCCGGCGTACTCCCACACCAAAACCGAACTGAATCACCAGTCCGGGAAGATTCCGCCGCCCTATCCGAAAAACGCGCCAGTTCTGAAATTAACAGGACCCGATTTCCTTTTCAAGATTCCAGCCGCCTATACTGCTTGAATCTTAAAGAAGCAAAAACCCTACCAGCCCTTTCCATGCCCGTGTCCGTGGCTCCGGCCTTCGCCGCCGCCGTGTTCCTTTCCCTTTCCTGGCGGCGTCTTCCCTTTTCCACCGTGAGCCGCACCCTTTCCGTGCCCACCTTTAGAGTCTCGCCCTTTTGCAAATTTTTCCCGGTAAAGCCCGGCCGCAAACCTGCGATAGGATTCACCCTTTCTCATGCGTTCGATGATCTGGTCCGGCGTCAAGCCGCCCGCACGCGCAAGGGTACGAACCTCCACCATTCTGACGAACTGGGAATCGGTGACTCTTGGTTTTCCCTTCTTTCCCTTGTTGTGCCAATATCCCCAGGCTACACCATACGGGGGGCCGTGCCGTTTCGTTGTGCGAACTACGACATGGTCCAGCGGCACGCCGACGCGCACACTGACCTGTGCCCATGACAAGCCCGACCGCCTGAGGTTCCAGACGGCCTGCAGGCTCCACCCCGACCGGTTGGCCAGGAAGGCGGTGACCGAAAAATCCGAAGCCGACACATGAGCTTCGCCGGCGAGTTGGTTGGCCTGCTCCAGCGGAGGCGACCACACGGTAAAACTGAGATGCAGAGCTGACTGAACATCGCTTCCCAAATCCACCTGAGCGCCGAAGTTGCGTATCGGAAGCGCCGCCAGCGTTGGGAGAGAAGCCATCAATACCAAGGCTGCCATTATCTGCTTCACCGTCAGTCCTCCTTCCCACCCGGTATCAGCGTCCGGGAGTCTGCTCCTGGAATATTCAGTGTTTATGACAGGTTGCCCGCAGGCTGTCAATGACCGCTTTACTTCAAAAAGCCGGAATCTCCTGGAGGCGATCCGTAGACGGGCGGCTCATTCTTGAAAGCGGCGGTTCGATCTCACGCGTCCCTTCCCCGCCACCATCCGGTTCAGGATGAATGAGACGACGGAAATCAGCAGTGCGCCCAGCAGCGCCGTCCCGAAGCCGTTGAGGTGAAACCCCGGAACAATCACCGACGCCAGCCAGAGAAGAACGGCGTTGATCATAAATATGAACAGGCCGAAGGAAAGCAGGACCAGGGGCAGGGTAAAGAGAATGAGAATGGGACGGATGACCGCGTTGGCCAGACCGACAACCAACGCCGCCAGAAAAAGGGCGAGAAGTCCGCTGAAATGAATCCCGGGCAGAATGATGCTCACGATCCCCAGTGAAGCCATCATGAGAAAAACGCGCAGCAGAAAATACATGGATTTAGCCGGCTGGTTGGAAGGTTATCCGAGCAATGGAGCTTTCCGCAACAGATCGCGTGTCGTCGGAGTCGATCTGGAAGGAGACGGCGATGGGGTCGGGCGTGTCCTTCGTCTTGAACGCGGTCTGGAAGTCCTTTAACACATTCCGCCGCTCGGTAAACCAGGTATGAAGCGGATCGTTCTCATTTCTCAGGACGATGATGCGGCAATTCGAATTCTTGGGGGAGGTGTAGACTGTCCCCTTTCCCGGTACCGTTTCCCAGGTGTATCCCAGGATCCGCGCGTCCAACCCCCCAAGCCAGCGCGAACCCGCAAAGAGAACGTATACCTGCGCCGCTTCGTCGTCCGTATTCCGGTGCCGCCCGTCTCCTCCTTTAGGGAGAACCGAGGCTTCCCAAGACCACGTCAGTTCCGGCGTCCGATTGAGATTGACTTTGAAACGCCTGATAAAAGCCCAGGATGAATCCGGCGCAAACATCCGAAGGAAGGGCATTCCCTCGCGGCGCCCGAAATCCAGGGACACCGTACCTTTCCACTTCTTGATTTTCCAGTTGTGGTAGAAGAGGTTCGGGGTTGAAAAGGACGCCACCGGGACAGCCGGGAAGCTTTCTCCGGCCAGCGCCAGGGGCAATATAAGTGCGAGAAGAAGAAGTGGGAAGAGGACCTTCCCGGCCATTTTTCTCATCGCGTCATTCTAGGCACATCTTTTTGGATTTGCAAGCCCCTGCCGGAAAGAAGGAAGGCCCCCGCTTCACGGGTCCCATACCTTGCCAGATCGCCGCCCACCGGGTAAGATAGGCCTTCGCCCAAGGGATAGGGGATGTGAA
>JARRNO010000091.1:0-11195 GCA_037384885.1 Acidobacteriota bacterium
AGAGGCCGGCAGGGGGTTGACGTCCTTCCCCAGGCTGATTTGGGAAAAAGCGGGCGAGAACTTTGACAATAGCTCCATGGCTTGTTCGGGCGAAACGTATTCCACGGACCCGGTGAGAGGGCTTCCCGCCAGCCGGTCGCGAAGCGCCTGGCGCTTTTCGGAAGAGAGCCCGTCCTTCAGAAAAATCCGGACTTCGAGATTTTTCTGCCAGGCGGAGAGCAGGATATTCACGTTGTGGGTCAGGTACTGCGAAAATCCCAGGACGAAGAGAGAAAGGGTCACGACAAAGAGCGCGAAAACGTGCAGGGTCTTGTGACGTCTGATTCCGAGAAGCCCCTCGGTGAGGAAGTATCCGAGCGCCCTGAACATTCGCATCATCGAAGGCTCCTGTACCTTGCGTCTAAAGCCGGACCGGGACGAAAAGCGGTCATTCTCCCGGATCCGCGACATGGCCCCGGTCGAGAAGGATCACCCGGCCGCCGAACTCGGCGATGAGCTGCCGGTCGTGGGTGGCCACGACGACCGTGGTTCCGGCCGCGTTGACTTCCTGGAAGAGCGTCATGATTTCGTGCGAAAGGTCCGGGTCCAGGTTCCCGGTGGGTTCGTCGGCCAGCAGGATAACGGGCCGGTTGATCAGGGCCCTGGCAATGGCCACGCGTTGTTGTTCTCCACCGGAAAGCTCCTCGGGAAAGGCGTTCATCCTGCTTTGCAGGCCGACCCATCTCAGGGCTTCGAAAGCCCGGCGTTTCCTTTCCTTGGCGGGGACCCCCATCAGCCTGAGGACCAGCGCAACATTTTCGTAAATGTTGCGGGAGGGGATCAGGCGGAAATCTTGGAAGACGACGCCGATGCGGCGCCTGAAGTAGGGGAGCTGGCGGTGCGAAAGGGTGTTGAGGTTCCGGCCGTTGACGAGGATCTGCCCGGCGCTGGGCCTTTCTTCACGAATGATCAGCTTGAGAAGCGTGGTCTTGCCCGCTCCAGATGGACCGGTCACGAAGCAGAACTGCCTCGGCTCGACTCCCAGCGTGACATCGGACAAGGCTGGTTTTTCCTGCCGGTAGCTCTTCGTGATGTGATAGAAGCGGATCATTCGCAGTCCCTTGCACGAGGGTTGTCCGGGAGCGGAGAATGCGGGGCTTGGCCGGGAGAGATTCGCGCCATGATCGATTTTACACGGCTTGCGCTTTCGAGAGCAAGCACGCGGCGGATTGCTCCGCTGCCATCATAAGCATCCGAGAGCACGGAAGCCGCAGTAATCCTTGCATCTTTTCCGCTTGTTGGGGCCTGAAAAGCGTGCCATATTATCAGAAAGACCACAGGGAGGCACCTCGATGCGTGAGAGCTATTACACGGAAGACGGGGATGTGAAGGTCTTCTGGGACAGCGACGGCGAAGAATGGTTCTGGGTGGCGGAAGGCGAATCTAAGCCCGAGGGGCCCTTCGCCACTCGCGAAGAGGCGGCCATCGACGCCGGTCTTGAAGATTTCGAATTTCTCTACGGTGATTCAGTAGAAGAAGGCTGACGCCCCCAAGGCTGAATTTTACGAGGCTTGACCGGTGGACGCGGGGCCGTTCCGTGCCATTGGGTGGGGCATTTCCCGCATATTGTGTGATTCCCCCCTGGCGTTCTCGATGGCCATTCGTCATGGCCCTTTCCGATTATTATGGCATGCCTGAACAGGTAAAAGCACGACCCCATGGAGTTCTCCCGCCTCATCTGGAACCCTTGGCGCGAGGCGCAAGGGGATGCGCTCGTCCCACCCTCCCGCGGGCGGCCGCGGGGCGGGAGGTCCTTTCTTGTAGTGAAAGCCCATCAGGTGTATATTTTCATTCTTTGGGGGAAGAAAACAAAAAGAACTCCAGCTTGGCTTTCGTTCTTTTTTCCCGTCTGAATCAGCGGCCGATGGCCGGTCAAGTGGAAAGGAGTGGTAGATGACCCGGGCAACAAGCTTTTACAGTACCACCGTAGGGAAGAAGCTTGTCATGGCGGTGACAGGTATTATCCTCTTCCTTTTCATTGTTGGGCATCTTTTGGGGAATCTCCAGATTTTCATGGGACCCAAGCGCATCAATGATTACGCGGCATTCCTGAAGAGCACGGGCGAGCTTCTGTGGATCGTGCGGGGCGTCCTGCTGATCGCGCTGATCCTGCACATCGTTGCGGCGGTGCAGGTCACCCTGGCGAACTGGAAGGCCCGTCCCCAGAAGTACGTGATGAAGAAGAGCATTGAGGCGGATTACGCATCGCGCACCATGGTCTGGACCGGCCCGATCATTTTCCTTTACCTGCTCTTCCACCTCGCCATGTTCACGTTCCTCTGGACGGGGCCGGGATACAGCCATACGGACGTCTACGCGAACGTGATATCCGCCTTTCAGCAGTGGCCCATCGCCCTGATCTATATCGTCGCCATGCTCTGCCTCGGGTTCCACCTGTACCACGGGCTGTGGAGCATGTTCCAGACGCTGGGCGTCAACAATCCGAAAATCAATTACGGACGCAGGGTGTTCTCCGTGGTGTTTTCGGTGCTGATTACATTGGGCTATATCTCGATTCCCGCCAGCGTTCTGCTCGGGATCGTGAAGTAACTTTCGGAGGTAGTTGACATGGAACTGGACGGCAGAGTTCCCTCCGGCCCCATTGAAAAGAAATGGGACCAGCACCGTTTCGACATGAAGCTCGTCAACCCCGCCAACAAGCGCAAGTACAGGATCATCGTCGTGGGCAGCGGGCTGGCCGGCGCTTCCGCCGCCGCCACTCTGGCGCAGCTCGGCTACAACGTGGATTGCTTTTCCTATCACGACAGCTCGCGCCGGGCCCACAGCATCGCGGCCCAGGGCGGGATCAACGCCGCCAAGAACTACCAGAACGACGGCGACAGCATTTTTCGCCTCTTCTACGATACGGTCAAGGGCGGCGATTACCGGTCCCGTGAAGCCAACGTGTACCGGCTGGCGCAGATCAGCAACAACATCATCGACCAGTGTGCGGCTCTCGGCGTGCCCTTCGCCCGTGAGTACGGCGGCCTTTTGGCGAACCGCTCCTTCGGCGGCGCGCAGGTTTCCAGGACCTTCTACGCCAGGGGGCAGACAGGCCAGCAGCTCCTGCTCGGCGCCTACTCGGCCCTGTCGCGCCAGGTGGCCCTCGGCCAGGTCACCATGCACACGAGGTCCGAAATGCTGGACCTGGTCATCGTGGACGGGCACGCCAAGGGTATCGTGGTCCGGAATCTGCTCACCGGCGAGATGAGCCTGCACAGCGCCGACGCCGTGGTCCTGGCGACCGGCGGGTACGGTAACGCCTTTGTCCTGTCCACGAACGCCAAGGCGAGCAATGTGACTGCGACCTGGCGGGCCCACAAGAGGGGCGCGCTCTTCGCCAATCCTTGCTACACGCAAATCCACCCCACCTGCATTCCCGTTTCGGGCGACTATCAATCCAAGCTGACGCTCATGAGCGAGTCGCTCCGGAACGACGGGCGGATCTGGGTGCCGAAGGAGGCCGGAGACACCCGGCATCCCGTCGATATTCCAGAAGACGAGCGGGATTATTACCTCGAACGCCGCTACCCCAGTTTCGGAAACCTCGTTCCGCGCGACGTGGCCTCGCGGGCGGCCAAGAAAGTCTGCGACGACGGCCGCGGTGTCGGTCCGGGTGGCCGGGGCGTCTACCTCGACTTCGCCGATGCCATCTCTCGCCTGGGCGAAGACGTGATCCGGGCCCGTTACGGCAACCTTTTTGAAATGTACGAGCGGATTACGGGCGAGGATCCCTACAAGCGGCCCATGCGCATCTATCCCGCCGTCCACTACACCATGGGCGGCCTCTGGGTGGACTACAACCTGATGAGCAATGTGCCCGGGCTATTTGTCCTCGGTGAAGCCAATTTTTCGGATCACGGTGCAAACCGATTGGGCGCGAGCGCGCTGATGCAGGGATTGGCCGACGGCTATTTCGTCATCCCCTACACCATCGGGGATTACCTGGCAAGGGTTTCTCCCAGCGACCGCCCGGCTGTGGATCACGCCGCCTTCAAAGAAGCCGAGAAGCGCGCCCTTTCCAGGATCAAAAAGCTCTACGAAGTGAACGGGACCAAGACCGTAGACTCCTTTCACCGAGAACTCGGCCTGCTCCTCTGGGAGCACTGCGGAATGTCCCGTAACGAAAAGATGCTGAAGGAAGGTCTCGAGCTGCTTCCCCAGCTCCGCGAGCGGTTCTGGAAGGAAGTGCGCATTCCCGATTCCGGAGTCAACTTCAACCAGGAGCTGGAAAAAGCGGGGCGCGTGGCTGACTTCCTGGAGTTCGCCGAGATCATGCTCCATGACGCCCTGACCCGCGATGAGTCCTGCGGCGCCCACTACCGGGAGGAGCACGTGACCGAGGACGGCGAAGCGAAGCGCGACGACGAGAACTTCAGTTTCGTGTCGGCTTGGGAGTTCAAGGGCGTGGGAGAAAAGCCCGAGCTTCACAAGGAGCCGCTCTCCTTCGAATACGTCCACCTTACTCAGCGGAGTTACAAATGAAATTGACACTGAAAGTCTGGCGCCAGGCCGGACCCGATGATAAGGGCAGGCTCGTCACCTATCCCATGGAGGACGTGAGCGAACACATGTCCTTCCTCGAAATGCTGGACGTGCTCAATCACCGCCTGATCGAGAAGGGGGAGGACCCAATCTCCTTCGAGCATGACTGCCGGGAGGGGATCTGCGGGAGCTGCGGCTTCATGATCAACGGCGTTCCCCACGGGCCGCTCAAGGGCACCACCGTCTGCCAGCTTCACATGCGGCACTACAAGGACGGCGACACGGTCGTTATCGAACCCTTCCGTTCGCGTGCTTTCCCCGTCATCAAGGACCTGGTGGTGGACCGCAGCGCCCTGGACAAGATCGTCCAGGCCGGCGGGTTCATCTCCGCGCGGACGGGCAGTGCTCCGGACGCCAATGCAATCCCCATCAACAAGGAGAGTGCCGATAAGGCCATGGACGCGGCGGCTTGCATCGGGTGCGGCGCCTGTGTGGCGGCATGCCCCAACGGTTCGGCCATGCTCTTCACCTCGGCCAAAATCTCCCACCTGGGCCTTCTGCCTCAGGGACAACCGGAGCGTCACCAGCGGGCCCTCCGGATGGTGCACAAAATGGAGGAGCTGGGCTTCGGAAGCTGCTCCAACCATCGCGAATGCGAAGCAGCCTGTCCCAAAAATGTCAGCGTAGACTTCATCGCGCGGCTCAACCGGGACTACGCCCTGGCAAGCGCCAAGGAAAGGGAAGTGGAGCCTATCCGCAAGGTGTGAGCCGGAATTCCTTATATTGACGGTGAAGCGGGCGGCCGGCGGCCGCCCGCTTTCTTTATGAGAATCTCGATGGGGGTCGTCTGGACGATTTTTCCCTCTGGCGGCGCTACACGGGAGTTTGAAAAAAGGCCGCCGGCAAAAGCCGGCGGCCTTTCGGTTCGGCATTCTTCCGGCCGTGTCTCAGCCGAAGTGAATGGCGTAGAGCAAGGGCGCGATGATCATCGCGGTGACGCTGATGAGCTTGATCAGGATGTTCAGGGAAGGACCCGACGTATCCTTGAAGGGGTCTCCCACCGTATCGCCGGTGACCGTGGCCTTGTGCATCTCCTCGAACGCTTCACCGTGCTTGGCGTGGCCTTCCTCTTTGACCTGTTTCTTGGAGTTGTCCCAGGCGCCGCCGGCGTTGGCCTGGAAGATGGCCAGGCAGACGCCGGAAATGGTGACGCCAACCAGGAGGCCGCCCAACATATTCACGTTGATGAATCCGAAAACGATCGGTGTCAGGATGGCCATGAGACCCGGGGCGACCATCTTTCTGATGGCGGCGGTCGTCGAGATGTCAATGCACTTGGTATATTCGGCCTTGCCGTCGGCGGCGCGGATAATCTTCATTTCTTCTTCGTTGGGTTCGCGGTCCTCGCTTTCGGCTTTCTGAGCGGCGTCGAGCGCGGGGCGGAGTTCGGGAATGTCGCGGAACTGGCGCCGGACTTCCTGAATCATGTCCTGCGCGGCCTTTCCGACAGCCACCATGGCCATGGCTGAAAAACGGAAGGGCAGCATGCACCCGAACAGCAGGCCGACGAGAACCCACGGGTTGGCGGCGTCCATGTTCACCTTGCCGTGCATCTGGGTGATGTAGGCGGCCGTCAGCGCTAGAGCGGTGAGGGCCGCAGAGCCGATGGCAAATCCCTTGCCGATAGCGGCGGTGGTGTTGCCCACGGCGTCCAGCTTGTCCGTCCTGGCGCGGATATCGCGGCCGAGCCGGGACATTTCCGCGATTCCACCCGCATTGTCAGCGATGGGTCCGTAGGCGTCTGTCGCGAGCTGAATACCCGTGGTGCTGAGCATGCCGACGGCGGCCAGGGCGATGCCGTACAAGCCGGCGAACTGGTAGGCCAACAGGATGGCGACGCCGATGGCGATGATGGGGAAGGTCGTGGAGTTCATCCCGACGGCCAGGCCTTGGATCAGCGTGGTGGCGTGGCCGGTTTTAGACGCCTCAACGATGGTCCCGACGGGCGACCGGTTCGTCGCCGTGTAGTACTCGGTGAAAATGCCCACGGCAATGCCGGCGGCGAGCCCTGCGACGATGGCGATTGCAATGCCCCACCACTGGTAGGTACGGACGGAATTGGTAATCATGTCGTGAACCCGGAGGTCCCCCGACGGGATGAGCCAGTGAATGGCGAAAACGGTCAGGATGACCATGAGGATGCCCGCGCCGAAGGTGCCGCGGTTGAGGCCGGCCTGGGGGTTGCCGCCTTCCCGCGTGCTGACGAAGAAGAACCCGATGATGGAACAGACGATCCCGATAACCGCGACGGTCAGGGGAAGGTACACCGCGTGCATTTCCGTGCCGGGCTTCAAGTTGCGCAGTCCCGAAAACCAGGCCACGCCGAGGATCATGGAGGAGACGATGGCGCCCACGTAGGATTCAAAGAGGTCGGCGCCCATGCCGGCCACATCGCCCACGTTGTCGCCCACGTTGTCCGCGATGGTGGCGGGGTTCAACGGGTGGTCCTCGGGAATCCCGGCTTCCACTTTACCCACAAGGTCGGCCCCTACGTCGGCGGCCTTGGTGTAGATGCCGCCGCCCACGCGCGCGAAGAGAGCGATGGAAGACGCACCGAGCGAGAAGCCCGAGAGAATGTTGACCACGAGCATCATGGCGCTCTGGGTGGTCAGGGAATCAGGATACATCCAAGTATAGAGAATAAAGAGACCGCCGAGGCCTGCCAGGGCGAGGCCCACGACAGAGAGCCCCATGACGGAGCCGCCGGCGAACGCGACTTGAAGCGCATCGTTCAGTCCCTTCTGCGCGGCGCTCGTGGTCCGGATGTTCGCCCGGGTCGCCGTCCGCATGCCGAAGAAACCGGCCAGCGCTGAACACGTGGCGCCGAGCACGAAAGACAGTGCAATAAAGGCGTTCGTATCCGCGGAAACGTAATAATTGGAGACGCCGAGAAGCACGGCGACCGACACGACAAAGATGGCCAGGAAGCGGTATTCCCGCGACAGGAAGGCCATCGCGCCGTCCGAAATCCATTTCCCGATCATCTGGATGCGCTCGTTTCCCGGATCCTGCTTCCCGATCCAGTGTGCCTTGAAGTACGCATACCCGAGCGCCAAAACCGCAACGACGACGGGAAGCCCATAGAACCAGAAGTTCATATCCACCTCCACCTGAGCAGTGTCTAAAGGGAACGGATACGCGCCCCGTTCCCGAACCAACCGTTGTAACCGAATGCCATCCCGCGGATTTCCGCCGGGCGCTTGACAGGCTTGCCGGAAGCTGATTCCAGTCTCGTCCTGCTTCGAATCAAGGTCCCCCAGTTTACCATTTCAAGATTCGGATACGCCACGAAAAATCAGCGGCGTTCGCTGCCCGGCGAAACTCGGTTTTTGGGGCATGGGCCCCAAGGGGTTGTTGGGGTATTCCGCGCATCTGTTTGAACCACCCCCGTTGACTTCTTAAACTTGTTGAGGACCGGAATATAATTGCGAACCTTGGAGCACGCGAGGGCTGGCCCCGCGTGCGGCCGTCGAACGGAGGCGGGGGGATCCGAACGGATATCGATTCGTCGGCGCCTGCCGTGAAACGGATGACGAGATTTTTGATTACCGAAAGGAGGTAGGGTATGGGAAAGAAGGCTTGGCTCTTGCCAATGTCCTTATTCGGTGCGGCCGGGCTCTTCGTTTTGACCATCGCTCTCGCTACTCCTCAGCCTGTCCGCGCCGCGGACAAGGCCGACAGCGGGCAGGTGGTCGGGATGAAGACCTGCGTGCAGTGCCACTCAGACCTGGCAAAGCCCTTAGAACGGCCGCCTCACGCCCACACGGCCCTCACTTGCGAAGGCTGCCACGGCCCCGGCAAGGCCCACGTGGACGGCGGCGGAGACAAGACCAAAATCCGCCGTTTTGAAACCCTGACACCCGAGCAGATCAACAATGTCTGCCTCAAGTGCCACGAAAAGGACCAGCAGGCCCACTGGGTGGGTTCCACCCACGCGGATCGCGGCCTCTCCTGCATCACCTGCCACGACCCGCACCCCAAGGGCCCCGTGATGCATAAGCATCTTCTGAAGGCGAGCGAGTTCAATCTCTGCACCAAGTGCCACCTGCAGCGCAAGGCCCAGCTGTACCGCTCGGCGCACATGCCCATGCTGGAAGGCAAGATCGATTGCACCAGTTGCCACAACCCCCACGGCAACAGCAATCCCGCCATGCTTCTCCAGCCCACGGTCAATCAGAACTGCTACACGTGCCACGCCGAGAAGCGCGGGCCGTTCCTCTGGGAGCACCCTCCGGTTCGTGAGAACTGCACCACGTGTCATGACCCCCACGGCTCCATGTTCAACAACATGCTGAGACAGCGCGTGCCGATCCTCTGCCAGGAATGCCACATCAGCAGCCGGCACCCGAGCGAGCCCCATACGGGTCTGACGAAATTCGCCTTCAACCAGGGCTGCTTGAACTGCCACCCGATGATCCACGGCTCGAACAATCCGTCCGGAACGGCGTTCCAGCGCTAATTGAGAGGGTCCGGTTCCTCTTCCTCCGGCTCCGTTTCGGTGGGTGGCCAGAGCGTCACCGGCAACTCGAGTTCCTCGAAGTTCCAGGAGTTCCAGGACATTCCCAACGGTCTCCTGATCTTCGACGCGAACTTTTTCTGGAACAACGACAGCAACTATTACTTCAATTTCAAAGGCTCCGACTTCGGCACCGACAGCCAGTCGGGAACCCTGGTGTGGGGACAGTGGAACAACTGGAAACTCACCCTCACCTGGAATCAGAACCCCCGCTGGTTCTCCAACACCGGCCGGACGCTGTACGTTTCGCCGAGCACGGGAATCTTCACCATTCCCTACTCGATCCGCAACAGCATCCAGAACGGCGGCATGACGCTGGCCGACTACGCCTCGGGCGCGCACCCGGTAAGCCTCCGCTACATCCGTGAGACCGGTACGGCCGACTTCAACTACTACGGCCTGCCCAACTGGACCTTTAACGCGGACTACTCCCTCGAGAAGCGCCACGGCACCATGCCCCTGGACTTCGGCACCTACTTCTCCAACGGCCCCAACATCTACGAACTGCCCGTGCCCATCCAGTACAAGACGCAGAACTACCATGCCAGCGCCGAATTCCACAACAAGATTTTCTTCGTCAGCGCAGCCTTCTACGGCAGCAAGTTCGACAACGGCGCCAGCTACCTGCAGTGGGACAACCCGAACCGCGTGACGGACGCCGTGGGCGGCTTCGGCCCTGGCGCAGTCAACTCCGCGGCAGTATTGGCTACCTCCATCTATCCCGACAACACCATGTACCATTGGGATCTGGCCGGCGGCGTGAACCTTCCCTACCACACCCGCATCACCGCGGCGCTGTCCTGGGGGCAGATGAAGCAGGACTCCGCCATGAGCCCCTACACCACGAACACGGCCATCCTGGCCACGCTCCCCGATCCCACGGTGCCCTACGGCAGCGTCAACGCCAAGATCGACACCTTCATGGGCAACCTCAAACTGACGGGCCAGCCGATCAAGTGGTTCGGTTACTCGGTGAAATACCGGAAGTACAAGGACGACAACAAGACGCCCTACTACCTCTTCCCCAACTGGGTTTCCGGTGACACCATGCCTGAGACGGCCCCCGTCGGAACGCTGGCGGTCGGCTACGAGAAGACCACCTGGGGCGGCGAAGTCCATTTCCAGCCCATCAACCCGGTGCGCTTTGCGCTGTCCTACACGCACGACAAGTGGGACCACCAGTTCCGCGAGTTCAGCGACACGACGCAGAAGACCTGGAAGTTCAACCTCGACCTGAACTACAACTTCGTGACCTTCCACGGCTCTTACGCCGACATCAAGTACCGCGACGGCAGCGAGAGCCCGATGTGGTGGCAGTACCACGATCCCACCGCCACGACCGCGCCCTACGACCCGGGCACCACGCAGTTCGACATCTGGAGCCGCGACACCAAGCAGTACAACGGCGTCGTCACCTTCATCCCGATGGAAAACTTCGACATCACGCTGTCGGCCCAGCAGAACAAGAACGACTACCCGGATTCCGTCTACGGCCTGACCTACAGCAAGTACAACAACTACGGCATCGAGCTGGACTACGCCTTCAACGACAAGGTATCGGCCTACGCGTCCTACATGTACGAGAAGTACAACTACGACATGGAGACAAACGATCGGCCCGCTCCCGGCACGTACTACCCGGCCGTAAACAACTGGGGCAACAACACCGAAGACAAGTACGACACCTACACGGCCGGCCTGAGCTGGACCGTGGTTCCCAACGTCTTCGATATCCGGTCGGACTTCTCCTATGCCAAGGCCCGCAGCAACTCCACCTTCGTGTGGACCGCAGCGAGCGCGGCCAACGCCGACCTGGCCGATTACCCGTTCTATCCCGAGGACTTCACGAAAACCACCATCTGGAAGACGCGCTTCACCTACCACATCAACAAGAGCCTCTCCGCGTCGGCCGAGTACTGGTGGCAGAAGTACGAAGGAGCGGACTGGGCGACCGACATCATGAACGTCTACATGGGCGGAGTGGATCCGAGCGCGGCCAATTCCATGTTCCTCGGCGCGCGGGTGCCCGATTCCGGCGCCAACATCTTCCGCTTCATGCTGACCTCCAAATTCTAAGATTTCGGCTTTCGCTTCC
>JARRNO010000092.1:0-16171 GCA_037384885.1 Acidobacteriota bacterium
TTCAACTTCGGCTCCCCTTCTTGGCTGGAATCGGAACGCCGGCGTCCCCGGCCTCCCTTTTTCCCTTTCCCTTGATCAGTTCATAAATTTCGCGTCTCGCCACGCCTAGTTCGCGGGCGACCGTGCGCATAGCCTCGCGCTCGTCACACCCTTTCCCCGTGAGCGCCCGCACCTTCTCTGCGATTTCCGAAACGCCGGGGCGGGACCCCGAAGATTTTTCGGGCGGGCCGAAAACGATCACGAATTCGCCCTTTTCAGGAAGATCTTCCGGCTCTGGATTGAGGTAGAAAGACTCATGAAGCTTTGTGATCTCCCTGCCCACAAAGCAGTCCCGGCCCGGCAGCAGGCGCCGGGCGTCTGCCATAAAGCGCCGGATGCGGTGGGGAGCTTCGTAGAAGACGAGTGCGGCCGGGTCTTGGGCGAGGTTCGTGAGGAAGGTCCGGGATTGTCCAGGCTTCCGGGGTGGAAAACCCAGGAAAAGCATCCTGTCGGAGGGCAGGCCGCTGACAGAAAGGGCGGCGACGGCTGCCGACGGGCCGGGAACGGGTACCACTGGAATTCCCCTTGACCGGCACTCGCGTATGAGCATGTAGCCGGGATCAGAAACCGCGGGAGTACCGGCATCGGTCACCAGCGCAAGCTTACGGCCGCTGGAAAGCTTTTCGAGGAACCCTTCAAGGCGACGCGACTCGTTTCCGGCGAAAAATGAGGACAGCTTCACGCTGAGACCGTAATGAGAAAGCAGCCTCCCGGTCCGGCGCGTATCCTCGCAGATTACGCCGTCCACTGCCCCTAGAACCTCGACGGCCCTGAAGGTCATGTCCTTCATGTTCCCGATGGGCGTCGCCACCACGTACAAGCATCCCTGGTCCATACGGCCTCGGCTCAAAAAGGGACGAAGTATAGCATAAGGAGCGGTAAAAGGAAAAAGGCCGGCTTGCGCCGGCCTCTATCCCAGATGCGGGCGGAAGTTTAAATCCAGGGAATCTGGAAAGGGACGACCACCTTGGTGTCGCTCTTCGGGTCGTGATAGATAAGTTTGTAAGTTCCCTTCGCCTTTCCCATGGGATTGGGGAAATACAACAGGGCCTTCATGAGGGTCCGATTTCCGATTTCAACGTGGTCATACATGACACGCCCGTGTGAGGGATTCGGGAAGAAGGCGGCCTGGATAACTTGAGAGGCGTAATAAAAAGCGGAAGAGGCGTAATCGGGAATCATCCGGAGTCTTGAGTAGTCATTCGACATGCGGGTCGGCGTGTAGGTGTTCTTGACGGTATTGTACTCCGGCAGCTTGTGCTCCTTTCCGTCCGGATCCACAAGAATGAAGGAGCTTCGGTCCGCGTGGATGGTTTTGGGCTCATTCTGTCCGAGCCAGACAAACAGAGGAATGTACTTCTCGTTGCCTCTGTATCGTGCGACCTCAACGTCGACCACCATCTTTACGCCGGCGGACTTACCCTGGTAACCATAAGCGCTTAGTTTATTGATTTTGCCCGCCGTGTCCGCCTTGAGACTGACGAGGGTCAGGGGGAGCCCTATGGCTAGGGCCAACAGCAGCATCAGACGTTTCATGTTTCACCTCCTGGTCATTCCACCGCAGAACGACCTGCAAAGGGCGCCGTGGGGCGCCTCCCACGTTACGGCCACTGCTTCTTCCCTGTAGGCCGCTTCGTGCAGCCGAACCGCGGCAGGGCGTTATCACCCTGTCCCGAAAACAAATATAATGCATTGCCGAGAGAAGTGGGAACAGGCAGGTCCGCGCCGCGAGGTACGTCTTCCGGCACCGCTTCTCCGGGACCGGCTCCTTTTCTGCGGCAGATTGGGACCGCCCCCGGGTTCGGGAAATGAAAAACAAGGGAACCCCGTCCGGGGGTTTCGCGAAACCGTAACACAATTAAGGCCGTTTGAGCGGCCGCACGGATTGCCCCAACTTCGAAAAGCACTATGGCGCCGACGCGTTTTGAACCGGGTCCTGTGGAAAACAAAAACGAAAGCCGTTTTCTTTTCCTTGGCGCTGCCGTATAATAGACCTGAAGTATGTATAAGCACTATTTCCACAAGAGTTCGGGGATAATGTGAAGTGAGGTTGCCATGGATGACAAAGACAATAAGCGCTCCAGATCAATGACAATAGGTCTAGTTAGCAAGACTCTGGGGCTGCCGGTCAGCACCATACGTTTTTACGAAAGGGAATTTTCCACATACCTTCAGGTGGAAAAAACCCCGGGAGGCCACCGGCGCTTCTCCTCCGAAGACGTGGAGAAACTAAAGTACATCCATGACCGGATTCACGTCCAGGGAAAGACCATACGGGAGGTCAAGAACACTTTACTTTCCGATAAAGATCCGGTGTTGCTCAGGCGCGACCTGGACCTTCTTCTCGAAGTATTTGAGACATTGGTGCAGCAAAACAGGAAACTGGAACGGGCACTGACACACCTCTCCGAACGCCTGCTCGCGCTGGAGGAGCGTGCGGAAAAGAAGCGATTCAAGCTTTTTTAGGTTTCAGGTAAAGCTTCAGCACCTGGCCGCTTCCGGAAGCAGCCAGCTCAGATCCCTTGACGGTCAGCGTTTCCGGGATTTCTCGGATAGCGCCGTCTTCCTCGAGGACGATATGAATTTTGAGTTCGCGGATTCTCTTGAAGTCTGCGGCCTCCACCGGCACTTCCAGGGTCAGAATTTGTTCTGAATTTTCCCGGCCCTTTTTCTCCAGGTCCGCCAGTGCAGGAGTAAGATCCTTCATCTTGGGTTGGGAGGGCGCAGTCAAGGGACCGAGAAGGCTGTTTCGGATGCGGTCCAGTTCCTTTGCGACGTCCGTCAGAGCAGTCACCGTCTTCATTTTCGGCCGCATTTGAGCCAACTCCTCGTCCGAAGATTTCGTCCTTCGAGTGGCGAACTCGACACTCACGGCTTCTTCAGAGTTCCGGGCCGTGCGGGGTTGCGGTAATGGAGGCGGGGCGGTGGCAGCAGAGGGTTTGGCGTCGGGAGGCTTCTCCTTTGACAATGGAGGAAGATCCATGACGTGGACCTTGGGCGCCGCCGGCTGTTTCAGTTTATGCCGCACCGAGCGCAGGGTCAGCCTTGAAATGGCCTTCAGTGTGTCAAAAACCCCTTTCCCTTGTATGGCGACTGCTTCAAAATACGACCAGTTGTATGTGTTGAGAGCTTTCTGAAGTGTTTCAACCGATGCGATGTTGGACAGGTCCCGTTTGTTGAATTGAAAGACCAGCGGAATGTCGCGGATTGTAAGATCCATGCTCTTCAGGTTTTCCTCAAGATCCCTCAGGCTCTCGACGTTCGCATCCACCATAGGTTTCTGGCTGTCGGCGACAAAAACGATGCCGTCCAGGCCTTTGAGCACCATCCGGCGGGTTTCTCCGTAGAAAACCTGGCCGGGTACGGTGTAGAGTTGAAACCGCGTTCTAAAGCCTTCGATAATCCCGACCTCAAGCGGAAGCAGGTCGAAGAAGAGGGTCCGATCGGACTCCGTTTCCAGCGAAACCATTTCTCCGCGGGACTTGGGGGAGGTCTTGTTGTAGATGTACTGCAGGTTGGTGGTCTTCCCACAGAGGCCGGGTCCGTAATAGACCACCTTGGCGGCCATCTGCATTGTTGCGTAATTAAAAAAAGCCATTCATTGCTCCTCGCCTTTCGGCGAAAGTCATATCGTGCCACTAAGAAAGGAGCTTTTCAAGTTCAGCGTAAACCGCCCTTCTCCCGGAGTGGCGCCGGCGTGCCATTTCCAAAGCGCCCCTCGATAACGACTTGTAGCGGTCGACCAATCCGGGGTGCCCGGAAAGCGCATCGAGATGCGCCCGGACCGTCTCAACGTCGCCGCGTTCGACGGGCCCCGTCAGGGCCTGGAGGGGTCCCAAGTCGAAAACGTCGGCCACGGAAGATTCCGCCAGGGCGCGAAAGGCTTGGAAGGCCTCCGCTTCTGTTCCGGCCGCGGCCAGCATGGCGCGGCTGTCTTCGAGAAGCGCGGCAAGATGATTGGACGCCGCCACGGCGGCTGCATGATAAAGGACTTTCCCTGCGGCCGGCAAGATGAACCCCTTCCCTGAGATGTCGTCCGCCATGGCTCGAAGGATCTCCAAGGCGCGGGGATCTCCCTCCAGGGCGAACCAGGCTTTCTTCAGCCTGCGCGCCCCTGCAAGGGGGGCCGGTATGGCCATGAGAGGGTGGAGCGAACCCGTCCAGCCGCCCGCCTCCTGGATCCGTTGCAGCACATTCGAGCTCGCCGAGCCGCTCATGTGGAACACCACCCGGCCCCCGAGATGACCATCGCCGGCCGCGAGGGCGGCATCCACTTTCGGCAGAGCGCTCTCTGCGACCCCAAGCATGAGAGGTGCCCCCGCGGGAAGGTGTTCGGGAAACCCGACCATCCCGCATTTTAAGATTGAAGCTCCCTTGCGGGCCGAGGCCCTGGACCGGGAAGCGCATCCACATAGTGTCCACCCGGCCTCTTTCAGGGCGAGCGCCGTTGCGAGCCCGGCCCGGCCGCATCCGTAGAGTACAAATTCCCTATTCATAGCCCCGGAACTCCTCCAGCAGGTCAGAAAAGACGGAAGGGACGGGAGACGTGACCGTCACCCGCCCGCCGGTCTGGGTCTGGAATACCAGTTGGTGCGCGTGAAGGAGGAAGCGTCCAAGGGATTCCAGCTTGCGGCGCAGCGGCCCGGGTCTGAGCCCATGTTCCCGGCGGCCCCCATAAAGGACGTCCCCCACGACCGGATGATGCAGATGTGCGGCATGGACGCGGATCTGGTGGGTCCGGCCGCTGTGGGGAACCGCCCGGACCAATGTGGCCTGGGGAAGACGTTCTTCCACGGTGAAGCGGGTAAGGGAGGGGCGCCCGCCGGGAGTTACCTTCATCCGCTTCCGGTTGGCGGGATCCCGCCCGATGGGACCATCCACGGTGGAGTCCGCCTGGTCAAGCGCACCCCACAGGAGGGCCTTGTAGACCTTCTGAACGCTCCGCTCCTTGAATTGCTTCGAAAGGAAGGCCTGCGCAGCGTTGTTTTTGGCAACCAGAACGATGCCGGATGTTTCCTTGTCCAGCCGGTGAACGATCCCGGGCCGCCCGGCTTGAAAGCCGTCCGAGAGCGGAATGTCCAGGCCGAGCAGCGCGTTCACGAGCGTTCCTTCCCAATGCCCCGCCGCAGGATGTGTGACCATGCCGGCAGGCTTGTCCACCGCGAGGCAGTCTTCGTCTTCATAAAGGACATCCAGGGGAATCCGGTCCGCTATAGGCTTTCCGGAGGGGGCCGCAGGAAGCTCGATTTCCACTAGCTGTCCTTCTGAAGCGGACTCTGAAGGTTTCGGCCGGCGCCCATTCACCCTTACGCGGCCGTCATCCATGAGCCGGCGGAGGGCGGACCGCGTGATGCCCCTGTCCTCCAGAAGATGGGCAAGAGCGGCGTCCAGCCGCCCCCCTCCCTCGAGAACCACAATTCTGATTTTCTCGTCGGTCAGTCCCATTTGTTCGACTCCCGCTCGTTTGCGCGGCGTAGTGGACACGGCCAGTTACTATTGTAAAGCAAGATGAGATGCGGCGGAGACTTCCGCCCTATCAACGCCGGGGAGTTTTCTCCGGCCCAGCCGCCTCAGCCGGCCGCTCGGGACGCATGGTGCGGTAAAGCAGAATAAGAATGCTGACCGAAAGGAAGGCGTCGGCAATGTTGAATGCCGGCCAGCCTGGGCCGCCGGGAATGTGGAAGTAAAGAAAATCCACCACGTGCCCCAGCCGGAGCCGGTCCAGGATATTTCCCGCGGCGCCCCCCAGAATGAAGCAGATGAGAACCAGGTCAAAGCGGCTTCGAGCCTTGAGGAAGAGGTAGATCAAGAATCCCACACCGACAGCGGGCAGAAGGTAAAAAAGAGCGAGGGAGACGGGCCGGGCGACGTGTTGGAAAAACCCCCATAATCCCCCCGTATTTTCCCAGTAGACGATGGAAAACCAGGACGCCACCCTGTGCACCTGGCCGGGATGCATCCCCTCTTGTATCAAGCCCTTTGTGAGCTGATCGGCTGCGAAGACCAGAACGCTCAGAAACAGGTAGGTCCAGCGCCGCATGTCCTTCAAGCCCGTCCGCCGGCGACGCCCGCGCAGCGTGGGCACAACGGACCGCCTTCAACGTCGCGCGGATCGTCGGTGACGGTCCAGCAGCGGGCGCATTTGACGCCGGGGGCGGCTTCGACGCGAATCGCAGGGCCCTGCGGTTCGGCATCCTCAAGTTCCACCGCCGAAACAATGAAGATCTCCGGAAGAAGCGGCTCGTATCGGCGGATGAGCTCCCCGAGGTCCCCATCATCGCAGGCAAGCACCAGCTTCGCTTCCAGGCTCTTGCCGATCAACCCCTCCCGGCGCGCGTCCTCAAGAGCCTTGTTCACATCGTCCCTCAAGGCCTTCAAGCGATCCCAGGTTTCCGTCAAGCTGTCCTGCGCCAGGTTTTCGGGCTCGGGAAAACGCGCCAAGTGAACGGAAGATTCCTCACGACCCGGCAGGTGGCCCCAGGCTTCCTCCGCCGTCACCGGCAAAATGGGGGCCATCAGGCGGATCATGGCGTCCGCGGCTCGGTAAAGCACCGTCTGGGCGCTCCGCCGCGCTTTGCCGTCTGCCGCCGAGCAATAGAGCCGGTCTTTTAGAATGTCGAGGTAGAAAGCAGAGAGCGTCACCGAGCAGAAGAAGACGAGCTCGTGGTAGACGAGATGAAAGGAAAAGTCGCGATAGGCGCCCCGAATCCGTTGGACCAAATTGTTGAGCTGAATGAGAATGTAGCGGTCCATTTCAAGGAGATCTTCCCCGGGCGCCATGTCCTTTTGTGGATCGAAATCGAACAGGTTTCCCAACAGGTAGCGCAGCGTGTTGCGGATCTTGAGGTAGGCGTCGGCGTTTCTCTTCAGGAGATCCCAAGAAACCCGGACGTCGTCCCGGTAGTCCACCATGGACACCCAAAGACGAAGGATCTCGGCCCCGTACTTCTTGACGACCTCGTCTGGAGAGATGACGTTCCCGAGGGACTTGGACATCTTCCGCCCATCCCCGTCGAGAATGAAGCCGTGGGTGATGACGCGCCGGTAGGGCGACTCATTCCGCAGCATCATGCCCGTCAGGATCGACGTGTGGAACCATCCCCGGTGCTGGTCGCTGCCCTCCAGGTAGAGCTCGGACGGCCACGGTAAATCGGGCGTCTGCCCCATGATGGCCTCGTGGCTGACTCCCGAATCGAACCACACGTCCAGGATGTCCGATTCGCGTTCGAAGCCGGCCCCTCCGCACTTCGGGCATTTGAACCCGTCGGGCAGCCACCGTGCGGGATCGCCGTCGCTCCAGACCCCGGCGCCCCGCTCGCGGAATTCGGCCGCCACGGCTTGGAAGAAAGAAGGCTCTCTCACCGGTTCGCCGCAGGCCTCGCAGAAAAGAACGATGATGGGAACGCCCCACCGGCGCTGCCGTGAAATACACCAGTCGGGCCGGTTTTCAACCATGCTGTAGATGCGGTTTCGTCCCCACGGCGGAACCCACTCCACGCGGTCGATGGCCGACAGGGTCCGGCCGCGCAGGTCCTCGTGGTCCATGGAAATGAACCACTGGCGCGTGGCCCTGAAGATCAGCGGGTTCTTGCAGCGCCAGCAGTGGGGATAGGAGTGGAGGATGGTGCTGAACGCCAGAAGGGCGTTCTTTTCGCAGTGATCCACGTCTTCGACGAAACGCCCGCGGTCGTCCACGGGGTTGTAAATCTCCAGTTTGTATTTCCGGCCGATGACATAGTCTTCCTGCCCGTGGCCCGGGGCCGTGTGCACGCACCCCGTTCCCTGCTCCTTGGTCACGTGCGGCGCCAGGATTCCGAGAGAATCCCGCTCGAGAAACGGGTGGCGGAGGGTTACGCCTTCCAGCACCGAGCCTTTGAAGGTCTCCAGGACTTCCCCGGTGAGGCCCGTCTCTTTATAAAAGGATTCCAGAAGCTCTTCCGCGACGACATAGACTTCACTTCCCGACTTCACGGCGGCATAGACGAAGTCCGGGTGGAAGGCCACCGCCAGGTTTGCGGGCAGCGTCCACGGCGTTGTGGTCCAAATGACAACGAAACGGCCCGGTCCCTTCAGGCTGTCCGGGAGATGTTCATCCTGCCCCGGGTTCAGGGCGAACTTGACGTAGATGCTGGGAGATTCGTGATCCTCGTACTCCACCTCGGCCTCGGCCAGAGCGGTTTCACACGAGGAGCACCACTGGACGGGCTTCAGACCCTTGTAAACGTAGCCCTTCAGGAAGCATTCACCAAAGGACTCGGCGATTTTCGCTTCGTAGGAATAGTCCATCGTCCGGTACGGGTGGTCCCAGTCTCCCAGAACTCCCAGCCGGCGAAACTCGGTTCGCTGGATGTCGATATATTTTTCGGCGTAGTTCCGGCACGCTGCTCGGAAGTCGTGGACCGGCATGGACCGGACCTTGCGCCCCCGTTCCTTTTCCACGGCCTGCTCGATGGGAAGGCCGTGGCAGTCCCAGCCGGGACGGTAGTACACCTTAAACCCTTCCATCAGCCGGGACCGAGTCACCAGATCTTTGAGGATTTTGTTCAAGGCGTGGCCGAGATGGAGCCGCCCGTTGGCGTAGGGCGGGCCGTCGTGAAACGAGAAGACGGGCGCGCCCCTGCGGGCTTCCAGAATTTTACCGTAAAGATCTTCTTCATCCCAACGCTGGAGAAAGTCGGGCTCTTTCTGGGTCAGGTTCGCCTTCATGGAAAAGGCGGTTTTCGGTAGATTCAGCGTATCTTTCCAGTTGGTGGGCACGGCAACACTCTCCTAAGGGCAGCTAGTTTATAAGGTTTTGCCGTCCATCTCAACAAGGGCGGGAAGAATATTGGGACAATGTAACTTGAGGAGGCGCCCGCCTGCCGGCTTGCGGCGGCCGGAGGCGCGAGCCGCGTGTCACCGTGGGCCATATCGCCCAGACTCCGCCGTTTCGCGTGCCGCGTTCCTTGACACCCCAAGGACCTGTCATCATACTCTCCACCTAAAATTCGGCGGGTCATTCGGTCCGCCGCCCGTAAGGGGGTGATTCGTGAATTCCTATGTAGCGATTGGACTTTTCCTGTTGATCGCCGTGCTGATCGTCCCGGCCACCATGATCCTCGGACGGCTGCTTCGTCCGCGGCGGTACGATTACATCAAGTCCCAGCCGTACGAGTGCGGAATCGACGTCCGGGAGTCACCCCGCGGCAACGTCTCCATCCACTTCTACATTGTGGCGGTTGTGTTTCTCGTCTTCGATGTGGAGACCATTTTCCTCCTGCCGTGGGCCGTGGCATTCGACCAACTCGGTCTCTTCGGACTGATCGAGGTTTTCATCTTTCTCGGGCTCCTCGTGGCCGCCTACGCGTATGTCTGGGTCAAAGGCGCCTTGAGGTGGGAAGAATGAACAGTGAAAGCAACAACGGCTACCCCTCCTGGGTGGGGTTCGCCAAGCTCGATAAACTGCTGAACTATTGCCGGCGCAACAGCTTGTGGCCCATGACCTTCGGCCTGGCCTGCTGCGCCATCGAAATGATTTGCTCCTCGGTGTCCCGCTACGACATCTCCCGGTTCGGGTCGGAAGTCTTCCGTCCGTCGCCGCGCCAGAGCGACGTCATGATCGTGGCCGGCACGGTTTCGCTCAAGATGGCCCCCATCGTGCGCCGGCTCTATGACCAGATGTCCGATCCCAAGTGGGTGATCGCCATGGGAAGCTGCGCCATCAAAGGCGGTCCCTATGACGATTACGCCGTGCTTCAGGGCGTGGGAAAGGTCGTCCCGGTGGATGTCTTCGTGCAGGGATGCCCGCCGCGGCCCGAGGCGCTTCTCTATGCGCTCATGAAGCTCCAGGAAAAGATCCGCAATCCCGAGTGCGTGAACGAACCCTTCGCCCGGGGCGTGCTCAAGGACCGTAAAACGGAAGGCTGGATGAAGAAAGGCCAGGAAATCCCGGAAGTGGTGGCCGAGTTGGAACGCCAGGGCCACGTGGTGAAAGGGTAGGCTGACATGACAGACGAACGTCCTCCCGAAACCCCGGAACATCCGGAAGAGAAAGAGAAAAAAGCAGCCGACGCGGAATCCGGCAAGGAAAAGGATGCACCGGCGGACGAAAATAAGGACGGGACAGCGGCTGCTGAAAAGCAGCCCGCCGCCAAGCCCGCCGCTGAAAAACCCGCCGCAGCCGCAAAGCCGGCGGGACCCAAGCCCGTGGAACCTTCGGGCGAGGTGGTCGAGACAGATGTCACGCGGGCTCTGGGCGAGAAATTCGGCGGCGCCGTGAAGGGCGTGGCGAATCCTTGCGGGGAAGCCACCGTCTCGGTCGAGAAGGCCCGGCTGATCGACACCCTGACCTGGCTTCACGACGATCCCGCGGCGCGTATGGATTACCTCAGCGACCTGACAGCAGTCCATTATCCCAACAACGAGAAGAAGATCGAGGTGGTCTACCATCTGTACTCCATCGAGAAAAACCACAGCCTCCGGGTCAGGGTGCCGCTCGATGAGGGCGAATCCTGCCCCACCGCCACGGGGATCTGGCGCACTGCTGATTGGCACGAGCGAGAAGTCCACGACCTGATGGGCGTGGTTTTCGACGGTCATCCAAACCTGGTGACCATCCTCCTGCCGGAAGGCTGGGAGGACCACCCCCTCCGGAAGGAATATCCGCTCGGCGGCGCTCAGGAAGAAGAGATCCGCGCCAATGCCTTTGGACGGCCGGGCACCATGTCCGACGACCTTGACGAGGTCCGCAAGATCATCAAGGAGTACCGCTATGAGCCGTGAATCCACGCCGGCGAACCCCGAATCTCCCCTGCGCGACGTGATGGAGACGCGGGAGCTGGAGCTGAACCTCGGCCCCCAGCACCCGGCCACCCACGGCGTTTACCGGGCGATCCTGAAGCTTGACGGAGAAAAAATCCGCCAGGTGGATTCGGTGATCGGGTACCTGCACCGCGGGATCGAAAAATGGTGCGAATACCGGACCTACCCGAAGTGCACGCCCATCTTCGACCGCCTCGACTATCTCAGTGCCGTCATCAACTGCCACGGCTATGTGGGCGCGGTGGAGAAGCTCCTGGGCGTCGAGGTGCCCAAGAAGGCCCAGTACATCCGCGTGGTCATGGACGAACTCCAGCGGATTGCCAGCCACCTCATCTGGCTGGGAACGCATGCCCTCGACCTGGGCGCCATGACCATGCTGTTCTATCCCATGCGCGAGCGGGAAACCATCATGAACCTGATGGAAGCCATGCTCGGCCAGCGCCTGCTCCCGAACGCCTACCCCATCGGGGGCGTCCGCTTCGAATTTCCCAACGGGTGGGTACAGGCCTGCCGGAATTTCCTCGCGGACTTTCCGGGGCGTGTGGCCGATTACGAAGGTCTTCTGAGCGAGAACAGGATCTGGCGGCAGCGCACCGTGGGCGTGGGTCCGATCTCCGGTGAAGACGCCGTGAATATCGGCCTTTCAGGCCCGACTCTCCGGGGCTCCGGCGTCTATTTCGACGTTCGAAAGGCCATGCCCTATTCCTCTTACGAGGATTTCGATTTCGAAGTCCCGCTCGGCGCCAACGGAGACGTCTACGACCGGTACATGTGCCGCATCCGCGAAATGCGCCAGAGCGCCCGGATCATCCAGCAGGCGCTGGACGGCATGCCGGAGGGCGACCTCAAGGGCAAAGTCTCGAGAATCATCCGGCCGCCGGCCGGCGAAGTCTACTACACCGTGGAAGGATCCAAGGGGCAGCTCGGCTACTACATCGTGAGCGACGGGACCGACAAGCCCTGGCGGCTCCACGTCCGCGGCCCGTCTTTTGTCAACCTGCAGGGAGTGGATCCCATGTCGCGGGGTGAGCTCGTGGCCGATGTCGTCGCCATCATCGGATCCATCGACATCGTCCTCGGGGAAGTGGACCGATAGGGGGAGTTCAACCATGGAAGTCCTGATGCAGCACATCCTGTGGCCCCTGCTGAAGATCGTGATTCTTCTCGGCGTGGTGTCCTTCTTCGTGGCATACGGCGTCTGGCTGGAACGGAGGCTTCTCGGGTTTTTCCAGGCCCGCGTGGGCCCAAACCGCGTGGGGCCGGCAGGCCTGCTTCAGCCCATCGCCGACGGCGTCAAGCTCTTTCTGAAAGAGGACACCGTTCCCGCGAACGCCAGGCCCATCCTCTTCAGGCTCGCTCCGGTCTTCGCCGTGGCGCCGGCCTTCCTGGGCTTCGCCATCATTACTTGGGCGCGGCCCTGGGTGACGGGTGAGGGGAACCATCCCTTTGTCATTTCCAACATCAACCTGGGGATCCTCTTCGTCCTGGCCATCTCATCGTTGAGCGTCTTCGGCATCATCCTCGGCGGCTGGTCCTCCGGGTCGAAATATCCTCTCCTGGGCAGCCTGCGATCCACCAGCCAGATGTTGTCCTACGAGATTCCCCTGACCCTGTCGGTTCTGTCCGTGATCCTATTTGCTGGGTCTTTTAAACTCAGCGACATCGTCGCGGCCCAGCAGCGCGACGGCGTTTATTTCCTAATCCCGGGCATCCTGGCCTTCGGCGTCTACCTGATCGCTTCGGTGGCCGAGACCAACCGCCTCCCCTTCGACCTTCCGGAGGCGGAGGGAGAGCTCACGGCGGGCTTCCACACTGAGTACTCCGGCATGCGGTTCGCTTTTTACATGCTGGGCGAATACACCAACATCATTCTCATTTCCGTCATCGGCGCCAGCCTCTTTCTGGGCGGCTACGACATTCCCTTCGTCAATGACCAGGCGCTTTACGCCGTCCATCCCCACTTGACGAGCATCCTGGGGTTGATCGCCTTCGGCGTCAAGGCCTTCCTGTTTTTCTACTTTTTCGTCTGGATTCGCGCCACCTTTCCCCGCTACCGCTACGACCAGCTTCTTCGCATCGGGTGGAAGGTCCTTCTTCCCATCGCGCTCTTCAACCTGTTCTTGGCCGCCGTGCTGAGAATGTGGATTTTGAGGTGACCCATGGCTAAGTCCAACAAGCCATTGAGCCGGTTTATCCGAATGATCACCTTCCTGGAATTGCTCCAGGGGCTGGGTATCACCTTTAAATGGTTCTCTCGCCGGAAGGTGACCGAGAATTACCCCGATGTCCGCCCGGTGCTTCCCTACCGTTCCAAGGGCCGGCTCCACGTGGATATCGAAACGTGCATTTCCTGCAAGATGTGCGAAAAGGCGTGCCCCGAAGACTGCATCAAGGTCTTCCAGCCCCCCCGCGAAGTCTTCAAGCAGGACAAGCGCCCCGTGGAGTTTCTTCTTTCCATGGAGCACTGCCTGCACTGCGGCCTGTGCGTCGATCCCTGTCCCACCGGGTCGATCCACCACAGCTACGAGTTTGAATCGGCGGTGTTCGATCCCAAGGATCTGCTCTACGACCGGGAAACGCTGCCTTATGACCTGGACATCAAGCACTACCGATGGAACGGGCTCGAGAATGTGGTTGACGTCCGCGACGGACGATGAAGCTCCGCACGAGGAGGGGGACGGTGAAAGTTGTGAACCCGGTGCGGCTGCGCACCCGAAACAGTAAAGATATCCCGCGAAAGGAAAGGAGCGGGTCATGATGGTTTTGTGGATCCTGCTCATCGCTTTCATCAGCATCTGCGCCATCGGCGTCGTTTTTTCGAAAAGCCCCATCACCTCGGCGGTCTCGCTTCTGGTGGGCTTTATCGGGGTCGCGGTGCTCTACCTGGCGCTGAACGCGGAATTCGTTGCGGCCGTGCAGGTTCTCGTTTACGCCGGCGGCATCATGGTTCTCTACATCATGGGCGTGATGATGACCGACAACCAGGCGCTTCGCCTGGCCCGCCAGACTCATTTCCAGACGCTGCCCGTCCTGGGGCTTGTCCTGGTGCTTTTCGTCTGGATGGGTTACCGGCTCTATCACAGCAGCTACGAGCCGGTACCGGTTTCTCCTCCGGCGGCGGCCGCCCCGGCGGTCCCCGGAACGTCCGCCGCGCCCGCCAAGGTCCCGGAAGAGAGCAACACGAAGCGGATTGCGATGGTGATGTACAGCGATTATCTCTACCCCTTCGAAGCTGCGTCCGTGCTTCTGCTGGTGGCGGTTCTCGGGGGCGTTTTCCTGGCCAAGAAGGAGGTGTAGCGTGGGAACCTCCGCGTTCGTACTTTTCGGTTTTCTGCTCTTCTGCCTTGGGCTCTTCGGTGTGCTCAGCCGCCGCAACATCATCGTGGTGCTTCTTTCCATTGAGCTGATCTTTGCGGCGGCCGGCATCAACTTCATCGTCTTCTCCGGCATCTGGCACAACCTGACAGGCCAGGTCTTCACGATCTTTCTTATTGCGGTGGCCGCAGGCGAAGCCGCCATCGGCCTCGGCCTGTTGATCGCCCTTTACCGGATCAAGCACAGCGCCAACATCGACGTGGCCAACGAACTGAAGGGGTAAGGCAATGCAACCCATCTCGCTGCTCTGGCTGATACCGGTCCTGCCCGCTCTTGGGGCGCTGATCAACGGCGTCGTGGGGTGGAAGTGGGAGCACACGGGGCGGAAGTGGATCACGCTGACGGCGCTGGCGCTGGCCCTGTGGAACATCGTGTGGCTGTACAGCCTGGACTTTGCGAAGCTGCCGTCGTTGCCGTCGAATGTGACGGTGGACCCGGCGCACCACTCGCTGTCGCTGCTGTTGGGGCAGTGGCTGCCGGTGGGAAGCTTCACGACGGGGACGGGCCAGACGGGCCACTTCATGGTGAACTGGCTGTTCGTGCTGGATCCGCTGGCGGCGATCATGCTGTTCGTGGTGACCTTCGTGGGGTTCATGATCCACGTGTACAGCGTGGGGTACATGGCGCACGACCACGGGTACTTCCGGTTTTTCGCCTACCTGAACCTGTTCATGGCGATGATGCTGACGCTGGTGCTGGGGGGCAACTACCTGGTGATGTTCATCGGGTGGGAAGGCGTGGGGCTGTGCAGCTACCTGCTGATCGGGTTTTACTACGAGAAGGATTTCTGCGCGGACGCGGGCAAGAAGGCGTTTTTGACGAACCGGATCGGGGACATGGGGTTCGCGGCGGCGCTGATGCTGATGCTGTACTGGTTCGGGACGCTGAACATGTCGCAGGTGAACCACCTGGCGGTGAGCGGGACGATCCCGGGCTGGGTGCTGACGGCGGTGGGGCTGCTGCTGTTTGCGGGCGCGACGGGCAAGAGCGCGCAGATACCGCTGTACGTGTGGCTGCCGGACGCGATGGCGGGTCCGACGCCGGTGTCGGCGCTGATCCACGCGGCGACGATGGTGACCTCGGGGGTCTACCTGATCGCGCGCAGCAACGGGATCTACTCCATGAGCCCGACGGCGCTGATGGTGGTGGCGGGCGTGGGGTGCGCGACGGCGTTCTTCGCGGCGACGATCGGGCTGGTGCAGAACGACATCAAGAAGGTGCTGGCCTATTCGACGGTGTCGCAGCTGGGGTACATGTTCCTGGGCGTGGGCGTGGGGGCGTATGCGGCGGGTGTCTTCCACCTGTACACGCACGCCTTCTTCAAGGGCCTGCTCTTTCTGGGGGCGGGCAGCGTGATCCACGCCATGGGCGGCGTGCAGGACATCCGGAAAATGGGGCGGCTGTTCAAGAAGATCCCGCACACGGCGTGGACCTTCATCCTGGCGTCGCTGGCGATTTCAGGGATTCCGCTCTTCTCGGGGTTCTTTTCGAAGGACGAGGTGCTCTGGCAGGCGCTGAACGGCAACAGCGGGCCGGGACACTTCCCGAAGGACTACGCGGTGGTGCTGTGGGCCGTGGGAGTGGCGGCGGCGCTGCTGACGGCCTTCTACATGTTCCGGCTGGTATACCTGACCTTCTTCAACAGCGACCGGGTGGACGAGGAGACGCGGCATCACATCCACGAGAGCCCGAAGGTGATGACGATACCGCTGTGGGTCCTGGGCATCGGGTCGGTGATCGTGGGATACGTGGGGCTGCCGAAGGCGTGGCTGGGCGGCCACGAGAACTTCTGGGAGCGGTGGTTCGGGCCGGTGCTCTACCACCCGCACACGGCGCTGGCGGAACACGCCGTGGAGCATTCGGCGGGCGCCGAATGGGCGGCCATGGGCCTGAGCGTGGTGGTGGCCCTGATCGGCCTGGGCCTGGCGGCGCTGTGGTACCGGCGCGAGACGGCGGC
>JARRNO010000093.1:0-31006 GCA_037384885.1 Acidobacteriota bacterium
CTTCATGGCCGGCGTCCGGGTGGGGTCGGCGGACAAGGGCTTTACGTACAGCTTCGACGGCCTGCTCACCATCAAGACGTCTCCCATGGCCTTCCGGATCGATGTCAAGGCCTGGCTGCTAACCAACAACCACAGCGGCGACGGCCAGTTGCACGGGTTTATCCAGTATGCCTCCCACTGTTTCGACGCGGGACTCTCGGGCGAATTTCATGCGCTGAACAACGCCGTCTGGGTGAAGGCGCCTTCCGGCGCCTGCTCCATCCACTTCGGCCCCGGCAGCTGGCACATCTACATGGGGCAGAACCACGACGGTCTGCGCCTCCAGGCGCACATCGTCGTGGTGAACGCCCAGGGATACATGATGCTGGACAGCCACGGCTTCCAGGTGGGAGGGCTTCTTTCCAGCCATCTTCATTACGGAGGAAGCCTTTGGGGCTTCGGGGCGCACTGCAACGTGGACTTTTCGGCGGGCATGAACCTGGCGATCACCATCCCTCTGCATATCAAGGGGGAGGTGTTTATTGATGTCAGCGTGGACGCGGGCATCGACACGCCGGTGGGGTGCCTCTGCGTCAATCCGGGCGTCCGCCTCGACTTGAAGGGTGAGGCATGGCCGCCTTCGCTGTGCGGCACGGCGACCATCCGGTTCGGCCGGATCTGCTGGTGCCTGCTCGGATGCTGCCACACCTACAAGACTTCGGTGCACATGTGTGTCTAGCAGGCTGCTAAGCAAACGGAGAATTCGATGAAGCGAGTTCTGATCCTCTTCATATTGGCGGCGGTTGCCGTTCCGGCGGTGGTTCTGGCTGCGGCGCCGCAGAATCAGGGCCTTGTGGCGGCATACAGCGACGGGCACGGGACGGTGGAGCTCATGTGGCCCATTCCCAACGGGACCTGGCCCTCTGGCGGTTACGTCCTGCAGCGTGTGGACGCCGGCTCGGGACAGGTGAAGGTGTTGGCCGAAGGGCTGCGGCCCGGTTCCAATCCGGCGCTGCTTTCGGCGCTTCCGGGGCAGCAGTCGGATGTGCTGAAAAAGCTTGACGCCATGGACCGCCGCGTGGCGGCCGGGGCGAAAGGAGCCGCAGCGGAAAACTTCGACGGCGCAAAGGCCTTTCTCTTCATTTCCGCCGTTCGTGATTTCAAATTCGCCCGGGCCATGGGCGTGGCTTTCGAAGACCATCCTCAGGGCGCCGGGCCTTACGTTTACCGGCTCGTGGGCGAAAAGGGTTCGGTGATGGGTGTATCCCTTCCGGTGGATCCTCGTGAAATCTCTCCCAGGGCTGATGCGCCAGGAGAGGTGCGCGCCGAGGCGACGCCCGAAGGCGTGAAACTCTATTGGGCGCCGCCCCAGCCCACGCCGGGGATGCCGGTGGTCGTCTTCCGGGTCAAGCGGAATGACGGGGCCGGTCCCGAGCTGATCGGCAAGGGGCCGATTCTACCAGGCGCGGAAAGCCCGGCGAATACAAAGGCGCCGCCGCCCCGCTTTGTCGACCGCGACCCCCCGGTGGAAAAGAAAATCTCCTACATCGTCGTGGGGAAGGATGTGTTCGGCCGGGAAACGGCGCCTTCGCCGCCCGCGACGGTCTTCGTTCCAGACTACGCCGCCTCCGCCCCGCCCCGCGATCTCGCGGCGAAGGTCGAAGGCGGCAGCATTCTCCTGCGCTGGCAGCCGAACAAGGACCCCCATACCGCCGGATACGTTCTGCAGAGAAGCGCCTTCCAGCAGGGGCCCTACGTTTCGCTTACCGGTAAGCCTCTGGCTTCGAAACAGAATTCTTACCAAGACCGGTCGGGTGTTCCAGGCGCTCGCTATTACTACCGGATTCTGTCCATCGGTCCCCGGAACCGGGTGGGCGATCCCTCGCAGGCCGTAGCTGCCGTCTGGCATGCGGCGGGTCCGCCCGGAAGCCCAAAGGACCTTCGCGCCAAGCTCGGCGTCAGCACGATCCAACTGAGATGGGGCGCCGTGAAGGGCGCGGCGGCGTACATCGTGGAGAAAGAGTCCAAGGGAGCCTCCCGGTGGTCTCCCGTTACGCCCCGGCCGACGCCGGAGGCGCGCTACGACGATCCGATCGTTCCGGGGATGACGGGGACGCTCGTCTACCGGGTTTCGGCCGTGGGCGGCGACGGGCAGCGCAGCAAGCCCTCGCCGGAACTGTCCGTTCCCATGCCCTCGAACCTTCCGCCTCCGGTTCCGCATTTGACCGGTATTTCAGGACTTCACGGGAAAGTCCGTCTGACCTTCATCCCCGGAGGCGCCCCGTCGCGCACCGCCCGATTTTATGTTCTGAGGAGCGCCAAGGCGGATGGGGAGCGGACGGTGGTGAATTCTGACGGCCTGGAAGCTGGCGCAAGATCCTACGTGGACGACAGCGTCTTACCGGGGATGACTTATTGGTACCAGGTGGTGGCCGTGGATACCGCGGGAAACCGGAGCGCGCCGTCCGACGCGGCCTCCGTCCGGGTTGGAGAGGCGGTTCTGGCGGCGGCGCCCACTCCCACAGTCGAATATCGTTCCAAGCCCTATCCGGCCGTGGTCATCCACTTTCCGCCCGCGCCGCCAGGCGTATCGGTGGTCGTGGAGCGCCGTGGGGCGGGAGAGTCAAGCTGGACGCTGGCCGCCGGGCCTGTCCCGCCTGGGATCGACCACGGCGTCGACGCCAGGCCGCTGCCCGGAAAGGCGGAGTACAGAATCTACTACCGGGCGTCCACTGGAGCGGACGGCCCTCCCTCGCCGCCTGCCTCCGTAGAAACACCGTAGCTCATCCAGCGGCCGGCGGAAAACAGGAAAATGCACAGGCGAAGGCGGAAACCCGCCGGCGAGCAAGTGCTGCCTGGAAGAAATCCTGGAGCGGAACACCCGGGGGTCAGGTGGAAACACCCTTGGGGGCCCGGATCTCCCCCGGCCTGGGTACCGCTTGGCGGACGTCTTTGACAAGGGACGCCATCACCAGTTCCAGCGCCCGCTTCTGGGCGTCCCACAGGCTCATGGGATCCATGCCGAATCCGCCGTACCAGACCTCCTGGTTGTAGTCGTGGGTGAACACCTGGCGTCCGTCGTTCGACAGGACCACCGAAAGCCAGACCTGGCCCGCATTGGGGCCGTAACGGTAGGGTCCCGCCATCCGGTAAATGCGGCCTGTGAGAACATAGCCCCGGTCCGGCGTCTTGCTCCCGGCCTTCAGGAGCACTGGATCATATCCCGCCTGGACAAGGGCTTCCGCAATTCGGACCTGCAGCGCGTACGGGGTGGGCGCGGAACCGTCGAAGCCGTTTCGCAGGTCGGCGAACCTGGCGACGGCGATCCGCGGCGCGCCCGGTGCGGGATGGAAGACCAACGGCTTTCGATTCACCGCGCAGCCTGACAAAACAAGCACAAGCGCCGGAAGGGTCAAAAGTCTTGTCCAATCCCGTATGCCCATTGCCAATCTCCTTAGAAAACGATATGCTTCCTGGCGCGCCCCTGCAAGGGGCGCACCCGATTGGGCGCCGGTGCAGGAGGGCTTGCATCCATTGGGAAGCCATGCTATATTACCTAGGCTTTCCGGCTTGAAAGGGCCGGAAATGCCGATGTAGCTCAATTGGTAGAGCAGCGGATTTGTAATCCGTTGGTTGGAGGTTCAAGTCCTCTCATCGGCTCCAGGATCACGAAGACCGGTAACCGGGGGATTGAGCCCCCTCAAACTCCAGGTGGAGGGGTACCCGAGTGGTCAAAGGGAGCAGACTGTAAATCTGCCGGCATTCGCCTACGTAGGTTCGAATCCTACCCCCTCCACCACTCAACATTGTTGCTTCACCGGGTTCAACGGCGTACCGGCCCGGTCTGAAAAACGAGATGGTTTTACCCCGGTGCGGGTGTAGCTCAGCTGGTAGAGCATCAGCCTTCCAAGCTGAGGGTCGCGGGTTCGAATCCCGTCGCCCGCTCCATTTTTTCCTTAAGCGCCGCGAGAGGCGCGAAATTGGAGCGGGGGCCCGCGTAGCTCAGTCGGTAGAGCGCATCCTTGGTAAGGATGAGGTCACCAGTTCAATTCTGGTCGCGGGCTCCATTCCAGCCATAGAGGCTTAGGATGTCAAAAGAGAAGTTCGAGAGGACCAAGGCGCATCTCAACATTGGAACGGTGGGGCACGTTGACCACGGCAAGACGACGCTCACCGCCGCCATCACCTTGGTTCTGTCCAAGGGCGGCTCGGCCAAGTTCACGGCCTACGACCAGATCGACAAGGCCCCCGAAGAAAAGGCGCGCGGCATCACGATCAATTCCGCCCATGTGGAGTACGAAACAGCCAAGCGGCACTATGCCCACGTGGACTGCCCCGGGCACGCCGACTATGTGAAGAACATGGTGACGGGCGCGGCGCAGATGGACGGCGCCATTCTTGTCGTATCGGCGTCGGACGGCCCCATGCCCCAGACACGCGAGCATATTCTCCTGGCGCGCCAGGTCGGCGTCCCTTACATCGTCGTTTTCATGAACAAGACGGACATGGTGGACGATCCGGAACTGCTGGAGCTGGTGGAAATGGAAATTCGCGACCTGCTGACCAGCTACGATTTTCCAGGCGACGACACGCCGGTGATCAAAGGTTCCGCATTGAAAGCGCTGCACTGCGGGTGCGGCGACAAAGAATGCCCCAACTGCAAGCCCATCTTCGAGCTGATGGACGCCTGCGACACTTACATTCCGGATCCGGTCCGGGATGTGGACAAGGCCTTTCTGATGCCCGTGGAGGATATCTTTACCATCTCCGGGCGGGGAACCGTCGTCACCGGGAGGATCGAGCGCGGCCGGATCAAGGTCGGACAAGAGGTGGAAATCGTCGGCCTCCGCGATACGCAGAAGAGCGTCGTGACCGGCGTGGAAATGTTCAATAAGACCCTTGACGAGGGCCAGGCCGGGGACAACGCCGGTCTTCTGCTGCGTGGCACCAAGAAGGAAGACGTGGAGCGCGGACAGGTCATCGCCCAGCCGGGGAGCATCACGCCCCATCGGAAATTCAAGGCGGAGGCCTACGTCCTGAGAAAAGAAGAAGGCGGGCGGCATACTCCGTTTTTCAACGGATACCGGCCGCAGTTTTACTTTAGAACGACCGATGTGACCGGGGCGGTGGAGCTCCCGAAGGACCGGGAGATGGTCATGCCCGGAGACAATGTGGGGCTGGTGGTGACGCTGCACGGCCCCATCGCCATGGAAAAGGGGCTTCGTTTCGCGATCCGTGAAGGTGGGCGGACCGTGGGAGCGGGGACGATTACGGAAATCCTGGAGTGAGCGATGCGCGACATCATTCACCTGCAGTGCACTGAATGCAAACGGCGTAACTATTCGACAACCAAGAACAAGAAGAAGCAGCAGGGGCGTCTTGAACTGAAAAAGTACTGCCCTTTCTGCCGCTCACATCAGGTCCATCGTGAGGTAAAATGAATCGCGAGAACAGGCCAGTAGCTCGAATTGGTAGAGCGCCGGTCTCCAAAACCGGATGTTGGGGGTTCGAGTCCCTCCTGGCCTGCCAATTCCTTCCGGCCAGCGGAACATCGCCGCGAAACCCAATGAGAAAAAGAGGCGCCCGGTGAAGATTCTTGAATGGTTCAAACGTTTTCCGCAGTTCTTGAGAGAAGTCCGGATGGAGGTCAAGAAAACCTCCTTCCCTGGCCGTAACGAGGTCATCAACACCACCTTCGTCATTCTTGTGGTCGTCGTCATATTCGGCGTTTACCTGTGGCTGGTGGACACGGTCGTGTGGGCCTTGCTGCAGCAAGTGTTCAAGCTGTTTAAATAGTGGGCTGTTCATGAGCGAAAGCGAAGAAACGCTGGCACAAGACAAGAAGTGGTACATCATTCACACGTACTCGGGATTTGAGAACCGTGTGAAGGAGAGCCTCCAGAACCGGATCGAGGCCTTCGGCCTGCAGGACTATTTCGGGGAGATCATGATCCCCACCGAAAGCGTCGTCGAGGTGAAGGACGGAAAGAAGCGCGTCTCCACCAAGAAGTTCTTCCCCGGCTATGTGCTGGTCCAGATGGTCATGTGCGACGAGGCGTCCCAGATCGTGCGGAACACCCCGAAGGTGACGGGCTTTGTGGACACCTTTGAAATCGGTGAGAAGGTCAAGATCATCGACGGGCCGTTCGCCTCGTTCCAGGGCGTCGTGGAGAGCGTGAACAACGACCGCCAGACTCTGACGGTCATGGTGACTATTTTCGGGCGTTCGACGCCCGTGGAATTGAATTACCTGCAGGTGGAAAAACTTTGACTGAGCGGCTCCGCGGGATGCGGGGTCCAAAGGGCCGGAGACGAGGCCTGTTTCGCGAAAGGTAAATACGGAGAGTCGCCGCCATGGCTAAGAAAGTTATTGCCGAAATCAAGCTTCAGATCCCAGCCGGCAATGCGAATCCCGCACCGCCCGTCGGGCCGGCCCTGGGCCAGCACGGCGTGAACATCATGGGCTTCTGCAAGGACTTCAACGCCCGCACCAAGGGGCAGGAAGGGTTTATCGTGCCGGTGGTGATCACGGTCTACGCCGACCGGACCTTTTCCTTTATCACGAAGACCCCTCCGGCAACCGTCCTTCTCAAGAAGGCCGCGATAGTGGACAAGGGCTGTGGCGAGCCCAACAAGTCGATGGTCGGTGCCGGATCTCAATACCAAGGATCTGGACGCCGCGAAGCGGATCATCCAGGGCTCTGCAAGAAGCATGGGCCTGGACGTGACGGAGTAGGAGGGCGCTCATGGGCAAAAAAGGCAAGAAATACAGGGCGGCTGCCGAGCTCGTGGAGTCCAGCCCCTACGGCCTCCCCGAGGCCGTCGAACTCCTGAAGAAGATGGCTTATGCCGGCTTTGACGAAACGGTGGAGGTCTCGCTGAACCTCGGCGTCGACCCGAGGCACGCCGACCAGATGGTGCGGGGCAGCACCGTGCTCCCAAACGGCCTGGGCAAGGCCGTCCGCGTTCTCGTCATTGCACAGGGCGAGAAGGTCAAGGAAGCCGAAGAAGCCGGCGCGGATTTCCCCATGGGGGACGATGCCATCGAAAAGATCCGCGGCGGCTGGCTTGACTTTGACGCCGTGGTGGCCACGCCCGACATGATGAAGGACGTGGGAAAGCTCGGTAAAATCCTGGGGCCCCGCGGCCTCATGCCGAACCCCAAGCTGGGCACGGTCACCTTCGATGTGGCCAAGGCCGTGGGTGACCTCAAGGCCGGCAAGGTGGAATTCCGCGTGGACAAGACGGGCATCATTCACTGCCCGGTGGGCAAGAAATCGTTTGATGACGCCAAGCTTCAGGAAAACCTGACCAACCTGATCGAGGCGATCGTTAAAGCCAAGCCGTCGGCCGCGAAAGGGAAATACATCAAGAGCGCCTACATCGCGACGACGATGAGTCCCAGCGTCCAGCTGGACGTGTCGGGCTTCTAGGCGGAGGGAGGAGATCGTGAATCGAACTGAAAAACAAACGGTGATCGAATCCATTCAGTCCGTCATCCAGGAGAACGGCACGTTTTACCTCGTGGATTACAAGGGGCTGAAGGTCAAAGACATCAGCGAGCTCAGGGATAAGGTCCGCGGCTCGGAAGGTTCTCTCAGGGTGGTCAAGAACACGCTCCTGAGGCGGGCCTCCGAAGGCACCATTCTGTCCGATGCTTCGCAGTGGATGGAAGGCCCGACGGCGCTCGCCTGGTCCAAGGACGACCCGGTGCAGCTGGCCAAGGTCCTCATGGATTTCGCCAAGACCAATCCCCATCTTCAGGTGAAGGGCGGAATCGTCGAAGGCCAGGCGCTCGACGCACCGTCCGTGGAAGCGCTTTCGAAACTACCGTCGATGCCGGAACTCCAGGCCAAGATCATCGGCCTGCTCCAGGCTCCGGCGGTCAAGCTGGTGAACGTGCTGCAGGCGTCCGCGCGCGACATGGTGGGCGTGCTGTCTCAGCGTGCAAAACAGGAATAAACGAAAAGGTACCGGTTGTTACCAAGGAGGACTAGATCATGGCCGACCTGAACGCAATTGTGGATCAACTCAGCGAGCTCACCGTCATGGAAGCCGCGGAGCTCAGTAAGCTTCTCGAAGAAAAATGGGGTGTTTCCGCTGCCGCCGCAGCTCCTGTGATGATGGCCGCTGGTCCGGCCGGCGGTGAGGCCCCCGCGGAAGAGAAGACCGAATTCGATGTCATCCTCAAATCTGTGGGTGATAAGAAAATCGAAGTGATCAAGGCGGTCCGCGAAGTGACCAGCCTGGGCCTGAAGGAAGCGAAGGAACTCGTCGAAAGCGCTCCCAAGGCCATTAAGGAAGCGGTGTCCAAGGACGAAGCAGAAGAGATCAAGAAGAAATTCGAAGAAAAGGGCGCGTCTGTCGAAATTAAATAGTCGGCTACCCGCGACCCCAAAGTCGGATTTTTCTGGGCGGGGCGCCTTCGGGCGGACCCTGCCCGTGTGCTTTTTCTGTTGAGCCGGTTCGTGAGGAGAACGCCCGATGCCAAATACCATCGATATCGGGACACGTGAGCGCCGGGAATTTTCCCGTATCAACAGCACCATCCCCATCCCCAACCTCCTGGAGATCCAGCGGGAGTCCTACAGGCGCTTCCTCCAGATGGAGCTTCTTCCCGAGGAACGCGAGATCGTGGGACTTCAGGAAGCCTTTTCTTCCGTCTTCCCCATCCAGGACTTCCGGGGGGAGTGCTCCCTCCAGTTTGTCGACTATACCCTGGGGGATTGGGAATGCCGGTGCGGGTTTCTGAAGGGGCTCGAACATCTGAGGCAGACCTGCAGTCACTGCAAGGGTCGAATTATCGTGACCAACACGCACGCGCACGAGGTCCAGTGCCAGCACTGCGGCCAGTTCAGCCCGCTGCAGGTTCCACGCTGCCCCCACTGCGACGACAACGTCAGTCTTCGTGTCCATTCAAGCGTCAGTGAATGCCAGGAGCGGGGCATGACCTTCGGCGTCCCCCTGAAGATCAGGGTGCGGCTGGAGGTTTACCAGAAGGACGCCTCCGGCACGCCGTCGGTCCTCGACATCAAGGAAGAGGAAGTATTTTTCGGCAATATGCCTCTGATGACCGAGAAGGGGACCTTTATCATCAACGGCACGGAGCGGGCGGTTGTGAGCCAGCTCCACCGTTCGCCGGGCGTCTTTTTCCAGGCCAATGAAAACCGGACGGAATACGTGGCCAAAATCATCCCGGCGCGCGGCTCGTGGGTTGAGCTCGAGCTCGATTCGAAAGAAATCCTGCATGTGAGGATTGACCGGAAGCGCCGCTTTCCCGCCACAGTTTTTCTGAGGGCACTCGGGCTCGGCGATGCGCCGACCCTGCTGAAGCGCTTCTATCCCGTCGACAAGTTCTTCTTGGAAGACGGTGTCATCCGGATGGCGGTTTCGGACCGGATGAAAGGCCTTGTCAGCGCGGAAACCGTCAAGAAGGGCGGCGAAACGCTGGTGGAAGAAAACCGGAAGATCCGCCGCAGCCAGATCCAGAAGCTCCAGAAGGCCGGCGTGAAATCCGTCAAGCTGGACACCGGCGAGCTGGCCGACGTGTTCGGTTACCAGGATGTGGCGGACCAGGAAACGGGCGAAATCCTCGCCGAAGCGGGCCAGCCTGTCCAGGTGGAGCGCTTTTTCGAACTCGCGCGGGCCGGCGTCAAGGAAATCGAAGTCATCCTGCCCAAGCAGACGGACATAGGGACCGCCCTGCTTGAGACCGTGTCGCGCGATGTCTGCAAAACCCAGGAAGAAGCCTATCTCGACTTCTTCAGAAAAGTCCGCCCCGGCGATCCGGTGACCCCTGAAGGCGCGAAAAACTTTTTCAACCTCATGTTTTTCGACGGCAAACGCTATGACTTTTCCCAGGTGGGCGCCCTCAAGCTTCTCACCAAGCTGCATTGGGAAGCCTACCGCGACCTCAAGGAAGATTCGAAGAAGCTCGAAGAAGAGCTGGAGCGACGCCGGGTCCTGACGCTCGAAGACTACTGCGAACTCGTGGAGTACCTCCTCAAGCTCAAGCAGAACATCGGCACCCTTGACGACATCGACCACCTTGGAAACCGTCGCGTACGGTGCGTGGGCGAACTCCTGGAGAACCAGATCCGCATCGGGCTGGCGAGAATGGAGCGGGCCACCAAGGAAAAGATGAGCGTCTACCACAACCTGAGCACGGCCATGCCGCGCGATCTTCTGAACGCGAAACCCGTGGTGGCCTCCATCCTGGAATTCTTTGGTTCCAGCCAGCTCAGCCAGTTCATGGACCAGACCAACCCGCTTTCGGAGATCACGCACAAGCGCCGTCTTTCCGCGTTGGGACCGGGCGGCCTCAGCCGCGAACGGGCCGGGTTCGAAGTGCGCGACGTCCACACGAGCCACTACGGGCGGCTCTGCCCCATCGAGACGCCGGAAGGTCCGAACATCGGCCTCATTTCGTCGCTCTCCACCTACGCCCGGATCAATAAGTACGGCTTTATCGAGAGCCCCTACAAGAAGGTGGAGGACGGCCGTGTCCTGAATCACTACAAGATCACCTTCCCCGGAGAAGGCAAGTTCAAAATGGGGCAGGTGGTCCTCGAGGAAGACCTCCAGGCCGAACAGGAGCGCTGCAAGAAGGCCAAGAAGAAGGCGCCCCAGGGTGTGGCGTACGCCTTTTACCTCACCGCCTGGGAAGAGGACCTTTACATCATCGCCCAGGCCAACGTGGAGCTGGACAAGAAGGGCCGCATGGTCCATGACAAGGTCCAGGCCCGGAAGACCGGCGAATTCATCCTGGCCAACCGTGAGGACGTTCAGTTCATCGACGTCAGCCCCAAGCAGCTGGTTTCCATCGCGGCGGCCCTGATCCCCTTCCTGGAACACGACGACGCCAACCGGGCCCTCATGGGTTCCAACATGCAGCGTCAGGCGGTTCCGTTGCTCCGCCCCGAGGCTCCTGTCGTGGGAACGGGCATGGAACTGGTCGTGGGGAAGGACTCCGAGTCCACCCTGGTCTGCCGGCGGGACGGCATCGTGGATGCAGTGGACGCCAACAGGATCATCGTCCGGGTCAGCGGCGGCGAAGGCCAGGAATCCTACGATTTCGGGGCCGACATCTACACGCTGACCAAGTCCCAGCGCAGCAACCAGAACACCTGCATCAATCAGAAGCCCATCGTCAATGCAGGGCAGAAAGTGAAGGCGGGGGACGTCTTGGCGGACGGCCCCTGCACCGACGGCGGCGAGCTGGCCCTGGGCCGGAACGTCCTGGTCGCCTTCATGCCCTGGAACGGGTACAACTACGAAGACGCCATTCTCCTTTCCGAAAAGCTGGTCAAGGAGGACGTCTACACGTCGATCCACATCGAAGAGCTGGAAATCCAGGCGCGGGACACGAAGCTCGGCAAGGAAGAAGTCACGCGCGACATTCCCAACATCAGCGAATCCTACCTCAAAGACCTGGACGACAGCGGCATCATCCGGATCGGAGCGCACGTCAATCCGGGCGACATCCTGGTGGGCAAGGTGACCCCCAAGGGCGAAACGCAGATGACGCCCGAAGAAAAACTTCTGCGGGCCATTTTCGGTGAAAAGTCGGCCGAGTACCGGGATGCGTCGCTCCGGTGTCCGCCCGGCATTTCCGGCGTCGTCGTGGACGTGAAGATCTTCACCCGTAAGGGCGAGGAAAAGGACGCGCGAACCCGGTCCATCGAAGAGGAGTATATCGCGGGGCTTCAGAAGAACCTGAAGGACCAGATCCGGATCCTCCGGGAGGAAAACCGGAAGAAAATCCAGGACCTTCTGGAAGGCACCACCTCCAGCGCCCCCCTCTACGACGACCTGACGGGCAAAGAACTCGTGGGCAAGGGCGTCAAGTTGACCGCGAAAATGCTGTCCAAGCTCCGCGCGGACATGCTGCCCAAGATTCACATCCAGGCGAAGTTCAAAGAGGCCATCGAGCGGATCCAGGAGATCGAGGAACGCACGCGCCGGCGCATCGAACTCCTCGAACAGGAGTTCCAGGAAAAGATCGCCAACCTCGAGCGGGGCGACGAGTTGCTGCCGGGCGTCATCAAGATGGTCAAGGTCTACGTGGCCATCAAGCGGAAGATCCAGGTGGGCGACAAGATGGCCGGCCGGCACGGCAACAAGGGCGTGGTGAGCCGGATTCTTCCTGAAGAGGACATGCCCTTCATGCCCGACGGTACACCCGTGCAAATCGTTTTGAATCCTCTGGGCGTTCCCAGCCGGATGAACGTGGGCCAGATTCTGGAAACCCACCTTGGCTGGGCGGCGCGCGCCCTCGGTTTCTGGGTGGCGAGCCCCGTTTTCGACGGCGCGACGGAGGGAGACATCAAGTCCCTGTTGGGAAGCGCGAACCTTCCAGAGGACGGAAAGATCCACCTCAGGGACGGCCGTTCGGGAACCCCGATGCACCAGCGGGTGACCGTCGGCCAGATCTACATGCTGAAACTGGCGCACCTCGTCGAAGACAAGATCCACGCGCGCTCCATCGGCCCCTACAGCCTGATCACGCAGCAGCCCCTGGGCGGCAAGGCCCAGTTCGGCGGCCAGCGGTTCGGCGAAATGGAGGTCTGGGCGCTGGAAGCGTACGGCGCGGCCAATATCCTCCAGGAAATTCTTACCGTAAAATCCGATGACGTCTACGGGCGGACGAAGATGTACGAAAGCATTGTCAAGGGCCAGTATCCGGAGGATCCCGGCGTTCCGGAATCCTTCAACGTTCTTGTCAAGGAACTGCAGGGCCTGGGTATCGACGTGCAGTTGATCGAAGCCGAAGCGGCCGCGGAAGCCGCAGAGGAAACGTCGTCCACGAACGCCTGACGTCACAGGGGGTGGTACCTTGAGACGAGCCACTTATTTGGAAAAAACGCGCAGCATCAACAAGATCAGTGCCATTCAACTCAAGCTCGCTTCCCCGGAGCAGGTGAGGGCCTGGTCTCACGGCGAAGTGACCAAGCCGGAGACGATCAACTACCGCACCTTCAAGCCGGAGCGGGACGGTCTCTTCTGTGCGCGGATCTTCGGCCCGGTCAACGACTGGGAGTGCCTGTGCGGCAAGTACAAGCGCATGAAGTACCGCGGCATTACCTGCGAGAAATGCGGCGTCGAGGTGATCCAGTCGAAGGTCCGGCGCGAGCGCATGGGCCATATCGAACTGGTGGCCCCCGTGAGCCACATCTGGTTCCTGAAGGGTACGCCCTCCAGGATTGCGTTGATCCTCGGCATGAAGATCAAGGACGTGGAAGCGGTCAATTATTACGAGCAGTGGGTGGTGACCGACCCCAAGCTTCTCGCGGTGGACGTGGACGAGGTCAAGGACGCCTACCTCAAGGCGCATCCCAACGATTCGCCGCAGGAGCGGAACCGAATCCTCCACAACATCGAGGACGCAGTCTGGAAATACGAGGAAGCGACGGTGGGCGCGGAGGCCGACACGGCCAAGGCTTACGACCAGCTCCTCAAACACGCCGAAAACTCCCTTGTCTACAACGAGGAGCTGATCGGCGACACCATGCTCCGCTACAAGGCCTTGTTATACGACAAGACCCTCGAAGCCTTCCGCATGGTCTACGGACAGGATTCCTTCGGCTACGGCATCGGCGCCAAGGGCGTGCAGGACCTGCTGAAGCAGTTCTCTGAACCCTGCCAGTGCGCGTCCTGCCAGGCCGCCAAGGGGGCGCGGCTTTCCGTGATCGAATGCCAGCGGAACTTGCTGAGGTCCTACGTCAAGACGCTGAGCAACAACCAGAAGCGGGCCAACCTGAATAAGCGGCTCAAGGTCATGGAATCCTTCATCAAGAGCGGCAACCGGCCGGAATGGATGGTTCTCGATGTGCTGCCCGTCATTCCGCCCGAGCTGCGGCCCCTCGTCCCCCTGGACGGCGGCCGCTTCGCCACGAGCGACCTCAATGATCTCTACCGGCGCGTCATCAACCGCAACAACCGGCTGAAGAAACTGATGGAAATGCGCGCCCCCGAGGTGATCGTGCGCAACGAAAAGCGCATGCTCCAGGAGGCGGTGGACGCCCTCTTCGACAACGGGCGCCGCGGCCGCGTTCTCAAGGGCACCAACAACCGGCCTCTGAAGTCTCTGTCCGATACGCTCAAGGGCAAGCAGGGACGTTTCCGTCAGAACCTTCTGGGCAAGCGCGTGGACTACTCCGGACGGTCCGTCATCGTGGTGGGGCCGGACCTGAAGCTGAACCAGTGCGGCCAAGGAGATGGTGGAGGAAGGCCGCCCCGAAGTGTACGATGTGCTGGAAGAGGTGATCCAGCGCCACCCGGTGCTTCTCAACCGCGCCCCGACGCTGCACCGCCTCGGCATCCAGGCTTTCGAGCCGATTCTGGTGGAAGGCAAGGCGATCAAACTTCACCCCCTGGTGTGTACCGCGTTCAACGCCGACTTCGACGGGGACCAGATGGCCGTGCACGTCCCGCTTTCGCCGGCCTCCCAGCTTGAAGCCTCCGTGCTCATGCTGTCCACCAACAACCTGCTTTATCCGGCCAACGGGTCTCCGATTATCGTCCCCACGCAGGACATGGTTCTTGGGGTGTACTACCTGACGCATATCCTGAAGAAGAGCCGGGGCACCGGGCAGATCTATGGATCGCCCGAAGAGGTTCTGCTCGCCCTGGACAACGGCTGGGTGGACCTCCACGCTGCCATCAAGCTTCGCTTTACCGGCGACCTTATCGACCTGACCAAGGTGATGGACGACCAGGATGTGATTCACACCCCCATGACGCATCTCGAGCACAAGCTCCTGGAAACCACGGTGGGCCGGGTGGTCTTCAACTCCGTCCTCCCCAAGGAGATGCCCTACATCAACGGCGTGCTCAAAAAGGGCGGGCTCAGAGATCTACTGAGCTACGTTTTCTACCATCACGGCCGCGAAACGCTTTCCCGCACGGCGGACGCCGTGAAGGCGCTCGGGTTCCAGTACGCGACGCGAGCGGGCGTGTCCTTCGGCATGGAAGATATGCAGGTGCCCGAAGAGAAAGCCAAGCTGGTAGGCGCGGCCGCCAAGCAGGTGGAGAAAGTCGAACAGCAGTATCGCGACGGCGCCATCACCAACCGGGAGCGCTACAACAAGGTGGTCGACATCTGGAACAGCGTGACCGACCAGGTGGCGGACGCCATGTTCAATCAGATGATGACCCAGGAAGCGACCGACGAGGGGTTCAACCCCATCTACATCATGGCGGACTCCGGCGCCCGGGGCAGCAAGCAGCAGATCCGGCAGCTCGCGGGCATGCGCGGCCTGATGGCCAAACCTTCGGGCGAAATCATCGAGCAGCCCATCACCGCAAACTTCCGTGAGGGCCTGAACGTTCTGCAGTATTTCATTTCCACCCACGGCGCACGCAAGGGCTTGGCGGATACCGCTCTCAAGACGGCGGACTCGGGTTACCTGACCCGCCGGCTCGTGGACGTGGCGCAGGATGTCATTGTCACAGAGGACGACTGCCACACGCTCGACGGCATCTTCATTTCACCGCTCATGGAAGGCGGACGCATTATCGAGCCCATCCGGGACCGGGTGGTGGGAAGGGTTGCTCTTGACGACATCAAAGACCCATACAGCGGCGACGTGCTCGTGCCCGCCAACGGAGAAATCACCGAAGAGCGCGCGCAGACGATCCAGGACGCCGGCATCGAGCGGGTCAAGATCCGTTCCGTGCTGACCTGCGAAACTTCCCGGGGCGTCTGCGCCAAGTGCTACGGCAGAAACCTGGCCAGCAGCGAGATGGTGGAACTGGGTGAGGCGACCGGCGTCATGGCGGCTCAGTCCATCGGCGAACCGGGTACCCAGCTCACCATGCGGACCTTCCACATCGGCGGCACGGCGAGCAAGAAAGCCGTCGAAACCAGCCACACATCGCGAACGGCAGGAAAAGTCCGGCTGCAGAACATCAAGACCGTCCGGAATCCGAAGGGATTCGAAATCGTCATGACCAACGCCGGCTCGATCGTCATCGAAGACGACCAGGGCCGCGAGCGTGAGAAATACCCGCTGGTTTACGGCGCGCTGCTGAAGGTCAAGGAAGGGGAAAAGGTCAAGGCCAATACGGTGCTTGTCGAATGGGACCCCTACACCAATCCGATCCTGTCGGACGTGGAGGGCGAGGTCCACTTCAGAGACTTTGTCGACGGCGTGACCGTGGCCGAAGAGACGGACAACGTGACGGGCCTTTCCCAACGGGTTGTTATCGAGTCCAGGGATCCTTCCAAGGAGGCGCGCATCATCGTCCGCGAGGAAGGTAAGCGCACGGGCGGCCGTTCTTTCTCCCTGCCCTCCAACGCCCACATCATGGTGGAGGAAGGGCAGAAGGTCTTCCAGGGCAGCATTATCGCCAAGATGCCGAGAGAAACGTCGAAGACGAAGGACATCGTCGGCGGTCTTCCCCGCGTTGTCGAACTCTTCGAGGCAAGGCACCCGCGCAACCCCGCGGTCATTACCGAAATCGACGGCGAGATCCATTACGGTGAGATCGTGCGCGGCCAGCGGAAGATCTTCGTGGACAACTCCCGTACCGGCGAGCGCAAGGAGTACATGATCCCCAAAGGTATCCACGTCACCGTTCTTGAAGGGGAACTGGTGCACGCCGGCGACGCGGCGAAGGGTCTGCCGACCCCCACGACATCCTCCGGGTTCTCGGCATTAAGGAACTGCAGAAATACCTCGTGAACGAGATCCAGGAAGTCTACCGGCTCCAGGGCGTCAATATCAACGACAAGCACATCGAGATCATCGTGCGGCAGATGATGCGCTGGATGAAGGTGGACGAAGTGGGTGACACCGATTTTCTCCTGGGCCAGCAGGTGGATCGCTTCGAGTTCCAGAAGGAAAACGAGAAAGTGCTGATGGCCGGCGGACAGCCGGCGATTGGCCGTCCGCTTCTTCTGGGCATCACGAAGGCCGCGCTTGCTACCGAGTCCTGGATCTCCGCCGCGTCATTCCAGGAAACGACCCGTGTCCTGACCGAGGCTGCGTTAAATGGTGCTTCGGATTATCTCCGGGGGCTCAAGGAAAACGTCATCCTGGGGCGTCTCATCCCGGCCGGGACCGGCTTCTACGTTTACAACGACGTGGATCTCGAAGAAGACCTGACTGTCCGGGAATCCGCTGAATCGCTGGAAGAGCAGCAGCTCGCGCTTGATTTGGGGACCGATTTAGCCATCAAACAGCTCCTTGAAGAGAACCGGTCGCGTTCGGAATCGAGCAAGGAGAGCGGCTCCGACGATTCGGACGATTAAAGGACTGGAGTATCTCAACAGCGGGCGGGCCTTCGGGTCCGCCCGTTTTTTTATTGCCCTGCGGGCGTCCGCTCCCTTCAGACGAAAAATCCGGGCGCGCTCATTTGACCCTGGGAACTCCCGGCGCTATATTAATGGCTGGAATGATTGACGATTTGATGGCCGCCACAACGTGCGGACGACCTAAATGAGCCGGATACGGCACACCGTACTGCTGTCAGGGCCCCGCTCCAGATTGACGGCGGCGCTGATTCTCGGACTCCTGGCGCTTGTTCCCTTGTACTTCTGCGTGTTTCCGCGCGATCGAGACAAGACCGGGAGTGAGAGGGAAGCAGGGACGCTCGTCGTTCTTTCGGCCCGGACCGCCCGGGAGGCCCTCGCCCGAACGCGCGGAATCCTTGAACTTGGGAGGGCGGATTTGGCTCGGGCCTCCGCCGACAGAAAAGCCGAGATCTCAGTTCTTAAGAGAATGTCGGATCTTCTTCCGGAGGGGGCCGCCCTGGGAATTCTGGGGGGCGACGAAATTCTGACTCCGGGCGCAAGACCTTGGATGGAAATCGCTGACGCCCAAGGCGGTCTTTCCGGTCATGGAAAGGAGTTGTTCTGGCAGCTAGCCAGGGCGAAGAACGGTGGGGCTCTTTTGTGTGGAGCCATGCGGTTGCCCGGGAGCGAAGCCGCGCCGCGCAGCGTAGCTGCCGTCCTGGACCTTCGCCTCTTTTTGAACCAGAGTCGTTTGTCCGGAGGCCAGGGTCCCCCGCACTTCAGAGAATTCTGGCTTCAGTATGACAAGGGCAAGTGGGATATATGGCCGGGCGGTAATCCGGCGATCGCTTCCGCGGCCAAGGCCGCATTCCGCGAGCAACTGTTTGCCGCGAAGGCGGATCATGCGGTGGTTGCCAGAGAAAGGAACGCGGGGTGGCTTGCGGGTGCTCCCGTGGAAATCGACCCGGCAGGACACGCGGCAAGTTTTCTCCTCGTTCTCGCCGCGCCTTCGCCCTGGACTGGAGGCCAAGGGAGCAGGACGATACCGCTCATTCTGGCTGCTCTACTGCTGCTTGCCGGCGCGGGATTCATGGCCGGCCTTGCCGGAGCGGCCTTGACGGGGAAAAGGGTGGAAGAGGCCTTAAGGCGGGAAGGTGAAACGGCCGGCGCGTACATCCCCCCGCCTGCTCGATGGAGCGCCCCCTTTCATCTCCCACCCGGGGCTACTCACCGCACGAGGTGATCGGCAAGACGCCGAGAATGCTTCAGAGCGGACGCCACAGCAAACAATTCTACGCCGATATGTGGAAAACTCTCGGCCGGGGCGAGTCCTGGACCGGATTCTTCATCAACCGCCGCAAGGACGGCTCTCTCTATGAAGAAGAGGCGGTTATCTCTCCGGTCTGCGGTGGCGAAGGAAGCGTGGTCGGCTACGTGGCCATCAAGCGCGACGTCACGCGCGAGCGGGAAATGATCCGGAAGCTCGAAAAGGGCCATCGTCTTGAGGCGATCGGCCGGCTGGCGGGCGGAATCGCCCACGATTTCAACAATCTTCTGGTGGCGGTTCTTGGATCGGTGGAGCTTCTGCAGAAGAGGCTCCCTTCCGGTGTCGAGTATCAGAAAGATCTTGGCGTGATCCACGGTGCGGCCGTGCGCGCCTCGCAACTCACCAGGCAGCTCCTGGCCTTCGCCCGCCACCAAGTGCTCAAACCCGTTCATATGGACCTGGACCGGGTGTTGGCGGACATGATGCCTCTGATACAGCGCCTGATTCCCGAAACGATCGAAGCGGCGCACCGGAACGAAGGCCCGACGGCCTGGGTGCGAGCGGACCGAACCCAGGTCGAGCAGGTGATCCTGAATCTTTGCGTGAATTCCAGGGACGCCATGCCGGACGGCGGTAAGCTGCTGCTTGAGACCCGGAAAGTTAGGCTGGACGGAGCTTACGTTTCAGACCATCCCTGGGCCAGGCAGGGTGATTTCGTGGTGCTGTCGGTTTCGGACACGGGCCTCGGAATGAACCGGGAGACGCAGGATCATATCTTTGAACCCTTTTTTACGACCAAGAAGGACGGAAGGGGGACGGGTCTGGGACTGGCCGCGGTGTACGGTATTGTCCAGCAGCACGAAGGATTGATCCACGCCTACAGCGAGCCCGGCGAAGGGACGACTTTCAAGGTCTATCTGCCGGCTGTCGCGGGACCTGCCGCGCCGGAGCGGGAATCGATTGCAGCACCCGCGAGGGGAGGGACTGAGGTCATCCTTGTGGTGGAAGACGAGCCGGCCGTGAGAGACGTGGTGGTGGATGTCCTCCTGTCCTACGGGTACAGGATTCTCGAAGCGGAAAACGGAGCGGCGGCTATGGAAATTCTAGAAGATGCGGATGCTGAGATCGACTTGGTGGCGTCGGACCTGGTCATGCCTGTTATGGGCGGAGTGGAGTTGCTAAAAGAAGCCAGGCGCATCCGGCCGGATCTTCCGTTTCTGTTTTCCTCTGGATACAGTGAATCGGCCGTCCGGCACGAATTCGACGATGAACCCAGGGTAGCATTCCTGGCTAAGCCGTTCGGGGTGGATGTGCTTCTCCGGACCATTCGAAGGCTTCTTGACAGGGCTGGATCGCCGTCGAATCCGTAACTCACCCGCGCACCGGGGCCGTATCAGGGGGCGTCGAGTTTGGACAGGCGGTCCTTCGCAATCCCTGCTTCATGAGAATCGGGAGCGTCCTTGATCAGGGATTTCAGGGCCACCACCCCCTGGGCCGTGTCCCCCATGGTGAGCCGGGTCAGCCCGATCTTGAGCCGCGCCGGCAGCGCCTTGTTGCTGTCCGGGTACTGATCCACAACGCTTTGGAAATCCTGAAGGGCCTGCTGGTACTGCTTCTGTTCAAAACGGCAGGTCCCGATCCAGTAATAGCAGTTGGGAACCTTCGGGTCTTGAGGAAAGGCCTGCATGAATGTTGTAAATTCAGAGGCGGCCAGCGCGTACTTCCCCTGGAGGTAATCTGCGTAGGCCTGGTTGTACAGCTGAGGCGTGGCGCCCTGGGCGGCGGTTCCGGCCGGCTGGGAGGCGGCTGGGGAAGTCGAGGGTCCACTGGCCGCGGCTCCGCCCGAAGCGGCGGACTGCGCGGCTGCCGTCGCAGCGCCTCCAGCCGCAGCTGAGGGCTGTTCTCCGGGGGCGGGAGCCTGGGCCGGGGATGCCGACTCTCCCTGCGGCTGGGCGGAGGCCGTTGTGGACTTGAGAGACTGGTACCGCTCCTTGAGTTCGGAAAGATCCGTCTGCAAGATGCTGACTTGGCGTTGAAGCTGCATGACTTCCATACGCAGGTCCGCCGTCTGCGAGGCCCGCTGCACCGCCGCTGTCTTCTCTTCGAGGGATTTGAGACTGGTCTGAATCTGCTGGACCGCGGAGGAGAGATCGTTCAGCTTCTGCTGCATCTCGGACACCTGCGCGTTCAGCCGCTGGATGTCTTCCCGCGTGCCCGCAAAGAGAGGCAAAGCCAGGACGCCGAGTAGGATTAGAACGAAACACCTTTTCATGGCCGATTACCCCGGAGTCTTACTGGTTCATGTCTTCGAGAAGGAACTCATCCCGGCGGTTCTTCGCCCAGCATTCCTCTGTGTGTTCAGTGCAAAGCGGGCGCGACTTCCCGTAGGAAACCGTTTGAATGCGCGTGGCGGGAATGCCGAGGCCGATAAGGTACTGCTTTGCGGCATCGGCGCGGCGTTCACCGAGGGCGAGGTTGTAAGCCTGGGTCTGGCGTTCGTCGCAATGGCCCTCGATGATGACCTTGAATTGAGGGTGGGCGAGAAGCCACTGGGCGTTTTCCTTAAGGATCGCGCGGTCTTCGGGACGGATGTTCCACTTGTCGGTGTCGAAGTGAATACGCTTCAACACGTGCTGCTTGTTGAAGTAGTCCGCCGAAGTCTGAACCTGCAACTGCTGTTCGGGCTGCGTCTTCGGTTCAGGGGTCCAGGCTTTGGGGGTGGGGGCGGGCGACGGCGCGGCCGATTCGGCCGGAGTAGCTTTCGGTGCAGGCGCCTGCCGGGTGCAGGCCGCGAGAATTCCCAGGACCCCAAAGGCTAATAAGATCGTCCAAAGTCCAGCGCGACGGGACGTCATGGCTCACCTCCTTGCTCACGGTGAAAGTATAGAGGCTTTTGATGGGCAAGGCAATCGAGTGGGGGGCCAAACCAGTTAGGATTTCGTGAGAAAGTGGGATTGCGAGGCTACCGGACCGGTTCGGGACCTGCGCCGCGGCCGGGGGGATCGGGATAGCGGTAGAGGCGCCCCTCGTAGTTCCGGAAAATGTATTCTCCCGGCCGGTGCTCCATGACGTAGTCGGGGCCCACGGGCACTTTGCCCCCCTCCCCGAGATCCACCACGAACGCGGGGATGGCAAACCCTGAAATGCGCCCTCGCAGGTGCTCGAGGATCTCGATCCCTTTAGCGATGGGGGTGCGCAGGTGTTCTGCTCCTCGAATCGGATCGCACTGGAAGAGATAGTAGGGCCTGACGTTCATCTTCAAAAGCCCCCGGCATAATTCCATAATCGTTTCCGGCGAATCGTTGACACCCTTGAGGAGCACGGACTGGTTGTTGATGGGGACTCCCGCGCGCACAACGTTTTGGCAGGCCCTCGCGGCTTCGGGGGTCAGCTCCCTCGGGTGGTTGAAGTGGGTGCTCATCCAGAGAGGGGCGTGCTTCGACAGCAAGTCGAGCAGGCCGCCGGTGAACCGCTGGGGAAGAACGACCGGATAACGTGTGCAGATCCGCACGATGTCCACATGCGCAATGCGGCCTAGTTCCGACAAGATGAATTCGAGCGTGGAAAGCGGAAGGGACAGGGGATCGCCCCCGGATAGGAGCACGTCATGGATGGACGGAGTCCGCCGGATGTATTCGAGCATTTCTTCGAGCATCCGCCGGGGCTTGGGCATTTCCCCGTCCTGCCACTCCCGCCGGCGGGTGCAGTGGCGGCAGTAAAGCGGGCACATGTTGGTGGCGATGAAAAGCGCCCGGTCCGGATACTTGTGCACGAGTCCTTCCACGGGCATGTTGGTGTCTTCGTCGAGGGGATCGTCCACCCCCACCCTGTGAAATTCGTATTCGGATTCCGAGGGAACGGCCTGCCTGCGAATAGGGTCGCTGGGCCGATATGAAGATCCCCGGCCTGCGCCAGGCGGCATCGCTCTTCATCGGGATACGGGAGCAGGCTTGAAAGCGTGTCCAGATCGCGGACCCTGTGGGCGTACTGCCATTTCCAGTCGTTCCACTGGCGGTCGGGAACTCCCGGGAAGTAGTGTTCCCGGAAGGATCCGGATTGGCTGCAGGCGGGTGGTTCGAGCATGAGTTCGGCTCCAGTCGGCATGAGCGCCCCGGTTGCGGCCGGGGAGTTTGAAGATAGGGGGCCGCGCGTCAAATGTCAAGGGCCCGCCTGCGCCACGCTGGCGGCGCAGCAAGGAAGCCGGGCGCGAAGAACCGCGCCCAGGGAAAGGGAAGAGGGAAGACGCCGGAGGAGGTGGGCTTTGCCCGGTGTTCCGTTATTTGAACTTTGGGAATGCCTTCGCGGGCTGAATCCCGCAACGGCAACGTGAAAAGTCGCAAAGCGTACCGCGGATCCCTACCCGCTACCCTCTCCCTGGCTGCGCAGCAGCCGACTTCCTGGCCGCTGTGCGGCCATTGCCGTCGTCCGGCATCCGTCGGCGCCGCCAGGCACCGTGCAGCGCCCTAAAACATAAACAGCCCCCAGACGCCGATCATGGCGAAGAGGGTTCCGATGACCGCCCGCCAGGAGAGCTTTTCGCGATAGATGAGCCAGACCATGGGGAGAAGCCAGACCGGTGCCAGCGTCATCAGGGCGGAAGCAATGCCCACCTTGGCGTGGCTGACAGCGATCAGGGACATCCAGACGCCCAGAAAGGGGCCGGCCACGGCGCCCAGGAAAGTAAAGCCGAGCCCCCTGGCGTCCCAGACGCGATTCAGCGTCCGTATCAAACGGCCGCGAAGGGCCGACAGCAGCCAGATGCCCCCCGCCGCGACAATCATCCTGATGAGTGTTCCGGTCAGGGGCGAAAAATTGCCTTCCAGGCCCTTCTTGGCCAGAACGACGCCGAGGGCCTGGCCGGCGGCCCCTCCGAGGGCGAAGAAGAGACCCCGGACGGGGTGGACGGCGCCGCCGGATTTCTGGGGCTGGATCTGGCGTTCGCGCACCACCCAGGAAATGCTTCCAACGGTGAGCACGATGGCCCCGATTTCAAGCCCTGTGAGAACCTCGTCAAGAAGCAGCCAGGCCAGGAAGGAAGAGATGATGGGCCAGGAAGCAAAAACCAGCGAAGCCTTTCGCGGGCCCAGATCGAGGTAGGACTGGAAGAGGAAGCTGTCGCCGATCACGAGCCCCACCAGGCCGGACAGGCCGAGCCAGAGCCACCTCGCGCCACCGGCATGCAGCGGAAGTGGGCTTCCCGAAACAAACCAATGGCTCAGTCCAAGAAGGACGACGGCGATCACGAGACGGATCCGGTTGACGTTCACCGAACCGATCCGGGCCCCGGCCTGGGTGAAGAAGATCGCGGTGAAGGCCCAGAGGACCGAGGCGGCTAGTGCGGCGGTCTCCCCGGCGTGCACAGGTGTCATAGGCGGCATGGTCTACCCCTTCCCGGAGATGAAGCGGAAGCCGGCCCCCGCGCGGGGCGGGAACCGGCTCCGCCTGAATCGGCCGTCCAGTCGTCGCCGGCGGTCAGTGTTTCAGATGCCGGTTGAAAAACTCGAGCATCCTGGCGTACACGCTCGTGTGGTCCGCCTTGTTCCGGATGCCGTGGCTTTGCTGGGGATAATACGCCATCCAGAAGGGTTTGCCGGTCTTCAGCAGGGCCTTGACCATCTGCACACTGTTGCCGAAGTGCACGTTCGAATCCATGAGGCCCTGCTGGATTAGGACGGGCGCCGAAAGGTCCGCGGCGAAGTGCACCGGCGAACTCTTCTTGTATCCCTCCGGATCTTCCTTCGGGGTTTTCAGGTAGCGTTCCGTGTAGCACGTGTCATAGTTCAGCCAGTTCGTCACGGGCGCCACCGAAACGCCCGCCTTGAAAGTACCCGCTGGGACGTGCGTCAGGGCGTAGAGCGTCATGAACCCGCCGTAGCTCCAGCCCCAGATGCCCACCCTGGATCCGTCCACGTAGGGCAGGGTCTTCAGGTACTTGAGCCCCGCGAGCTGATCCTCCAGTTCCGTCTTTCCGAAGCGCTTGTAATCGCTGTCTTCAAAGGTCTTTCCCCGGCGGAAGGACCCGCGGTTGTCCAGTTGGAAATAGACATATCCGTCTGCGGGGAAGAGCTGTTCGCTCACCCCCCAGTAGCGCACCCATCTGTTCGTCACGAGCTGGATGCCCGGGCCGCCGTAAACTTCGATGACGACAGGATACTTCTTGCCCGGCTTCATGTGAGCGGGCTTGTACAGTTTGCCGTAGAGGGTGGTTCCGTCATCGGCTTTCACCGTCACGAACTGCGGCTTGACGAAGCCGTACTTGGACGACAGCGTATCCGGAGCCTTGGCGAACAGTCTCCTCCGGCTCCCATTGTGAAGGTCGCCCACGTAAATTTGGGGAGGTGTGGTGACGTTGGAATAACGGTCCACGAAATAGCGCCCTTCCGGCGACACCTCCACGTTGTGCCACCCTTTCATTTTGCTCAGTATTTTCATGTGTCCCGTCGCGAGGGATGTCCGGCAAAAGTCTTCGTCGAGGGGACTGGTGGCGTTGGCCGAGAAGTAGACCCATCCCTTCTCCGGGTCCACCCCGAGAATGCGGTCCACCACCCATGTTCCGTGAGTCAGGGGACGAATGAGCTTTCCGTCCGGGCCATAGAGGTAAATGTGGCAATAACCGGTTCGCTCGCTGAGCCAGAGGAATCTGCCGTCCTTCAGAAACCAAGGGCCCTGGAAAACGTTGACCCACGTCTTCTGCGTGTCCTTGACCAGCAGCCGCGATTCGTTCGTGCCGAGGACGTTTTTGTAAAGGGCCATCCAGGTCTGATCGCGGTTGAGTTTCATGAAAACCACCGCCTTGTCGTTGGGGGTCCATCCAACCCGGGGAATGTACCCCTGGCCGCTCTCGGCTCCCGGCAGGGTCTCGGGTTTTCCGGTCTGGACGTCGACCACGCCCACGCTGACCGCCGGATTGGCGTCGCCGGCCTGCGGGTACTTTTGGGGCTGGACTTTGGGGTGGATCGCCACCTGATCGACCAGCGGATAGGACGGCACCTTGGTTTCATCGAAACGGAGAAACGCGATTTTCCGTCCGTCGTGAGACCACCACAGGCCGGTCTTGACGTCGAGTTCTTCCGCATAAAGCCAGTCGGGAGCGCCGCAGATCATGTCGGGGGCGCTCCCCTTCACCAGCAGCCTGGCCTTGGCGGAGCCGTTGTCGAGCACATAGAGGCTTCCGCCGTCGCTGAAGGCCAGGCGGGCGCCATCGGGGGAGAAGGCGAAACTCTTCTCGTGTCCGGGGGCGGGATAGCCTCTGCCCACAAGGCGCCCTTTGGCCTTTGGGGAGCCGGGCTTTTCCTCGAGAACAGGCTTGAGTTTGCCGGCCGATCGTAGAGAAAGGCACCGCCCTTGATGGAAAGCAGGACCCGGTATCCATGGGGGGAGACCAGCGTCCCGCCGAAACGAATTTTCTCAAGGGCGTCTTTCTTGATTTTGGGATGGAGGCGGCCGTACGCGCTCCGGACGGCCTCTTGCGAAAGAAAGACGCTGCGCTTGCCTGTGGCGGCGTCATACATCATCAGGTCGGGTGCGCCTTTGGCTTTATGGGGGAAGTAGTAAACGGCGCCGGTCAGGGTCTTCGACCATGTGAAATCGTGAGGAACGGGGTCTCCCTGGTACGCCAGATCGAAGGCTTTCTTGACCGTAAGCTTTTTGGGGGCCCCGGCGGGGGTTTCAGCGCGGACAGCGCCTGCGGAAGCGATCAGGGCTGCCGAAGCAAGAACGAGGATGAATGATCGTGTTCTCATCATGCCGGCTCTCCTAAACGGATTTTGACTCTTGAAACGCGGTGAAACGAAGGAAGAAGTATAGCGCGTTTGCCCGCCCTCGGCCAACGGCCGCCCGGGGCGGAGGCGGGACCCCCCAAAGCCAGGCCGGCTCACCCGGGGGTGTACCTGGAAGCCGAAGTACGATATGCTGTTGCACTCTTGTGAGGGAGTTGCATGGGCAGCAGGGCCAGGCTTCACAGCGTCGCTCAAAACCAGGAATTCGAACGCCTGAGCGCCGCCATTCACGAAATGGTGGGCCCCAAGCTGCTTCAGGTCGAGAAGACGGTGGCCGAGAAACTCAAGTCCCCCTATGTTCCTGTGGCGGACATGGGCGCCTACCTGGCCGCCAGCCGGGGAAAAAGGCTCCGCCCCATCCTGCTTCTCCTTTTTTCCAGGGCCCTGGGTTACGAAGGGCGCCAAGATAGTCCGTACGCCTCCGTGTTCGAGTTCATCCATACCGCCACCCTGGTGCACGACGACATCGTGGACCAGGCGATCATTCGGCGGGGAAGGGCCTCTCTGAACTCGCAGTGGGGCCCGGAAATGTCCGTTCTTATGGGCGACTATGTCTTCATCAACGCCATGCACATGGCTGTGGAAGAAGGGGCGAGTCCCATCCTTCCTCTCATTTCCCGGACAACGCTCAAGCTGATCGAGGGCGAACTCATCCAGAGCCACCGCAAGTGGGATCTTACCATCAGCCAGGAAGAGAACAAGGAAATTATTTGCTGTAAGACGGCCCATCTCTTCGCCGCCTGCGCCAAGACGCCGGGTTACCTGGTCGAAGGCGAAGAGCCGGTGATCCAAGCCCTTGAAGCATACGGGCTCAACCTCGGCATCGCCTTCCAGCTCGTGGATGACTGCCTGGATTTCGTTTCAGACGAACTGACCTTGGGAAAGCCTGTGGGCCAGGATCTCAAGGAAGGCAAGATCACGCTGCCGCTCATCCTTCTCATGGAGGAGGGCACCCCGCAGGACCGCGCCTTCATCGAGGCGGTCGTCGCGAGCCGGCGGTTCGAGCCGGACACCCTCCAGGGCGTCGTGGCCAGGGTTGTGGATTCGGGCATGGTTTCCAAGGTGGAAGAAATTGCCGGGGAATACGCCCTCGAGGCGCGGGACGCCCTGTCGATCCTGCCGCCCTCGCGGGCGAGGGAACTCCTGGAGCGTGTGCCTGATTTCGTGCTCAAACGAACGTTCTGATGGGCCGTTTTCAGTGGCTGTTTTTCGACCTCTTCGACACGCTTTGCGCCCTCGACGAATCCCTTTACTTTGAAGGAAAACACAAGGCCGCGGAGGCTGCGGGTCTGCCGTTCGACGCCTTCATGGCGGCGTGGCGGGACACCGCGAAAAGGGCGGGAACCGGTCTTCTAAAGGACCCCTTCGAGCGGGCCTCGGAAGCCCTGAAGGCTTGCGGAGTGGAAGAGCGCTCGGCCGTCATGGAAGTGGCGCGCCTGGACATCGACACCATCCAGAGGAGCGTGTCCTATTACCCGGGAGCGGCCGAAGCTCTCGGCGCTCTGAGAGGGCTGGGATTCCGGCTCGGGCTGATCAGCAACGCCACGGCGACCACCGCCTTCATTATCCGGCCGCTCCACCTCAGAGACCGCCTCGATCTTCTGGTGTTCTCGTACGAAGAAGGCGTGGCCAAGCCCGATCCGGAAATCTTCAGGAGGGCGCTCTCCCGGGCGGGCTGCCCCGAGGACCGGGCGCTCTTCATCGGCGACGGTGCCAACGGCGAACTCGATGCGGCCGCCGGCCTTGGGATGGCGACGCTGCGCCTGGATCACGCAAAAAAGGCCGAAACCTTTCGAGATCCCGGCAGATTAAGCGGCCCCGGCCACAGGTGCGTCACCTCTTTCAATGAACTCATGGCCCTTCCGGACCTCCAGGAACCTGCCTCCGGCTGACGGTTCCATTCTTTCCAAGCGATAGACTGGGTGAAATGGCGTGCAGAGGGTCAAGGCACGTTCTCATCTCTTGAACCCGCCGAAATCCAGGCGTTATGTTGACATTCTGGATGTCGCTCCCAAGGGTCCAGGGGGATCCGAGTCGACCGGCCGGGTTCTGAAGGCTCAAGCGGCGCCGTCCGCCTGGGGTTGAGGCATGGGCGCCGGGAGCGCTGGAGACCGGATTCAACCTGGGAGACTTGATGTTCGACAGCCGGATCACGATTCTGGCGGGCCACTTCGGCAGCGGCAAGTCAGAAATCGCCATAAATGGTGCCATTGACGCAGCACGTGCAGGTTCGCCTGTCTTTCTCGCGGATCTGGATGTGGTCAAACCCTATTTCCGTTCCCGCGCCGCACGCCAGTTCCTGGAGGACTCGGGGGTTACTCTCGTGGCGCCCAAGGGTGAGAACGTCTACGCCGATCTTCCCATCTTGCTCCCGGAGGTCCGGGGCCTTTGCGCCGATTCTTCCCGCAAGCTGATCATGGATGTGGGCGGAGACGACATGGGCGTGAGGGTTCTCGGGGCGCTGAACGACGTGATTCCGCCCGATGAAACGGCGTTCTACCTAGTGTTGAACTTCCGGCGGCCGTTTACGCCGGATGTGGCGGCTGCGGTTCAGATGGCCCGGCAGATCGAGGCGCCGTCGCGCCTTCGGTTTACGGGGCTCATCGCCAACACGCATCTCATGGACGAGACGACGCCCGATGTGGTGCTGGACGGATACCGGCTGGCCCTTGAAACCGGTCATGAACTCGATCTTCCCGTCGTGGCGGTGACGGCGGCGGCCCCTGTGAGTGATTCTCTGCCGTCCGAGGGGATTGACTGCCCTGTGTTCGTCTTGAACCCGATGCTGAGAGCCCCTTTCCGGCGTGGTCCCGAGGTTCGCAAGACGGGGCCCATTTTCGTGTTGAACTGATAGGAGTTGGGCGTGGCGAAAATCCTCATCGATCCGGAGCGCTGCAAGGGCTGCGAACTTTGCGTCAAAGCCTGTCCGCAGCAGATCCTGGGAATGACCAAGGATCTCAACAGCAAGGGCTATTTCTATGCCCAGGTGGTGGAGCAAAAGCGGTGCATCGGATGCCGCCTGTGCTGTATCACGTGCCCCGACGTGGCGATCGAGATGCACGTTCACGGCACCATGTACCACTACTTTGCCTACTGAGACAGGGAGACGACATGGCCAAGAAACTGATGAAGGGTAGCGAGGCCATTGGGGAAGCGGCCATCCGCGCGGGCTGCAAACACTTCTTCGGATACCCCATCACGCCCCAGAACGAAATTCCCGAATATCTGTCGCACCGCCTCCCACAGGTGGGCGGCACTTTCGTTCAGGCTGAAAGCGAGGTTTCGGCCTCGAACATGATCTACGGCGCGGCCGGAACCGGCGTCCGCGTCTTTACCTCTTCTTCCTCTCCCGGCATTTCCCTCATGCAGGAGGGGATCTCCTACATCGCGGGGAGCCAGCTTCCCGTCGTGATCGTGAACATCATGCGGGCCGGTCCCGGCCTCGGCGGCATCCTGCCGAGCCAGTCCGACTACTTTCAATCCACGAAGGGAGGCGGGCACGGCGACTACCGGCTGATCGTCCTGGCGCCCTGGTCTGTTCAAGAGGCGGCGGATCTCGTCCAGGACGCCTTCGACCTGGCGGATTTCTACCGGAACCCTGTGATGGTGCTCGGCGACGGCCTGATCGGCCAGATGATGGAGCCGGTCGAATTCAGCGAAAAGCGGAAGCCCTTCAAGCCGTTGAAGCCCAAGGACTGGGCCGCTACCGGATACGACGGCACACGGGAGAGGGCCATCATCAACTCTCTCTTCCTGGACCCGGAAGAGCTGGAACGCCACAACGAGCGGCTGGCCAAAAAATACGAGACGATCTCCAAGGACGAGATCCGCTGGAAGGAGTACGACACAAAAGAGCCCTACGATGTGCTCATCGTGGCTTACGGTACGGTGGCCCGCGTCTGCCTGACGGCCCTCGAGGAACTGAAGGAAGAAGGGGTCAAAGCGGCCATGATCCGCCCCGTCACCCTCTTTCCCTTTCCCTATAGGCAAGTTTATCAAGCGGCCCAGAAGGCCAAGCATGTCCTGGTAGTGGAGCTGTCCGCCGGCCAGATGATCGAAGATGTTGAGCTGGCGCTCAAGGCGACCCGCCCCGTCCACTTCTTCAACAGGATGGGCGGCATGCTGGCCAATCCCGAAGAGGTGGAAACCAAGGTGAAAAAGATTCTCGCCGGAAAATCGCGGGAGGTGGCCCATGGCTGAGACCGTCTTCAAGCTGCCCGAATCGCTCACGCCCGTCAGCACCCACTACTGCCCGGGCTGCACTCATGGGCTCATCCACCGGCTGGTGGCTGAAGTCATCGACGAATTGGGGTTGAAACAGCGCACCGTGGGCATCGCACCGGTGGGCTGCTCGGTCCTTGCCTACAACTATTTCGACACCGACTTCCACGAAGCGTCGCACGGGCGGGCGCCGGCCGTGGCGACGGGAATCAAACGTTCCCGGCCGGACCTGATCGTTTTCGCCTATCAAGGCGACGGCGACTTGGCCTCCATCGGCATGGCGGAAATCATGCACTGCGCCAACCGCGGTGAGAAGGTCACCGTGATATTCGTGAACAACGCCATTTACGGGATGACCGGAGGCCAGATGGCCCCCACCACCATGCCCAAGCAGGTGACCACGACCTCGCCGCTCGGGCGGGACGTGGAGCAGGCCGGCTACCCCATCCGGATGGCGGAGCTGCTGTGCACGCTGAGAACCCCGGGTTACATCGCGCGGGGCTCGGTGCACAATCCTCTCCAGGC
>JARRNO010000094.1:0-15024 GCA_037384885.1 Acidobacteriota bacterium
GGTATGTTGGCTCTTGGCCGGAGCGTAACGCGGAGGCCAAGAGCCGGGTTCAGCCCATCGCCAGCATCGCATTCATCATCTCTTCCACCGTGCGGCGCACCACCTCGCTCAGATGCGACCGGATCTCTCCCTCGTCGATCTGTACGATCTTTTTCTCCCGTCCCTTGACGGGACCGCTCTTCTGCTTCACAGTGCTCATGGGGCAGCTCCTTTCTTCTGTCATGTTTCCTGTGGTTCTACACCTTTAACATACCAGGGAATGAGCTGCCCCTTTTCCAAAGGAGCAGGAGTAGATTTGCGCCGGCCGGAGAAGTGATGTATGATGTAGGTGTAAGATGGAGAGGATGAAATGCACCGCACCCAGATCATGCTTGAAGATGATCAATACATCGTGCTTCGTGAGAGAGCCCGCCGCAGCAAGAAGAGCATGAGCCAGATCATTCGGGAGCTGTTGCAGCGCGAACTTGAGACCGGGCCGAAGCGCGGACGGGGAAAGAAATCGGGCCTTTCCCGGATGACCGGCATTTTGCAGGACCGCAGCTTCGGGGGCGAGGACCACGACGATGCCCTTTACGGTGGGCGCTGATGGAACGACTTTTCGTCGACACCAGCGCTTGGTACGCCCTGGCCAACAAGAAGGCGGCCCGGCACAAGGAAGTGAAAAGGGCGATTGCCGAGTGGGAGGGACGTCTCTGTACGACGGACTACATCTTTGACGAACTCGTTACCCTCATACGTTACCGTGTGGGCTACGCGCCGGCCGTTGAGGTGGGGGAGGTTCTTCAAGACAGCGGCACCTGCCTCTTGGTGCGCGTTGAAGACCAGGATATTCGCGACGCGTGGGATCAGTTTGTTCGAGAGAGGGATCAGCGAAACAGTTTTACCGACTGCACTTCTTTCGCGGTTATGCGGCGTCTCGGACTCACAACCGCGGCCGCTCTCGATGACGATTTTGTGCGCGCCGGATTCGTCGTCGTACCCGAGTTCTTATAAAGGCCCTATGCGTTGTTGAGCCGTGCTGGTTTACGCGGTTGTTGTTTCGGGGGGAACAAACGTAACGGGCGAGATAAGGCATTCCCATAAAACAAGGAGTCCCACAATCTCCGGGATTCGCGGGAGCCATGTGGATGGCGATTGTGTGACGGCCAGTACTGTACTATATGTCAATACTCAATGGGCTGGCAGCTACACCCTTCCCTTGGCGCGGAGGTTGGTGAAGTTGACGATGGTGCGCTGGGCCTGGGTGAGCTTGAGGAGTTTCTGGTTGCGCTTCATGAGGGCGGTCTGGTCTTCCTGGTCGGGGACGATGCCGCGCTGGTCGCGCAGCAGCTTTTCCACTTCGAACTGGAGCTGGCGGAGTTCGTCCAAGGTGAGGCGCTTGAGCGTGGTGGGCGTGGGCAGGATGTAACCTTCCATCAGGGAATTGGCCATGGAATAAGCAGAACCGCCCATGAAAGCCATACGTCCCTCTCCATCTGAAAGAACGCCGGCCGGGGCCGGCGTTCGTGTGCGACGCAATTGGCGAAACCCAGCCTTCGCCGGGACGAAATCACATTTCGTAGTGGCCGAGGTCTTCCGGGTTGAGATTTTCGAGCCACTTGGAAAGCTGCTCGGCGCTTTCCTCTTTTTCCTCGGTCTGTCCGGCGCGGTCGAAGATGTCGTCGCGGACGAAGATGGGTGCGCCGACGCGGATGGCCAGGGCCACGGCGTCCGAGGGCCTGGCGTCCACCAGCAGCTCGGCCTGGTCGCGCTTGATCTGGATCTGCGCAAAGTAGGTGTTGTCCTGGAGATCGCAGATCAGGACCTTTTCGATCGGGCTCGCGAGCTGGTCGAGGATTCCGCACATGAGGTCGTGCGTCATGGGACGAGGGACCTTGACGTGCTCGAGTTGGAGCGCGATGGCGTTGGCTTCGGCGGCGCCGATCCAGATGGGCAGGATCCTGTTGTCGGCGGTATGTTTCAGCAGCAGGATGGGCCGTTCCGTGATCGGGTCGAGGAAAATTCCATGGATGTTTACGGGTTCGTACATACCCACGTGCCTCCCCTTGTCTGAATATAGGTGGATTTGGCGACCTCGTCAAGCGCGGCGGGAGGGCGGCCGGGCCGGTGCGGCTGCGGGGGCTGCGTCAGGGCACCAGGAAGGTGTGCTCCCACAGAAGGCGTGTGTTGACGTTGTGTGCGAGGTGCTCGGGGGCTTCGGCCAGGCGGTCGGAAAGGCGCGCCAGTCCGTCGGCGCCGCGACGGCGCGCCGCCTCGGCTAGTTCGCCGCTTTCCGGCCTTGCTGAATCCGCGCCGGAGGCGAGGCAGCGCATGCAGTCCGCCGTCAAGCGCAGGGCGGTGAGCAGAACATCCTGGGGGTCTTCCTTGGCCAGGGCCTCCGCAGCCTTGGCGGCGTCGTCCCACCTCGAGAGGTCCAGGCCGGCTTCCAGCAAGGTGATCAATCTGTCGCGGCGTTTCTGCTGGGCTTTCAGGTTGTTGTCGAAGAGCTTTCCCGGGGCTCCCGCAGCCAGGGCGAGCGCTTTGGACCGGTCCTTCGCCTTGATTCCGGACCGGGACGCCACGCTTTCCATGTCCTGGGCGGGGAGGGGATAGAAATTGAAGACCTGGCATCGGGAGCGGATGGTCGATTTAAGCCGGCCGCTGTTTCGCGCCACGAGGATGAACTGCACGCAGCGCGGCGGCTCCTCCAGGCTCTTGAGCAGGCAGTTCTGGGCCGAGGTGTTCATGAGATCGGCGGGGTCGATAATGAAAACCAGCCGGTTCCCCTCGTAGGGGGGGTATACGATGGGCTTCAGGATGTCTTCCCTGATCTGCTCGATGACGATTTCGGTTCGCATCTTGTCGGAATTTGGGCGCTTCTCCAGAGTGATGATCCGGACATCCGGGTGGAGACCCTTGACCATCTTGCGGCAGGAGGGGCATTCACCGCAGGCCCATGGCGTGGGAGAAGCGCATTGCAGCGCCGCGGCGAGCTTCCAGGCCAGCGTGGCCTTTCCCAAGCCTTCCTGTCCGGCGAAGAGCAGCGACTGGGCGAGCATTCCCTTTTCCAGCGAACGCTGAAGCACGGCGACCTGGCGGGCATGCCCCGCGAAACCTTCCAGGGTGACCGGCCGCTCGGCCGGCAGGACGATGTCTTCCGGGTCCGCGTTGTTCCTGCGAGCCATGGCGCTCCGCCTTTCTTATTCCGCCCCTGCCGGCACCGGATCCTTGCCGCCGTCGCCCGGCTGAGTGGACTTGTAGGCCTGGATGCTGGATTCCTGGGCCACGCGTTCGGCCAACGAACGGAAGGAGGCCGCCACGGCCGAATCAGGAGCGGCGATCACCACGGGCCTGCCGTTATCGCCTGCGGCGCGGACGGCGGGATCGATGGGAATGCCTCCCAGGAAGGGGACGCCCATGTCCTTGGCGGTCCGCTCGCCGCCGCCCGTGGCGAAGATGTCTGTCTTTTCATTGCAGTGCGGGCAGACGAAGTAGGACATGTTTTCCACGATGCCAAGAACGGGCACCTTGACCTTCTGGAACATGGTCAGCCCCTTGCGGGCGTCGATGAGCGCCACCTCGTTGGGCGTGGTAACGATCACCGCGCCGGAAAGCGGCACCTTCTGGGTGAGCGTGAGCTGGGCGTCGCCCGTGCCCGGCGGCAGGTCCACGACCATGTAGTCGAGGTCGGGCCACGCCACGTCGCCCAGAAGCTGCATGAGGGCCTTCATGACCATGGGGCCCCGCCAGATCAGCGGAGTGTCGGGATCGAGCAGGAAGGCGACGGACATGACGTGCACGCCGTGCTCCACGATGGGCACGATCTTGTCGCCGGCAAGCTGTGGACGTTGTTCCACGCCCAGCATGAGACCCATGGAGGGCCCGTAGATATCCGCGTCGAGCAGGCCCACCTTGGCGCCGGTCTGGGCCAGGGCGACGGCGAGGTTGGCGGCGACGGTGGATTTGCCCACACCACCCTTGCCGGAGGCGACAGCGATGGTGTTCTTGACCTGCGGCAGCAGGTTTTCCATCACCGGCGGCTTGGCGGAGGCCTGGACGTTGGAATCGAGGATGACGTTGACCGCCGTGACATCCGGCCAGGTTTCGCGGATCACGCGTTCCACCTCGCTTTTGAAGCGGTCGCGCACGGGGCAGGCGGGCGTGGTAAGCACCAGCCGCACCTGGACCGAGCCGCCTTCTATCTCGATGTCCTGGACAAAGCCCAGGGAGACGATGTCTTTATGAAAGTCGGGATCTTCGATGACTTTGAGGGCTTCGAGAACGCCCTCTTTGGTGATTGAACTCATGATCTTCTCCGGTTCAGTCGAGAGTCCGGGTGGTCGTGCCCAGAATCTTGAGCACGAGAGTCTTTGCCTCGTCGCTTCGCCCTGCCATGAGCAGGGAAAGGACCTCCGGGCTCCCGATCTGTGAAAGCGCCTTCTGGCGGAAAGAGCGGTCTTCGATGTTGCTCAAAACATCTTCCAGATCCTGCAGCAGTCTCAGCAACGCGTCGAAGAGCTGGTCTGTTCCGTCGAGAAGGGCGGTGAAAAGCGATTCCTGCCACGCGGTGCGCTCCGTGCCGCCCCAGACGGCGAGGGAGAGGGCGCGGCTCGAATACCAGCGTGGAAAATCCAGGGTGGAATGGTCAGGGTCCCGCTCGTCCCAATAAAGGTTGTCCGTGTCCTGCAGCGCATCCAGGGCCTCCTTCCGCCAGTCTTCTGGGCAGCTTTCGCCGATGAGAACGAGTGAGGAGGAGAGGAGCGTTTCCGCATCGGGGCGGCGGCGGATGGTGTGGGTGCCGTCCAGCGAGGCGAGGGATTCGTCGCCGCCGGGATCGTACAGAACGGCGGGCCATCCGGCGGTCCTCAGGTTCTGGAGGATGGAGACCAGCCTGGGGCTGCGTCCCAGCACGCGCGCGGGTTTGTCGTGCGAGGGGGCGAGCAGGAGCGGCAGCATTTCAGAATCCCTCCGGGATCGATCCGACGAGATGGGCGTAAAGCGGGAACCGGTCGCAGAGGGCGGCCACTTCTTTGCGGATTGCGGCGAGGGCGGCTTCGTCCTCCGGTTGGTTCAGCGCGCGGTCCATCCAGAGAGCGATCTGCTTCATCTCGCCTTCCTTCATGCCGCGGGTGGTGATGGCGGGGGTGCCGACCCGGATGCCGCTGGCGATGAAGGGCTTCTGAGTATCGAAAGGAATGGTGTTCTTGTTGACGGTCACGCCGGCCTTGTCGAGGGCTTCCTCGGCCTTTTTTCCGGTGAGTTCACGCGAAAAGACGTCCACGAGCAGGAGGTGGTTGTCCGTCCCGCCGGAGACGATGCGCCAGCCGGCCTCTGCCAGGCCTTCGGCGAGTGTTTTGGCGTTGTCCACCACCTGCTGGGAGTAGGCCTTGAATTCGGGCGTGGCGGCCTCGCGCAGCGCCACGGCCTTTGCGGCGATGATGTGGACGAGCGGCCCGCCCTGGATGCCCGGGAAGACCGTGCGGTTCAGGTCCTTGGCGAATTCCTCCTTGCAGAGGATCAGGCCGGCCCGGGGACCGCGCAGGGTCTTATGGGTGGTGGTGGTGACGAAGTGGGCGTAGGGGACCGGGCTGGGATGGACGCCGGCGGCCACAAGCCCGGCGATGTGGGCCATGTCCACCATGACGAGGACGCCGTGACGGTTGGCCATCTCCCAGATCTTCGGAAAATCGATGATGCGGGGATAGGCGCTGGCGCCCACCACCACGAGCTTGGGATGGTGCTCCTTCATCAGCTCTTCGAGCCGGTCGTAGTCGATGGTTTCCGTGTCTTTCCGGACCCCATACGGGATGAACTCATAGAGCTTGCCCGAGAAGGACAGCGGGTGGCCGTGGGTGAGGTGGCCGCCGTGGCTCAGGTCCATGCCGAGAACCTTGTCGCCCGGCTGAAGCACGGTCATGTAGACGCCCATATTGGCCTGGGACCCCGAATGGGGCTGGACGTTGGCGTGGTCGGCGCCGAAGAGGCTCTTGGCGCGCTCGATGGCCAGCTCCTCCACCACGTCCGTGTGGACGCAGCCGCCGTAGTAGCGCTTGTGCGGGTAGCCTTCGGCGTACTTGTTGGTGAAGACGCTTCCCGCCGCTTCCAGGACCGCTTCCGAGACGAAGTTTTCGCTGGCGATCATTTCAAGGTGGTCGTGCTGGCGGCGGATTTCAGCCGCGACAGCGGAGGCCACTTCCGGATCCGACTCCCATAAGCTCTCGCGGCTTTTTCCGGCGGCCGGGGGATTTCCTCAAGCGCCGCAGCGGCGCTTCTTATCAAGCGTTCAGGATACCAATGCGCGTGCGAAAAGGAAAGAGCGGGGCAAGCGCGGCAATAGCCGCGCTTAGTGAAGAGTAAAGAGTGAGGAAGCAAGGAGGTGAAGAAGTGGCCGCTTAGCGGCCGGGGAAAGGGGAGAGGTTAGAGGGAAGACGTCCGAGGATGCGCTGGCACGCCGATGGCCGCACAGCGGCTATTATTCACAGGGAGGATGGGAGGACGGGAGGCTTTGAGAAAGGTAAACCGTGAATCGTCAGCCGTGAGTCGGGCCCGGCAGCGCCGGGACAAGGCAGAGGGAAGAGACGAAAGGGTAGACGCCGGAGGAGGCGCCTTGCGCCGTGAATCGTAAGCTGCGCGGCACGCCGCGCTGTTAACCGTTAGTGTTCAAGCGGGCCTACCTTTGCGGGACGGCGCTTCGCGCCGTGTGGCGTTCTTGGCTTGCAGGGGCCGAGCCCCGCAAAGGAAAGCCCGCCCAATCTTTGCCCGCATAGGCACGCCCGAGACATACAAGACACCCGATACCTTTCACTAGACACTGGCCGCAACGCGACCCGGCTGCGCGCCGTCATATTTTCCCGGGTTCTCCGCGCCGTTTTGACCCTGCGTGAAATCACACGCGCCCCGGACTCTGTGGAAATGGGCTTGAATGGGACATTTCGGGGCGGTTGCGCGCTAGGTGGTTCAACACCGGTTCGGCGTTGTCCGGCAACGGGGAATCCCCGTGCTTGGAAGGAATACGCAGATGTTGTACACTTCCTTCATTGGGGAGGTCAGGCGAATGTCCGATCCCAGAATCGAGAATGCCAGGCAGCTCATGGCGGCTGGAAAGCTCGACGAGGCCATGGGTGTTCTGAAGGCGGCGCTGAAGGACGATCCCGCCAATGCAGATGTCAAGGCGCTCCTGGTGGAGATCCAGGAACGCTTGATGCTTCAGCTTCAAATCGATGAGAAAATGAAACGAGTGCATCTCCTCCTGAAAGAAGGCTTCAAGGAGAACGCCCAGACCCTCCTGGAGGAAATTCTGAAAATCGACGGGCAAAACCGGGAGGCTTCGGAACTGCTCCAGCAGTTGAAGACCGGCGGCGAAGCGCCCGCCAAGCCTCCGGAGGCTCCGGCACCGCCCGCCGAGTCGCCGCCTGCCGCCGGTGTGGATTCTGAAGAGCTGCCCTTCGGCCCTCCCCAGCCCTTCGATGATTCCCAGGCCTTTCCAGAGGGCGGCCCAAAGCTGGACGAATCGGAGCCGTCTCCCCCCAGTCAACGCCGCCTCCGCTGGAGATCCCCCTTGAGCCGCTGACCGAAAGTGAAAATGCCGCGCCCGGGACGAGCCTGTCGCCCCAGGAAAAGGACAAAGTGGACGGCTACATCGCCGAGGGGAAGGCGCTCTTTGATCAAGGGCGCTACCAGGAGGCGATCGATACCTGGTCGCGTGTCTTCATCGTCGACGAAGAAAGCCGGGAGGCTCAGGACCTCATTGACAAAGCAAAGGCGGGACTGGAACAGAGCCAGGGCGAATGGCAGACTTCCCTGACGGAAGGGATCGCCGCCTATACCGCCGGCGATCTCGCCAAGGCCGAAGGCCTCTTTCAGAAGGTTCTGGAGCGGTTTCCCGAAAACAGCGAAGCTCAGTATTATCTCTCGAGAATACGGGGCCAGGGGGTTCCCGCGTCAGTCCCGGCTGCTCCGGCGGAAGCCCCGCCCGGACCTTCCCCTGCCGCACCCGCGCAAACGGGGAGCGAAACGCCGCCGGAGCCCTCGGGGTTTGAATTCGAGGATGACGCGCCGGCGCCCGGCAAGTTCGAATTTGAGTCAGGCACTCCTGAACCGCCCAAGGCGGAAGCTCCGCCCGCACCGCCAGGGCCCGTCCCCTCCCAGCCTCCGCCTCCGCCGCCCGGACGGTTCGAGCAGACGGAAGGCGGGGATGAAGAGTTCGTGCTGGAGCGGGGCGGAGAAGACGCCACCCCGCCCGATGCGCCGGCTGGCTCAGGCTCTTCCCCGCGGCCACGGGAGGATTCGTCATGGGACGACATCGCCCCGCCGCCTCCGGGGTTCGGAGCTGAATCCGGCCAAGGCGCGGCCGCGCCGGGCCCTCCGCCTCCTCCACCGCCGGCGCCCGGTTCTGAGGCGGGCGGGGCCGCCATGCCGCCCGGAAAAAAGCCCGCCGTGCGTAAGAAGGTCATCGGAGTCGGGGTGGGTATCGCCGCCGTGGCGGTGATCGCCGTTATCGGCGCCGTCATTTTCTGGCTGACGTTCAGCAGCAATTCAGGCGCCGGGACTGCGCCGTCGGTTCCGGTCTCATCTGTGGGCCGCCACAAGCCCAAGATCAAACCGAAGCCCAAGCCCAAGGCGCCTGCGCCGTCGGCAGAGCAGAACCCGAACGGTGCGCAGGCGGAGCCGGCGCAACCGAAACCCATGACCGTGGACGAGCTGCTCGCGGCAGGAAAGGCTGCCGAGGGAAAGAAGGATTATCGCAAGGCCGCCGAACTCTACCGCGAGGCTCTGGCAAAGGATGCCCTGAATACAAAGGCCCAGAACGCCCTGGCCTCGGCGCAGGAAGCCTACGAGAAGCAGCAGGAGGAAGCCCGCAGAAACAAGGCCTTCCTCGAAAAATACCAGAAATCGACACAGGCCTTCCAAGATAAGGATTGGGCCGATTGCCTGAGACAAGCCTGGCGGCTTATCTACCCGGATGACACGCTGGCCTCGCAGCTCGGGAAGCGAAAGAGCATTCACGACCTGATCCGTGACGGCTATTACAATTGGGCCGTCCAGGACCTGAAAGCCCAGAACATCCAGGGTGCGGTAAAGCATCTCAATGATCTGCTGGAATTTGACGGATCGGATGGGCAGGCGAAAAAGCTGAAGGCTTTCGCAGAGCGCTACACGAAAATGCCGCCGGACGACATTTACGCCGACACGGTCCAGGCGCTCACCTATCGTACACTTCCAGAGGAACCGTGATGGACGATGGAACCAAAGAGCTTGAAGGACGCCTCGCAGCCAGCCGGGCCGGGGGCGGCGAAGCCCGTGTCAAGAAACTGCACGAAGCGGGGAAACTGACCGCCAGAGAGCGGATCGAACTCCTGGTGGATCCGGGAACGTTCGAGGAGATGGACGCGCTCGTGGAACACGATTGCAGGGACTTCGGGATGGAAAAGGACGTAATCCCGGGGGACGGCGTCGTCGCCGGCTCCGCCAAGGTGGACGGCCGGACGGTGTTTCTCTTTGCGAACGATTTCACGGTGTTCGGCGGCTCCATTTCAGAGACGAACGCCAGAAAGATCTGCAAGATCATGGACCTGGCCATGAAGGTCGGGGCGCCCATCGTCGGCATCAACGATTCGGGAGGCGCTCGAATCCAGGAAGGTGTCGGGTCTCTGGCGGGCTACGCGGAGATCTTTCTTCGGAATACCCTGTCTTCGGGCGTCGTGCCTCAAATCTCGCTGATCCTGGGGCCCTGCGCGGGCGGCGCGGTTTACTCGCCCGCCATCACCGACTTCGTCATCATGTCGGAAGAGACCTCTTACATGTTCATCACCGGCCCGGACGTCATCAAGACAGTTCTGCACGAAGACATCACCAAGAAGGAGCTTGGAGGGGCGGCGGCGCATGCGGGTATCTCAGGCGTTTCGCACCTGACGGCCAAGGACGACGTGCAGGCGCTGGCGAGCGCCCGCGCCCTCCTGTCTTACCTGCCTTCGAACAACCGGGAGGATCCGCCAGTCGTGCGCTGCACGGATCCGGAAGACCGTGTGGACGAAGCGTTGAACCGCGTCGTGCCGGATAATCCGAACATGCCCTACGACATCAAGGACGTCATCACGCCGGTCATGGATGACCAGGCGTTCTTCGAAATTCACCAGGATTTCGCGGAGAACATCGTGGTGGGTTTTGGACGGCTCGGGGGACGGACGGTGGGAGTGGTGGCCAACCAACCCTCGGTTCTGGCCGGCGTGCTGGATATCAAGGCGTCCATCAAGGGCGCACGTTTCGTGAGGTTCTGCGATGCCTTCAACATTCCTCTGGTGACCTTCGAGGACGTTCCCGGCTTCCTGCCCGGCAAGGAGCAGGAGCACGGCGGCATCATCCTGCACGGAGCCAAGCTGCTTTACGCCTTTGCCGAGGCCACGGTTCCCAAGGTCACGGTCATCACCCGGAAGGCCTATGGCGGCGCCTATTGCGTCATGGCCAGCAAGCACATTCGAACCGACGTCAACTTTGCGTATCCTACGGCGGAAATCGCCGTCATGGGGCCGGAAGGCGCGGTCAACATCCTTTACCGCAAGGACCTGGGGGCCGCTGACGATCCGGACGCCTTCCGCAAAGAGAAGGTCGAAGAGTTCAGAAAGAGCCAGGCGAACCCCTATACCGCCGCGAGAAAAGGGTTCGTTGATGAAGTCATCTATCCCGCCCAGACCCGGCGCAAGCTGATCACCGCGCTGAAGATGCTGGCGAACAAGCGGGAATGGACACCGCCCAAAAAGCATGGAAACATACCGTTATGAGCAGGCATAGAATGCACGTTCGAAAGTTGCTGGCCCTCATCGCCGTCCCCCTCCTTCTCGGGTGCGCGGTCCAGAAGAAACCCGCGCCCGTGGCGCTTAAAGTGCCCGTTCCTCCCGCGCCGAAGCTGGACCCTGCCGACATTCTCGCCTCGAAGATGCAGGCGCTGAACGAGAAGGCGCAGGACCCGGACCTGACCGACGAGCAGGCCCAGAAACTGACGCAGGACATGTCCGCCCTGATGGCGGCGTACCTGCAGGAGGGTCCCGAAGTACGCGGGTCGGTGAAGGTCCAGGACGCGCTGGACCAGATGTGCGACCTCTCCCTTCAGCTCGATCTAGACGCGAACTCGGCGCCGGATACTTACAGCATCGAAAGCCCTTCCCCCAAAGACAACCTGCTTCACGTGACCACCTTCCTCTCCTCTTCGGGGTTGAAGAAGACCTACGAGGCGGTGGAAGACGCTCAGAAATCGGTGAAGGTGGGCATTCCCATCCCCATGGACAACAAGGCCGTCCTGACCTACGTCAACCTCTACCAGACCAAGCTCAAGGACTGGTTCGAGCGGACCCTGGTTCGGGGTGAGCCCTACATCCCGCAGATCAAGAAAATCTTCAAGGACGAGGGCGTCCCGCCCGACCTGGTTTACCTGGCCATCGTGGAGTCGGGCTTCCGCACCCATGCGGTATCCAGAGCGAGAGCGGTCGGTCCCTGGCAGTTTATCGCCGGGACGGCCCGGCACTATGGTTTGAAGGTCAATTTCTGGGAAGACCAGCGCCTCGATCCCCTGATGGGGGCCAGGGCCGCTGCCAGGTACCTGAGCACCCTCTACGGCATGTTTCATAACTGGGAACTGGCGCTGGCAGCTTACAACGCCGGCGAAGCAAGAGTTCTGCGCGGCTTGAGGCGTCATCCCGGGGCGACGTTCTGGGATCTCAAAAGCTACCGCCTGCTCCGGCGCGAGACACGGGAATATGTGCCCGCCATCCTGGCGGCCATCCTGATCGCCACCAATCCGAAAGCATACGGGTTTGATATTCCGGCCGATCCACCGCCGCCCAGCGCCGCCGTGACCATCAAGAACCCCACCGACGTGCGCGTTCTGGCCAAGTGCGCGAACGAGTCCGTGGAGCAGCTGCGAGCCATGAATCCTTCGCTGAGGCGGTACATTACGCCGCCCTACACCTATGCCCTCCGCATCCCCGCGGACCGGCTGGACACCTTCGAGGCGAAGTACACCAAGATCCCTCCGGAAGACCGTGTCAAGGTCGATATTCACATCGTACGCAGCGGAGAGAGCCTGTGGAGCATCGGGCGCCATTACGGCGTGCCCTATTCGGCCATCCGCATCGCGAACCGGCTTCGCTCCAACATGCTGCATCGGGGCCAGCGGCTGGTCATCCCCATCGGGATGGCCGCGCGGGATCCATCGCTCTACAGCGTGGGCCGGCGCAGCAGCGGCCGCCGCCACACCTATTACCGCGTCCGCCGCGGGGATTCTCTATACCTGATTTCCCTGCGGGCAGGCGTTTCGGTCTCCGCGATCAAATCGCTCAATAATCTGCATTCAAACCTGATTCACCCGGGGCAGCGTCTGAAACTGATCGGATCAACCCGGATGGCCTCCAGGCGCCGGGGGAGGCTCAAGCACCCATCGCCGCGTCCCGGAACCCGGATGCACCACGTCCGGCGGGGGGACACGCTCTATGATCTGGCGCGCCGTTATGGCACCAGCGTCCGCGAGCTTTGCCGCCTCAACGGGATCTCGGCCCGCACGACGCTTCATCCCGGCGACAATCTTCTAATTCCCCGGTAGCCGGCCCCCATCCGAGAGAATTTGCCGGCGGCGCGGCCTCCTTCCCCCGTCTTTCCCCTTGAAAAGGCCGAGAGGCGGTCTTACCTTCAAAAGTGGGTGTAAGGAGGTCCCATCATGGCCGACAAACACGAATGGCTCTCCTCCTGGGCGGAGAACCTGAAGAACTGCTTCAAAGAGGACCGGTGGATCAAGACGTTCGACGAGTATCTTCAAGATCTTGAGCGGCTTCCCTATTCCCTGAGCCGCAATGCGCCGCAGTATCTTACGGACGCCATCGACTACTTCGGAACGCGGGAGGAAAAGGGATTCGCCGGAACGGTCAAGCAGTTCAAAGTCTTTGACGCGCCCTTCGGGCGGCCGTCCGACCAGCCTCTATTCGGCCAAGAAAGCGCCGTGCAGGAAATCTATAGTGCGCTCAAGAACCTGGTTCTCGAGGGTCGTGCGGATCGAATCATCCATCTTCACGGTCCCAACGGGTCCGCCAAGAGTCTCATTGTCGAGCTGCTCATGCGGGGCTGCGAGGAGTATTCCAAGATTCCAGAAGGGGCGCGCTACACCTTCCACTGGGTTTTTCCCCGGGAGCGCGATCACGAGATGGGATTCGGCGGTCTCAAGGATGGGGGAGAGCGGACAAACCATACATCATACGCAAATCTTCCTTCCGAACAACTGGAAGCGAGAATCCCCTGCGACATGAACGACTCGCCCCTTTTGCTGCTGCCGGCCGACCAGAGGAGAGAATTGCTGGAGCGGTGGATCGAGGGCGCATCACAGAAGGAGAAAGACGCCTTCCGGATGACTCACTACATCCTGGAGGGCGATCTTTGCCCCCGATGCCGCCAGATTTCCGATACCCTCCTGCACGAGTATGACGGGGACGTTTCCGAAGTCTTGAGACACGTCCAGGTGCGCCGCTATTTCTTCTCCAGGCGATACCGGCGCGGCGCGGTGGTGATTTCGCCTCAGCAGACGCCCGACGCGGCGGACCGGCAGCTGACCTTGGACCGGTCGCTCCAGCAGCTTCCCGCCAAGCTCCAGCACCTTAATTTCCATCAGCTCTTCGGCGATTTGGTGGATGCCAACAACGGCCTCGTGGAATTCTCCGATTTTCTCACGCGCGCAACGGAAATGAACAAGTACCTGCTCTCTGCCACGGAGCGGGGCGAGGTGCAGCTCTCCAGCGTCAACATGTACACGAATACCGTGCTCTTCGCCTCATCGAACGAACGGAACCTGGATGCCTTTAAGGAGACGCCTGAATTCGCGTCTTTCAAGGGGCGGATGCTGTTGGTGGCTGTTCCGTACCTGTTGCAATGGAGAAAGGAACGCGGCCTGTGCGAGTCCATCCTGCAGCCCATTACGAGCTTCAAGCACATCGAACCTCACGTGGCGGAAACGGCAGCTCTCTGGGCCGTTCTGACGAGGTTGAACAAACCTGAGGTGGACCACTTCGACTCAGACCAGCGCGATCTTGTCCGCCGGTTGACTCCATATCAGAAGACCCTTCTGTACGACGGCCGCCCGCTCAACAAGGTGGCCAACTTTACGTCGCAGGAGCAGCGTGTCCTCAACGACCTCGTGCCGGAGATCCGCAGGGAATACGACGACACGCCCATCTACGAAGGCCGGTTCGGCGTGTCGCCCCGAGAAATCCGCGAAATTTTTTACGACACCGCCTACGGAAAGGACTGTCCCTGTTTGACCACGGAAGACGTTCTGCAGGAAATCGCCCGGTTCATCAAGGATAAGAGCCTCTACCTGTTCCTGCAGCTCAAGCCGGAAGAGGGCTACCACGATCCGGAAGGGTTCATCAACGTGGCGCGTGAATCTTACCTGGACGTTCTCGACCGGGAAGTCCTGACCGCCATGGAATTGGTGCCGGAAGGCGAATATGGAAAGGTCTTCGATCGTTATCTGAGGCACGTCCGGGCCTGGGTGCGCGGAGAAAAGGTCCACAACCCGGCGACCGGCGCCTGGGAAGCTCCCAATCCGCAGATCATGGAAGAGATGGAAGAGGTCCTGGACACCGGCGACGACGCAAGGCGTTACCGCGAGGAGATTCTGGCCAAGGCGGCCTCCTGGAGTCTCGAACATCCCGATGAAGCCATGGATGTGGAGGCGCTGTTTTCGGGCCAGCTCCAGCAGATCGCCAAGGCATACCACGACCGCGCCACCCAGGAAGTCGTAACCATCGGCCGGGACCTGCTGACGGTGGATCGACCTGAGTTTTCCGGACTGTCCGATGCTCGGAAGAAGGCGGCGAGGGAAACGCTGGCCCGCTTGGCGGACCGTTTCGGGTACTGCGAGCATTGCGCTCCCAGAGCGGTTGCTTTCCTTCTGGAATACCGTTACAGAACCTGAACCATACGATTACTTCGCCAAGAGAGACTGCCGGCCTGGAATCTTAATTAAGGTTCCGGCATCCGGTTGCTTATCGGATTGCAGGTATCCGT